>JBHPCH010000026.1:0-25758 GCA_042576125.1 Thermodesulfobacteriota bacterium
ACATCATAAGTCAAGCTGGCTGCCGACTTTTGGAGCTGCAGCTATGGCCGGCCTGGTACTTTTCTTTTATTTCCTCGGCATGGAATCAATGTCACCAGGACTGACCCCTTACCAGAGTACGGAACTACTGCTGGAAGATGAATACCTGATGGAAGAAATTTCTGAGATGGTGGAAAATCCCCTTTCCGAAACCTTATATGAAATTACTGGAGATACCGGCGGTTTTGATGAGGATTTTTTTCAATTCATGATCCCTGATATACAAGAAGATCTTCAATCTAAATATTTTAATCAAGGAGGTATAAAGCAATGTTAAGAACAAAAGCATGGTTTGCATTATTACTGCTCGTTGTTTTTCTGCCTGCAACCGTTGTGGCGCAGGAGATGATGCATGGCAAATGGTGGAATGACAGCTCAATGGCTGACGAACTTAAATTGACGGACAGTGAGTAAAGTCGGCTGGATGAAAAATACATCGAAGGGCGCAGGAAAATGATAGATCTTAAAAGTGCAGTTGAGAAGGAGCGGTTGGAACTTGACTTTGCACTTGACAGGCAGGATACAAATAAAGCCAGGATTAATGAACATTATGACAGACTTGAAAAAGCCAGAACAGAATTATCAAAAGCCCGTTTCGGCTTGCTCATTGAAATGCGGGACATTATCGGAGTTGAACGTTTTCAGACCTTGAAGGGTATGCATCGCAGCAGGAATAGAAATAAGAGTGACATGCCCTTTAAAGATCGATCCTCCCGAAGGAGGAGATATTAACGGGGGAGTGTTTCAACTGAGCTGCTGTTTCGAATCTATGATGAACCGGATGATTTCGATGTGGCGCTTTGTGACACCACGGTGCTGAAGGACCAGTTCCTGGGCCCCTGCCCCCATTTTTTTTCTGAGCGAACCGTTAACAAGAAGTTCTTTTAATATTTCAAAAATTTCATCTTCATCATGACAGACAATTGCAGCATCTTTTTCCAGCAGGTCGGCTGATATTTCTGTAAAATCGTCCATGTACGGCCCAAAGAGTATAGGTTTACCAAAGGCCGCAGGTTCAAGGGGGTTATGCCCACCATCCGGGACCAGACTGCCTCCAATAAATGCAATATTACAAAAGCTGTACATGCGTGAAAGTTCACCCATGGTATCAAGTATAAGCAACGGGGCGCCGGGGAAATCCTCGTCTTTAAAAGGGGCGGAGCGAAGCCTGACAGTCAGTCCCAGCTTAGATGCTATCTCTTTTATTTCACCTGCCCTTTCAATATCCCGAGGTGCCACAACAAGAAACAGGTCCGGGAAAAGCAGAGAAAGACGCTTGTAGGATGACAATATTGCCACTTCTTCACCTGCATGGGTGGAACCTGCTATCCAGACAACCTTTTCAGGAGATATGCCGAATTGCTGCCTGTAAAATGAGGTTGGCCGCTGTTCATGTTCCCAGCCGACCATGTCAGGCAGTACCGCGTCATATTTTAAATTCCCCAGGGCTTTTACCTTCTCTTCACTGGCACCGAGTTCGATCATTTTTTTTGCATCTGCAACAGTCTGCATTGAGATGAACCTGAAAATTCTGAACATGGGTAGAAAAATAAAGCGGAATTTTTTATAGCGGTTAAACGAGCTTTGAGAAATTCGGCCGTTTACCAGAATTGCAGGGGTGTTATTTTGGGCAAGACAATGAAGGAAATTTGGCCAGAAGTCTGTCTCCACCAGGATGAACAGGTCTGCCGCGACAAGGGCAATGATTTTTTGGGCGATGGTGTAAACATCCAGCGGGAAAGGAACAAAAAGATCTATTTCCCCGGCCATAACTTCTTTTGCAAGTTCTTCGCCTGTTTTAGTGGATGCAGAAAAAATAAGCGTGGTGTCAGGGCATGCCAGCCTTAGTTCCTTCACCAGTGGCTGGGCTGACAAAACTTCACCTACTGAAAGAGCATGTATCCAGATACGTTTCTGGTCAACAGGGAGTTTCTCTGTCAGATTCTCAATACCGAAACCCAGCCTGAGAAGAATTCTGCCTCTGTATTTGGGAGAAATGATTGCTTTGACTAATAGCAGTGGAGAGAATAATATCAGGCTGAATATCTGAAAAATATTGTATAGAATTATATTCATGGAGATTTTAACTAAACAATTCAAAGTTAACTAACCCACAAAAGTCTATTGTATCTTGTGGGGATGGTAAAGTAAAAGGTTGATATACAGGTAAGCGCCAGACTCCGAGGAGCGGTTGTGTCACGAAAGCGCAAGGTATAAATAAATATATCGAGCATTTCGTGTGCCATAACACCGCTTCACTGTTACGACGATGTAGATCAACTTTTTACGAAAACATCAAAAAATATATATTTAATCGTTATTCTAAACAATTACAATGAACTTGCTTCTTTTTGAATCAGCAGAAATGATGCCAGACGGTACTATTGTCCTGAACGACAGACGGAGTGAACATATTATCAGGGTGCTGGGTTGCGGGATTGGAGATACTGTCAGAGCAGGGATGATAAACGGCCCTGCCGGCAGCGGAGAAATAGTTTCTATCAGCAGAGAGCAGAAGGATTCAGAGGTGGTCCTGCGGTTCACTGCAGAAAGTGGGGCTCCGGAACAACCGCCGGTTGATCTGATAATGGGGATGGTGCGCCCCATTATGCTTAAAAAAATTCTGGCCCAGGCTGCTTCCCTTGGGGTAGGAAGAATTTTCCTGATTAATGCAAACAGGGTTGAAAAAAGTTTTTTTGGAGCACGTCTTTTAAAAAAAGAAAATTATCGGCCATATCTTTTAGAGGGGTTGGAACAGGCTAAAGACACCTTTCTGCCTCAACTGACCATACACCAGCGTTTCAGACCTTTTGTGGAAGATTACATTCCAACAATTGCTAAAACATATACCAGAATGCTCGTAGCTCATCCTGAAGCCGGGAAAAGGTTGAAGCAGCTGTCAGGGAAGGGAATAAGCGGCAGGACACTTCTGGCAGTCGGACCGGAAGGAGGTTGGGTTGACTATGAAATTGAGAAATTTATTGAGCAGTCTTTTATACCGGTAAGTTTGGGCAGCAGGATTTTACGTACAGATACTGCAGTAGTATCATTGTTGGCGCAGTTGATGATGTTACGAGAATAATAATTATCACTATAAATACTTGTAGTTGATTCCATTTCTGGTATAAAGTCTCCTGCGAAGAGGAAAAATTTCATGAAAATCAAGGTAAGTAATTATATGTCGCCCCAGGTAATTTCCATCCCTCCCACAATGGGAATACGTGAGGCATTCTTCAAAATGAAGGAAAATGCTATCAGGCACCTGCCTATAGTTGATGAGAATCATTCCCTGGTCGGAATCATCAGTGACCGTGAATTGCGAAGGCCGAACTGGGTTGACGAGGCCCAGGATATTTCCCATGTCTACTATTTGGACAATTCAATGCTGGTTAGCGACGTGATGATCACCAATGTTCATATCATCCATACCTATGACACACTCAACAAGGCGGTATCACTTCTCCTGGATAATCACATAGGAGCGGCACCGGTGATGGATAAAACAGGAACTTTGGTCGGAATGCTGTCGGCAATAGATCTGCTCCGGGCCCTGAAGGACTCCATAGACCAGCAAAAAAAGGCAAAGTAAGCATGTAATCTTTTCCAATATTGTATACTGATAATGCGGAACATATTCTATTATTATTGGCGTCTGAACTGAATACACATGAGGAGAAACTATGCTTTTACATCATCGGTTTATCGAGGTTGCCAAGCAGCAGGGCGAAAAATTGGCCTTCTTAGACCGCTCTGCCGGCAGAGAGGTTACTTATTCCAGGGCGCTTATCGCTGCACTTCTTCTACGGAAAGAATTCAAAAAATTTGATAAGGGTTTCATTGGAGTAATGATCCCCACCTCAGCCGGGTGTGGACTCACCGCTTTGGGGGCTCTCATGTGCGGCCGTACTCCGGTTATGATAAATTATTCAACCGGTGCAGCTGAAAACTGCAGGTATGCCCAGGAAAAATGTGATTTTAAAACCATTATCACCTCAAAAGCACTCCTGGAAAAAATAGACTGTGCCCATGTTGAAGGAATGGTCTATATTGAAGACATTATGGCCGGGCTGGGCACGCTAAAAAAAATCAAGGCCGCGGCCACTTCCAGGCTGCCAACCTCTACTATCAAAAAAATGGTGTCAGGCGGCAGCGATGATAAGGACGCGGTAATCCTTTTTACCAGCGGCAGCGAGAAAGATCCCAAGGCAGTTGAGCTTACCCACAAGAATATAGTTTCAAACATTGTAAGTTTATCAGAACGTTACAATCTCACAGAAAATGATTCATTTCTTGCCAACCTCCCCTATTTCCATGTGTTCGGACTTACCGGCAATCTTTGGGCTCCACTGTATCATGGTATGACAACAATCACCTATGCCAACCCTCTGGATTACAAAAAAGTATGCGAAATTGTCCGTGACGATAAACCGACCCTGATGGTTGGTACTCCGAGTTTTTTCTGGGGCTATCTGCGTAAATCCGAAAAGGGCGATTTTGACAGCGTGCGCCTCGCCCTGTGCGGGGCCGATAAGTGCCCTGATTCTTTACGGGAAGGTTTTTTTGAAAAACACAATATGGTTCTTTATGAGGCCTACGGCACCACTGAAACTTCTCCTGGTATTTCAGGTAATGCTGAAGGGTTGAACAAGCCAGGTAGTGTCGGTCTGCCTTTTGATGGAGTCGAAATAATGATTGAAGATTACCAGACCGGAGAGGAATGTGATATAGGAGTAAACGGCAAGATCCTCGTAAAGGGTGATATGGTTATGAAGGGTTATTTTAATGACTTTGAAGAGACCTCTCTGCATATACGGCATGGCTGGTACGATACTGGAGACATGGGGAACCTGGATGAGGATGGCTATCTCTGGCATGTCGGACGCCTGAAACGTTTTGTCAAAATTGGTGGAGAAATGGTCTCGCTTATAAGAGTGGAAAATGCCCTGGAGAAATATTTACCTGATGATGTACAATGCTGTGTAGTTGATGTGCCTGATGCGATCAAGGGTGCCAGGATTGTTGCAGCAGTGACCGAAAAAATTCAAGAGAGAAAGACGCTGAAAAAAATGGCAGCCGACCTGCCCAAAATAGCCTTGCCCAAAATTTTTGTAGTCATCGAAGAACTCCCCAAGATGGGCAGCGGTAAAATCGATTTTAGAACTGTTACAAATATCGTTAAACAAAAACTTTCCTGAAAAAGCAGCATTAGTTTAACCTTCAAGAAAAAACATTCCCTTTTAGCACCGGGCTTTACTCTTTCCCGGTGCTATTTTTCTGGGGCTGTCTGAGTTAACTACAGTAAAAAACCATAACTAGTATGATATGTAATATATATTAGACATAAAAAATTATTATTTATATGCGGGCTGAAAATCAAGCCTATTGGGCATTTGGTTTCTTCGGCTTGTTTCATTAGTTCATTTTTGCTTGCCCAAAAACGAACCCAAAAAGGCAGCCGTTCACTTGGCCTTCGGCTGCCCTGCGCTGCTCAAAAAAGAAGGGCGCTGCGAAACTCGCCACTTTCAGTGGCTCAAACAGTCCTCGCGCTATTTCTTCTTTTTCTGTGCTGCTCGGCTGCGTGAAATGGCATTTAAATACAAATCATTATTTCATTATCTAGGACAGCCCCATTTTTTTTGTTACGTCAGAGCCTCGTGCAAAACAACTTGATTTAGCTTAACTCACTGTAAACATTGATTAATAACTTCTTTCTCTTTTCCAAAAAAGAAAAATTTTCTCCTTCTACAGCACAAAAAGCTACATGAACATAACAGAATAAAGTCACCAAAAATCAAATATATAAAAGTAAAAGTTAAAAAAGTACTTGACTTTTCTGCATACAACAATCACCATTGGATCGGAGAAAGGGGATTTTTTTAATTTTACAGAGCTAACCAGGCGACATATTCATGCGGAAATTTACGACTTTCCTGATAGTACTTTTCACTCTTGCAATGTTGTGTCCATTACCCGCCCAATCTGCTAACAAGAAGTCCAGTCCTGATTTAAAAATTATCACAACTGATCACAAGTTTACACCGACACAAAACTCCCTTTCATCTTTACGCCAGCAGATCATTTCCTCCTACAAACCGGTTGTCAATTATACCCCGGTTCTTCTTAACAGATCGTCCAAAATGAAAAGAAGACCTGTCTACCAGGTCAAGTTATCGGATAATTCATTCCACAAAAAACTATCCGCCCGCAGTGCAATTATTATAGATGCCAAAACAGGCGAAGAGATCTATTCACATAATCCAGACCTGCCGCGTCAACCTGCCAGCACCATCAAGGTTCTCACCGGCCTGATCGCCATTGATTATCTCAAAAATGAAAGCCTTGTACCGGTTTCCAGTTGGGCTGCCAGTATGCCCCGCTCAAAAATATATATCAAAAAAGGTAAAGCCTACTATGCTAATGACCTGATAAATGCAGTACTCCTTGCCTCGGCGAACGATGCAAGTGTTGCATTAGCTGAAAAGATTGCAGGTTCAGAGTCAGGTTTTGCAAAAATGATGACCCGAAAGGCAAACGAACTCGGGGCCACTAAAACAATATGCAAAACCGCCTCCGGCCTGACTGCAAAGGGACAACAAACGACTGCAAGGGACCTGGCCACCATTTTTATGAGAGCTATGCAGCACCAGGAATTCTCTGAGAGAATAAAACGTCTCAAAACAAAAACATCTTACGGCAGAACCCTCCGGAGTCACAATAAAGCAATGTGGCAAATATCAGGATCACTGGGAGGCAAAACAGGTTATACCTGGGCTGCAAAGCAGACCTATGTGGGAAAATTCTCCCGCAATGGCCAGGAAATCCTGGTCGCAATCCTCGGCAGCCGTAATATGTGGAACGATATTGCAAGACTCGTTGAGTACGGCTTCAACAAGAAACAAAAGCTTCGGATGGCAAGTCGCGATCAGGAAAATTCAAACCCGCAGCCTCCCCCCTCTGTCAACTCTGATCTCGTAGTTCTCAATAATAGCAAGAAATTTGCAAAACTTTAGTTTTTTAAAGCAACTTTTCAGAAATAATTCCTGCCCAGTCCTGTTCTGCTTTTATATCTTTCTCTTTTCCGATAAAATCGTTTACCTGTCTTGAATCTAAACATGCCACTCCCTTGCTGGAAATAATATATGAAACAAAAAAAAATCGTTCGGTCAGAATGGCTTGATAAAATTGCCGAAAAAAAAATTTCACCCCATTGGGGGAAGGCAGCAGAAAAACTGAGAAAACTTGGTACATACCGTGATGCTGCAACAGTATTTGCAACACCCCATGAATCATTGTACCAGGCCCGTATAAATTGCCTTGCAGACGGAAAAAATCTTCTCATGCCCGGGCCGGGTATCCGTGAAGGTTTCTTTTTACTGAAAGCCCGTTCCGTTCCGTTCAAAAATATTTCTATGGCAGTAACCTACAAGGGACTGGAAAAATATGGCCAGCCTTTAAAAGGCAGCTCCATTTCTGAACTGCCGGCTGATCTGCTGCTTACCGGTTCACTGGCAATTGACCGGACAGGTGGAAGGATAGGTGATGGCTATGGTTTTTTTGACCTCTGTTGCGCTTTACTCCATGCATTGAATGGGGTCAGGCATGATGCAGGCATCCTGACATTTATCCAGGAAGAACAAATTTCCCGGGAGATTCTGCCACAGGATACCTGGGATATTAAAATGACAGGAGCAATTACTCCGGGTCAGATACTTCACTTTGAACCTTCAACTCAAAAAGTAAAAATATTCTGGGACGCCCTTCCCCAAGATCGGCTCAAAAGGATCGATCCCCTTTGGAAGCTTTTTCAAAAAAACAAGGACTCAAGGAGCCAAGAGGTCTAAAGGAAAAATAAAAACTCAATTTTGACTTTGCATACCAGATACAGATTAAAAAAAAGGATCTAAAATATGATTTAGTCTTTCCTTTCTAATACCATGCAAAAGATTTTCGATTGTGCTGCAGATATGCGAAATCCGCCCTTCAGCTATAATAAAGTTATGCTGAAGGGCGGATTTCAAAATAGATGTTGTGCAAGCGGAAATCGCTCTATTTAATATCCCGGCAAACTCTTCCGAAGCCTCCGGGGTTAAACCCCGACGCCCAAAAGACCCGAGCCTGGGTAAAGTCCACAAACCAGTGCCCACCCGGCTCTCTTTTATCAGTCGTAAAGACGAACGGTTGTCCTGCTGAAAAACAGGGGTGCAGATACAAATCCTTCATGTTTTTTGTCTTTGTTGCAAGGGACAGGGCCTCTTCAAAGGTCGGTAATCGCCAGTCATTATAGCCTGCAAAACTTTCCCTGTTTAATTCTTCCACCCATTTCTTTATAGTCCTGATTGAGTTTATTTCACTTCCTGAACGCTGCCACATCAAGTTTGTTGTCAGGTCACTGACTGTCAAACCTCCACCATTGTCCACAAGATAATTTTCATCATCTCCTTCCGGGTTATAGCGTCTTTCAAACAAGCCGGTGTTGTTAATCAATTCTGCAAGTTCTTTTTCCTCAAAGGTAAGAGGCTTACTTCTCAGGGCTATGGACTTTAATTCCGGCACTGACTCTTCCGGGCCAGGTAATCCGGTATCCCCCATCTCCTCCTCATCATCAGTCCTTATGGGAAGGACCAGGGAATGATCATCACTGTCAACTATATTTTCCTGCAGCCACAAACGTATTGTATTATCTATGGCATAGCTTGCATCAAGGGTTGTTGATTTACCCTGCCCGGCAATACAGTTATCAATAAGTTTCTGCGGGGCCAGAATCCTGGCCAGGATTCTGGCATATTTGATGCCTCTTTCCATAAGATTCAGCGTGGCCGGAGGCTGCCAGTTGTCAATATAAAAATAATAGAAACGCTCGTTTTTATCCTTAACCCTCTCCTTGCCACCCCAACTCTCGAACATGCCAAAAGTATCAGATGGTTTTAAGTCCCAATCTATTGAGACTTGCGATGGATCTATTCCCAGTTTACTGAAAAAACTCATAAAATCTCCTTTCGGCGGAGTTAGTTAATAAAAAAAGCTGCTGCAATTAAGAATGATTCCCAATAAGAATAACGTATAATTCATTTCTGGCAAGTTATTTTTTTACAGTTGTATTCACATGCAACACAATAACAGAAAAAAGCCTATCAGCTAAAATTAATGGCATATCTTCTTTTTTTTCATTAATTATTTTTTGTTGGGTTGAAAGCTTAAAGTTTTCTTGCAATCAACGAAACTTATCAATAACATTGAAATAGTTTTTTCAGTCATATCGGAAACAGCACCACCTGATAAAACAAGTAAGCTATAAACGCAATACGTGTCCGCATCGCGCTTTGTACGATGCCGACAATAAGTTGATTTACTTTAGAAAAATATGGGGTGGCAACAAGCTCCACCTGAATATAACAAATAGCTATAAAAACTGAACGTGCTCGCAGCAAGAGTTATACGATGCTGACAATATATTGGTCTTTCAAGCATCAAAACAACAGGCGAACACATCCCGGTTTCTGGAGTCTCTATGAAGAAAGTATCATTATCACCCAAATGGACATTTGAGGTCACATCTGGCTCACCTCTCCCGGGTGGTGCCACAATTACACCGGAGGGTATTAATTTTGCTGTTTTTTCCAGACATGCGGAAAAATTATGGCTTGTACTTTACAACCAGGCCGGATCCCGCATCGGGGAGATTGCACTGGATCCGGCCCATAATAAAACCGGTGATATCTGGCACTTAATGCTCAAAACCAGAAAACATGATCTGCAGTACTGTTTCCGGGCAAATGGCCCGCACGACCCTGAAGGCAAAGGGCATTTTTTTAATCAAAGTGCACTGCTGCTCGATCCTTATGCAAGGGCACTATCCGGAGGTGAAAAATGGAATGAATCCGGTAAAAATCAGGCTGGATTCAAGCGAAACTGCCTGGTTGTAGATAATCATTTCGACTGGGAAGATGACCGTCCATTAATGATCCCGATGCAGGACTCAATCATCTATGAAATGCATGTCCGAGGATTTACCCGTCATCCAAGTTCCAAGGTAAATCAACCGGGAACCTATGCCGGGATTATTGAAAAAATTCCATACCTGCAGGAATTGGGAATCACTGCCATTGAACTGATGCCTGTAACTGAATTTAATGAAAATGAAAACACCCGGATAAATCCTGCAACCGGTCAGGGACTGTTAAATTACTGGGGCTACAGCCCTATTTCATTCTGCGCCCCGAAGGCGTCCTATGCAGCTGAAAACAAAAACGGTAACCAGGTCCGCGAATTCAAGGAAATGGTTAAAGCCCTGCACAAATCCGGCATAGAAGTAATCCTGGACGTGGTCTTCAACCACACTGCAGAAGGAGGCAGCGACGGACCTCTCCTCAGTTTAAGGGGCCTTGACAACTCAATCTATTATCTTCTCGATCCTGAAACCAGGGAATATCTTAATTTTTCAGGTTGCGGCAACACCCTTAACTGTAACCATCCAATTGTCAGGCAACTCATTATAAAATGTCTGCATTTCTGGGTAATCGAAATGCACGTCGACGGTTTTCGTTTTGATCTTGCTTCTATTATGGGTAGGGATCAAAACGGAGAAGTCTTGAGCAATCCACCGATGGTGGAAATGATCGCCGAAGATCCCATACTGTCACACACAAAAATAATTGCCGAAGCCTGGGATGCAGCAGGTTTATACCAGGTAGGCAGCTTTTCCACCAGTGGCAGATGGGCTGAATGGAACGGCAAATTCCGTGATGATGTCAGGGCCTTTATGTGCGGTCACCCGGCTAAGGTTCCATCCCTGGCTACCCGTATAGCCGGCAGTTCAGACCTGTACCAGAAAAACCTCCGCAGACCGTATAACAGCATCAATTTTGTTACCAGTCATGACGGCTTTACCCTTTGGGACCAGGTAAGTTACAACAACAAGCATAATCTGGAAAACGGTGAAAATGATCTGGACGGTTCTGATCATAATATCAGCTGGAATTCCGGCCATGAAGGTGAAACAGGTGATTCTGAAATTAACCTAATGAGGAAAAGAAGAATACGAAGCATGATGGTTATTCTCATGCTGTCTCAGGGTGTCCCCATGGTGCTGGCCGGAGACGAATTCGGCCGAACCCAGAATGGTAATAACAACGCCTATTGCCATGATAGTCCTTTGAGTTGGATTGACTGGTCTTTGAAAGAAAAAAACAAGGATCTTTTCCGTTTTTTCCACTTAATTATTGCCTTACGGAAAAGACATCCGGTTTTCAGAAGGTCTGATTTTTTTCCGGATCAACCCCATGAACTCCATCACCCCATAAAATGGCAGGCCAATCTGCCAGATACTCAAGATTGGTCAGACCAAGCAAAAAGCCTTGCATTCCTGTTAGACGGTCATGGGGCTGAGGGTAAACCTGACAATGATTTTTTTGTTATGTTGAACGGTCATCCCACAGAAACACAAATTTACACTGCCCCCAACCCGCGTAAAAATCGCAGATGGCGTAAGATTATCGATACTGCGGCTCCACCGCCATTGGATATAATGGAGGATTCCCAGGGTGCAATCCTGCCCTCCAATCAAGGCATAATAGTTGAGCCAATGGGCGCTATAGTTCTCATCTCAGCGACTAAATAATATGGATAATATGTATATTTTATGGAAAAAATTAAACGCACAAAAACATATAATTCATCAAACTTTTAAAATATATTCATGAAATATGCCTGCTGATCGATTTCTATTCATTGGTGATTCTTTAATCCAGTTTTTTAACTGGCAGGAAAGGTTTCCAGATAAAAATATTTTTAATTACGGTATGCCCGGGGAAACAGCCGAAGGGCTTTTGGCGAGACTGCCCAATATCATTAATCAGGTCCATTCTCCTGCCCTGATAATGATTATGACAGGCATAAACAATCTTGCCATGGAAGATTATGGATTTCTTTTCAGCTACGAAAAAATTATCACCCTCTTACAGGAAAGCTACGGACAGGCAACAATTGCCATAACCAGCCTCCTGCCGGTAGACCTGTTTTTTCTTGGTGATGCTGTTCCCCTGGTAAACAAAAGGCTCAAGGACATTGCCCAGAAAAAAACTATACTCTACCTGGATCTGTACCCGTTATTCCTGGATGAAAATGCAGAAACAATTACCTCCTATTTTGATGCTGACGGAGTACATTTAAGTGTTGCCGGGTACGAAGTATGGGCAGAAGCCCTTGAAAATACTATTTTCCGGGGGTTGAACTGAGGGTTGTCGAATTCCTTTCCTCTAAAAAATGCTCTCCAACTTAGTCTTGATGTAAATAAAATAATTATTTATAGTGCCAGCCTTGTTATTCAAAGTCCAAGATCTTATTGTTTTCATGATTTGTTATTTGATTGATCTTATTTCATTCCATCAAGTAGTAAGTCAGTTTTAGATTAATTTTGATTTTTTATCAGCCTTCTAAGCGGCTGAGATTTTCTTTGAAAAAAAATAAGCACCAAAAATTTCAGGAGGATACTAATGTATAAGTTCATTTCATTGTGTTGCAGCTTGGTTTTAATCATGGGATTGACAGCCTGCAGCAAGGATAAGCCGGAAAAACAGGCCAGTACCACACAACCCGCCCAGCAGCAAGCAGCACCTGAGGCCGGCTTGACAGCACCTCCGGCTCCTGCCCCAGTTAAAGGCAAGATACTCGAAACGATGGATGCTGCAGGCTACACCTATCTTAATGTTGCAACTGAAGCAGGTGAAATTTGGGTCGCAGTCAACCAAACAGCTGTTAAGGTGGGAGAAGATGTCACCTTCATGGACGGCATGGTTATGCAGAACTTCTTCAGCAAAACCCTGGACCGTACCTTCCCGGAAATTGTCTTTTCCAGCGGCCTTGTGGGTAGTAAGGGAGCAATGCCACCCCCGGGGGCCCCAGCTGCAAACACAGGAGCAAGTCCTTTTTCACAACCTCCGGGTACCCCGGCAGCAACTGGAGCAGAATCCTTTTCCCAGGCCCTCTCATCGGAAGGTACTCCTGGTGCCGCATCACTTGGCAACATGATGACCGGAAGCCAGAAGGCGGTTGTCCCTTTTGCCGAGATAAAAGTGGAGAAAGCACCTGGCGAAAACAGCTACACTGTTAATGAAATTTTCAGCAAGGCTTCTGAACTTAACGGCAAAACCGTTGTTATCAGGGGCAAAGTAGTTAAGGTTTCCCCACGAATAATGGGCCGCAACTGGATACATATTCAGGATGGCACAGGAAGTCCTGAAGCAAATACCCATGATCTGGTTATTACTACATCTCAGGATGCCGGGGCTGACTGGGACGTAATAACAATGGAAGGGGTTCTGGCTGCAAACAAGGATTTCGGAGCCGGTTACTCCTATGCAGTAATTATTGAGGATGCCAAAGTTAAAGAATAATTTTATCTTTCAGGATCACGGGTTCCTTTTTGAAGGAACCCGTGATCATTTTTTCTTCTGCCTTTTGTCCTGCTTTCCTCTGCCATCTCTACTGCCATGAAAATTACTATAATAGGACCAGGCGCCCTAGGCACCTTGCTAGCGGCCTCCCTTACAATTAGATCAGATTCACCTCCTGACCTCTGGCTTCTCGACTATAAACCGGAACGGGCCAAACTTCTTAACGAGCAGGGTCTTATTCTGGAAAAAAACGGCCAGCAAACCAGTTGTGAAGTAAATGCTACGTCTGACCCCAGAAAAATCGGCCCAACGGATATCATCATACTCTGTGTCAAATATCCTGATTTTGCAGCGGGTCTTCAACATGCTGCCAAGCTTACCCATTCAGACAGTTTGCTCATAACATTGCAGAACGGCATCGGTCATCTGGAAATGCTTAATGCAGAAAAAACTTCTCCTGCAATCGTTCTCGGCGTAACTGCTATGGGCGCAAATCTTGTCTCGCCAGGCCATGTCCGTGAGGCCGGCAGCGGCTTAACCAGAATCGGTTTTCTCAAACCAGCAAATTTTGCCGGATCACTCCTCCTTGCCAGGGTATGTAATGCAATGAATGATTGTGGTATGGAGACTGCAATTGTTGACAACATTCTGGACTATGTCTGGTCCAAACTTCTCATAAATGCCGGCATAAATGCACTTACCGCAATACATCGCTGTCCAAACGGCAAACTTCTCGAATCTGATGACACACTGAATACACTGACCACAGCTGTTAAAGAAGGAGAAGCTGTAGCACGTGCCAAGGGACTCCAGGTGCCTGAAGACCCTGTTGCCATGACTATTGACGTTTGCAGAAGAACTTCCCAAAACCTCTCATCAATGCTCCAGGACATCAACAATAAAAGGCGAACCGAAATTGACTCTATCAATGGGGAGATAGTAGCAGCCGGCAGAAAGTTCGGTATACCGACACCCGTAAATGTGGATTTGGTAAACAAAATAAAAGAAATTGAAAAATCCTATTAAATTCAGACGTTATTAACTAAAATTAATGAAAAAAATCAATCCTGCTCATATCGGTTTTGATATTGATGGTGTGGTTGCTGATACCGGAGGCGCCTTTATCAGGATTGCCAGAGAGGAATACGGTTTACATTCTATCTCTCTGAAAGATATCACCTTTTACGAAGTGGTGAACTGCCTGGATGTTGATCAGAAGATCATAGATGACATCTTCACCCGATTGCATGACGAGCCTTTATCTTCAGGAATCCAACCCATGGAAGATGCTCTCAATGTCCTGCACAAGTTTGCTGAACATACACCTCTTACTTTTGTTACAGCCCGCCCTGAAAAAGAACCGATTGCCACATGGCTCAAACATTTTCTCAAACAGGCAGTTTATAGAGAAATGAAATTGGTGGCAATGGGTGTGCACGATAACAAGGCCCCCTATATAAAAAATCTAGGCCTGAAGTATTTTGTGGACGACCGTTTACAGACTTGCAAGAAACTGGCGAGTGAGGGAATCACACCCCTGGTTTACAACCAACCATGGAATAAGGATGACCATGATTTGCAAACAGTCAACAACTGGCAGGACATCCATGCCCTCTGTTTCGACTGATCCCCTTTCCTTAAATCTGTATACCCTTATTTAATCATCATACTCAGCACCTGACTGTTTACACATTATTAAATATATGTTAATAATTTCAAATTGTTCCAGTTTTTTACGGCTCCCTGAATTTCACGCTTAGGTGTCTTTGTTATGGAGTGCCCCAAATGCGGTCACCATTCAAAAGATTATAAAAATCCGCTACCGACAGTGGATATAATTATTGAGACAAAGGGTGGGATAGTTTTGATAGAAAGAAAGAACAAACCTTTTGGCTGGGCTTTGCCAGGAGGATTTGTTGATTACGGAGAATCCCTTGAACAGGCAGCGATTCGTGAGGCACTGGAAGAGACAGGGCTGGAAATTAGCTTGAAGCAACAATTCAAGACATATTCTGACCCTGCTAGAGATTCACGGCATCATACCATTTCAACTGTCTTTATAGCAACTGCGGAGAATGCCCCCAATGCAGGAGATGATGCAGTAAAAGCAGATATCTTTATGCAGCATAATCTGCCGCACCTGGTTTTTGACCACGCACAAATTTTAGACGACTACTTTACATGTAAACACGGGACAACCGGCCCATGACTCAGCCCCGCTTGAAAATATTGCTTGTTGACGATGATACGTCAATTCTAGAGATCCTGGCTGGCATGATAGCCATTTTCGGACATGATTTTGATACCGCAAAAGACGGTGTTGAAGCAATTGCAAAGCTGAAGAAGGAGACCTTCCATATTGTTTTAACAGATATGATCATGCCTAAAGTTGACGGTATGGAACTTCTGAAACATATCACTGCCAACTATCCAAAAATCATGGTCATGGTTGTAACAGGTTTTGAGCGCACCTTTACCTATACAGATGTCATTAAAGCCGGAGCAAGCGATTTTATCTCTAAGCCATTCAATACAGATGAACTCGAAGCCAAGATCAACAGACTTGTTCGTGAGATAGAACTTGTAAGCCAGCTTGAACTTCTCTCAATTTCAGATGGACTGACAGGTCTCTATAACAGACGCTATTTTGATTCCAAAATCTTTGAAGAGGCCCGGCGGGCACATCGTCAGAATCATGACCTTTTTCTGGTAGTCCTGGATGTCGATAATCTCAAGGAGGTAAATGACAAACTCGGGCATCCTGCCGGAGATAAACTGCTAAGAGAAGTCGGCAACACAATCAAGCATTGCATCAGACAAAACGTTGACTGGGCGTTCCGTTACGGAGGGGATGAATTCTGCGTCATTCTGACCCAGGTTACCAGGGAGCAGGCTACAATAACCTCTAATCGATTCATCCAGAGTTTCAACGAAAAGAAACTTCCTTTTACTGGCCTCAGTATTGGCCTGGCCCAGTTCATTCGCTCCCAGAATGGAAAGTGGACAGACGACATTACGAATCTGGTCAAAAGGTCTGACATGGCATTGTATAAGGCCAAACAAACAGGCAGAAACCGTGTTGTGGTTGACAACCGGATTAGCGGAAACAATGCAGAAGAACAATAGGCATAAGCCGGTGGAAATAAGCCGGCTTCTTTCTGCAGTTTTTGAAAACAAGAAATGGCGCAGCAAACTTGAACTGCACAGGGTTTTCGAGTTCTGGGACAGAACCGTTGGCAAAGAAATTGCTGCAGTTGCCCAACCCTCTCTCATTCGCAGTCGCTCTGTGCTCTGGGTTAAAGTCAGGGACTCAATCTGGATGCAGCAGTTGCATCTACAAAAAATGCTGTTGCTTGAAAAGATCAACCGGCAACTAAACGGCGAACAACTCTCAGATATCCACTTTCAACTCGACAGTTCCTTATCAGCGCCACCGGAACCTGAAACTGAAAAAACCAAACCGGCTCTCCCGGATAAAAAAAAAGAGCAGGAGTTTGATAAACTTATCAGTTGCCTGGAAAATGATGCTTTAAAAGTCTCCCTTAAAAGCCTCTGGGTAAAGATGCAAAATAAAGGGAAATAAATTGAAAATTTGAGAAACTGAAAATTGAAGATTATCAGCCTAAAGAATTTATCATACTATACGAAGGGCTTTTATGGTTTATATAGACAGCGCAAAATATTTATCTTACTTGCCATGATTTTTTGAAATTTTCAATCTTCAATCTTTCAAATCTTCAATATATGTTGGCTTTCAGCTAACATATTCGAGGCAGCGGTTCTCCATGGAGCATATCCACAATGCGGGCTGAACCTATAATGGTTTCAAGAACCACCTGCCCCGGATGTTCGGCAACCACTTCGCCAATAATACAACTGTTTTCCCCGTATTCCATTTTTTTCATAACAGCCAAAACCCTTTCGGCTGCTTCCGGTGCAACAAAAGCCAGCAATTTCCCCTCATTGGCCAGATATATGGGATCCAGCCCCAGCAGTTCACAGGCACCCTTGACATCATCCCGCACCGGCAGCACAGCCTCTTTGATACGGATTCCCACATTCGAGGAACCTGCAAGCTCGTTTAACGTGGTGCCCACCCCTCCCCTGGTTGGATCCCGCAGAACATGGATGGAGTCCCCGCCTTCCTTGATCATGGCATCAACCATATGGTTCAACGGCGCAGAATCACTCTTGAAACCTCCTTCGATCTGCAAACCCTCACGCTGGCAGAGGATTGTTGCACCGTGATCCGCCATGGTGCCGCTCAAAATAACTTTATCACCCGTTTGAGCATTTTCAGCAGATATATCAAGTTCCTTCTCCAACAAACCGATACCGGTAGTATTAATAAATATTTTGTCCGCCTTGCCTGACTGGACCACCTTGGTATCACCTGTAACTATCTCTACTCCTGCCTTATCTGCTCCATGCTTCAATGAACGTACAATGGTTTCAAGATCCCTTAAAGCAAAGCCTTCTTCTATAATCATCCCAACAGATAAATAGAGGGGTTTTGCTCCCCGCATGGCCAGATCATTTACCGTGCCGTGTATAGCCAGAGAGCCAATATCTCCGCCTGGGAAAAAAATAGGATCAACAACAAATGAATCTGTACTGAATGCTATTGTAGCGCTTCCGGCCTTAAGAACTGCACTGTCTTCCATGGCAGTAAGGGATTTACTCCCAAAGCCTGCCACAAAGAGTTTTTCGATCAGTTCATGGGAAGCCTTGCCGCCGCTTCCATGCGCCAGGGTAATTTTTTCAGACATATGAGTTTGTTTTCCTTTAACCTTATTTCACGATATAAAAACTGTCGGTTTCGTATTCCCTTAATAGCTCCTATTTAATAAACAATGGGGCTATTTCTCACTGGGCACTTTAAGAAAGTGCATAATTGTTACTAACAAATGATTACGCTCTTTTTTTCAAATAACACGTATAGGTAAAGTTTAAATTAGTCTTGAATCATCCTTGATTACACATTATCTTGTCACCCGGTTCATTTCGCAGTATTTGTAATGTAGATGCAGAATATTTCGGTTCCTGCAAAAAAACGACAGGCTTTTTTTCTTTCCGGGAACCAATACCACTATAACAACTCTATTAAAAGCAATCTCTTAGATTTGCTTAATTTTTTCACAAGGATTTATAATTATGTCCTACCGTAACATTCTTGAAAAAATCGGAAATACCCCCCTGGTATTAATTACCAGGCTCAACCGGGCCAAAAAGATAAAAATTTATGCTAAGCTTGAGTCATTTAATCCCGGCGGGTCGGTAAAAGACCGTATCGCTCTTTCAATGATCGAGACAGCTGAAAAAAGCGGCAATCTGACTCCGGACAAGATAGTTCTGGAAGCAACCAGCGGCAACACAGGTATTGGATTGGCCATGGTATGTGCGGTCAAGGGATACAAATGCCAACTTGTCATGCCCGAATCTGCCAGCATTGAACGCCGCATGATCATGGAGGCCTATGGGGCGGAGATTCTTCTTACTCCTGCCAAAAGAAGCACTGACGGAGCCATTGAGCAGGCCTATATCATGGCACGGGAACATCCTGACCGTTACTTTCTGACAGATCAATTTAATAACGATGCAAATTGGCAGGCACATTACCACACAACCGGCCCGGAAATCTGGGAGCAAACAAAGGGCAAGGTTACAGACATAATTTCAACCCTTGGCACTACAGGCACAGCCATGGGTCTTTGTAAATATTTTACTGAATATCACCCTGAAGTGAGAGTAACAGCAGTAGAACCTTTCCTGGGTCACAAACTTCAGGGACTTAAAAACATGAAAGAGTCCTATAAGCCTGGAATATTTGAAAAGAATCTACCATTCCAGATCATTAATATCCCGGATGACGAATCGTTTAAGATGGCCAGAGAACTGGCGCATAGAGAAGGAATATTTGTGGGCATGAGTTCAGGTGCAGCAATGTGTGCAGCTCTGACCAGAGCCGAACAGATCAAGGATGGATTTATTGTTGTAATTCTGCCCGATGGGGGTGAAAAATATCTCAGCACCACCCTTTTCAGTGCCAAGGAAGCCCCTGAGCCTGAAATTAACGAAGTACAACTTCGCCTGTACAACAGCCTTACCAAGAAAAAGGAAATATTCCGTCCCATCTCCAAAAAGAAAGTTACCTTTTATGCCTGCGGCCCCACTGCCCATGAACATGCCAACCTTTCACACTGCAGACGTTTTATTGCCGCCGACCTGATAAACCGGGTTCTGGAAAGCAAAGGATTCAATGTTAATTTCTTCATGAATTTTACCGATCTGGATGACAACACCATCCTGGGTGCAGAAAAAGCAGGACAGACCTTAACAGAATTTACCGAATCCTATATAAGGGAATTCAAGGCAGACATGGATGCCCTTGGAACAAAAAAGGCAACCGGTTATCCCCTTGCCTCCCAGCATGTAGAATCAATGATTGATATTACCGCCCAGCTTATTGATAAGGGCTATGCTTATGAAAAACACGGTTCAATCTATTTCGATATCTCTAAATTCAAACGTTACGGTAAGCTTTCAGGCGTAGATCTTAGCAAAATACAGATAGGCAAAACGGTTGACCTGGATAATTATGAAAAAGAAAGTCCCGTTGACTTCACCCTGCTGAAACGCTCGACTCTTACCGAACTTAAAGAGGGCATTTTTTATAAAACAGACTGGGGAAACATCCGCCCCGGCTGGCATATTGAATGTGCTGCGATGTCAACACACTACCTTGGTGAAACAATTGACATTCATACAAGCGGCCGTGAACTCATATTTCCGCATCATGAAAACGAAATTGCCATAGCCGAGGCTTTGACCGGCAAGCCCCTGGCAAATTACTGGCTGCACAGTGAACAACTCCTGGTTGAGGGCAAAAAAATGTCCGCTGAGGCCCAGACTGTCCTTACCCTGAAAGACCTGCTCAATAAAGGCTACAGCGGCAGGGAGGTCAGGTTTCTGCTGCTGGCCACGCACTATAGAAAGCCCCTGAATTTTTCCTTCAAAAAACTCAATGAGGCCAGAAAAAACCTGAAACGATTGGATGAATTCACCCAGAAGTTGCTCTGCCTTCCTCCCGGCCTGCCCCATCCCCAGGTGGCATCCTATCTTACCAATATGGAAGAAGGGTTCTGTGGAGCACTGGCAAATGACCTGAACATGTCCCGGGCCATGGGGGCCATTTTTGATTTTATCAAAAAAACCAATCCGATCCTTTCAGAAGGCAGGTTGGATTTGGAACAGAAAAAATACATTCTGGAAACCTTTGAAAAGATCAATACGATCTTGAACGTATTAAAACTGAAGGAGTGCCCACTGGCACCGGAAATTGACCGGCTCATCAAGGACAGAGAGGAAGCCCGCAGGAATAAGGACTGGGAACGGGCCGATACGGTGCGTAACGAATTGGCCCAGAAAGGCTTTGATATAGTTGATACACCCAAAGGGCCTGTCTGGAAAGAAACGGAAAAGCCTGAATAATAAAAATTGAATTGGGGTTTAAGCTACCCTGCAGCATTTTAATATTTGGAGACAATACATTCTTTTTACCATACTAAAATTGGTTGCGAATTGATAAGCTGCTGGATATAGTATTGCCCCTTTCCGGCTTGGCTTCTCAGCGCGGTAATGGTAAAATCTCACTTATAGTTAATAATATAGGCGCCTGTAGCTCAGCTGGATAGAGCAACGGACTTCTAATCCGTAGGTCGCAAGTTCGAATCTTGCCAGGCGTACCAGTAACAAAAAGGGATTGCATGATTTGCAATCCCTTTTTTAATAGTAACTTTTTTAAAAAAGTTTATGCAGAAAGGTGAAGGTATCGTGTACAGGATCATCACTTGATTTAGACCAAGCCGAACCTGTTTATTTTTGGGTTTGAACCTTAATATAGTCCTCAATATTCATTTCCAGCATATCCTTAAAGGCATTTGCAAAATCCTGCAATTGTTTGTCCTTTTCTTCAGCCAGGTTATTTGTTCTCGTTGATGCCTCAAAGGCACTGTATCTTGCTGCAGCAAACCTTATTGCCACTCCAACATTTCCAGATCTGTCTGATTTGGAAATTTCATTGGCAAGGTTAATAAATTTGTCTGCATAATCGTATATCATTTTTTCGTCATTCTGGTCCATGGGTTCCTCTTCTGGTTTCTTGATTTTTTTTTGTCTTAAATCAAAAAGATCATATGTCCAAATAGTTACAGCATAGTTACTTGTAAAAAAAAGAAGCCGTTTTGAGCCTCTTACAAGTTAGAATATTACCGGACATTTTAACTGACAATACAAAAAGTAAGACAAGGAAAATTTGCTCACAACCCAGACTTTGTTGGTTCTGGGTACTTTTCGTTTCAAAAACTGCTTCCCCAGTCATTTTTGGGCTTAGCTTTAGGAACCTCGGGATTGGCCTCAGGCACTTCGGTCACCTCATCAGGAGATGGAGTTACTTCCGGCGAGGCTGCGCTGCCGGAAGACGATGTTATTCCCCTGGAAAAGACGATCTGTTTGAAAATTCGCTTCAACGAAGGACTACTGAAGTTATTCATAACCATACCGGGCTGGCAGGTGATTTCATTGCCCACCACAATCCTGCTCTTGGGAAGGGCGACCCATATCTTGGCGCCATCCTTTTTTACCAGGGCATAAGTATAACCGCCGCTGTTCATGGTTTCGACCACCTTGCCGGATACTGTTTGCATCGTAACTCCGCCGCCCTTGTCTCCCCCTGCGGCTCCGGCTTTGCTACCATTCTGCGAAAAAGAACTGGCAGGAAGTGGATTCCACAGTAACAGGGAAATAACGAGTACTAGAACAGTATGAAAATATTTCTGCTTATTTCTTGCATTCATAAAATGTATCCCATCAAATATTTTTATTATTGACTTAATTTAAGCATTTTATATGCAATAAAAAAGTCCGATTCATTACAAATTACTTCTTTTAAAATTTCTAAAGTTATTTCGGAAGGTTGCTTGATGGTGTTACGTTTGGAATCTGAAAGGAGTTAATGGGTATTGGATGTTTTTTGTTGGTCTTTTGGCTGGATTATTTTGGTTTAATAACCGAAAAATACAGAGAAAGTGACCTGATATCTCGCCACATATTGATTTTGGTTTCATGCTGCTTGCCAGCATGAAAAGACTCTGCCTTTAAAATGGCGCCCCCGGCATGATTCGAACATGCGACACCAGGATTAGGAATCCTGTGCTCTATCCCCTGAGCTACGGGGGCGATTTGAATGAAACATCCTTAATAATTGCCGGATTTATAGCAGAGTTGATCCTAAATAACAAGATAGGATTTATGAGAATCCATAAGATTTATTGCCCAAAAGGAACTGTTTTGCAGACAACAGATATTTCTTTTACAGCAATAAAAAAAAGGCTGCCTGAAAGAGGCAGCCTTTTTTTAAATTTAAAACGTATAACTTTATTTCTTTGGATGACATGCTCCACACTTGGTAGGTGCGCCATCTGCTTTCATTTTAGTATGACAGGCCTTGCAATTACCGTGTCCGATATCTTTCCAGGTACGGAGTTTTTCGTTAGGGAAATCAGCGTTGTGGCAGGTATCGCACTTCGCAATCTTGTCCAGGGTGTCATCCATGCAAGCAACTTGGGCGCCAGCGTCGTCTTGATAATGATGGCATTCTCCACATTTAGCTCTTTCCTGATGTGCTTTATGCGGGAACACGGCTGGCTTTTTACCACCATCGTTCAAGGTAATCGTTTCCGGACCGTTGTCTGCCAGACTCATTGTTACGCCAAAACCCAGGCTCATGACAAAAGCAGCTACCACCAACAAAATTAAAGATTTCTTACTCATAATCCACTTGCCTCCTTTTTTTGTTTTCTCTTTAATACTTAGTAACCAAGTATAACTTCTTTAAGAATAGTCCAATAACTAATGTTTTATATACTTAACTACCAGCTCAATCAAAAAATGATTACGTTCACTTAGATTTTTAACTCGGTTTTGTCAATAAAAATCAGATTTTTTATTTTTTCCACTGTTAATAAAGTGATTTCTCTTCTCCCTTTGCAGTGAGAAAACCGGAAACTGCCTGTATCTCCTCCTCTGTCAGGTGTTCCGGTTTTTTAGCTGCCATACGCCTGACTGTTTCGACCCAAGCCTGAAATTCCTTATTTTTCTCAAGGGGCCGCTCAAGAGCGTGACAGACAGAACATTTCGTCTGAAACGTCGATTTTGCCACCAGATATTCCAGAACCTGTCTCCTCTGTTTTTTACTTAAAACAGCCCCGGTGTTTGCCATTTTAGTCAAAGTCAGGTCCCACTCTTCACGATTCGCAATCTTTTTCAATGGCCATTCCAGAGAATGACACTCCAGGCAATTTTCTTCAAAGGCCTCCTTGCCTTTGATAAAATCCTGAAAGGTCAATGTTTCATTGTCCTGTGCATAGGCCGCCACAACCCCTGCCAGGATTACAACAAAAATCAGAATTGCTGTCTTTTTCATTTTTTCACCCCTTATTAAGTTCTTTTCCACCCCATTATCTAAAGAGTTTCCCCGTCCTTCAAAACTTTTGCAGCAAAATCTTTCTGCTTGCGCCATGGATTGATTATGCAGTTCCTGCCTATAATCGTTTCCGGAGGTATATCAGCTTCCTTGCCGACTAAAGATATTCCCGTATACAGGTGATCTGGATATTTACTGTTTGGAACTTTTTTATTCTCCCCGGTGCCGATTACCGCTCCCTTCCCGACTTTAACCCGTTTATCCATTATGGTCAGATCAACAGTTGCTCCCTCCTCTACAATACAATCATGCAGAATGATGGAATCCGAGATGCGACAACCGGGCCCGACTTTTACTCCTGGGGATAAAACTGAATTAATTACCTCACCTTCTATCACACATCCTGCAGAGACCATTGAGCGTTTGACCTTGCTATCTGCTGAAAAGCGGGCTGGTATTCTGTCTGTAACAAATTGTTCTGATTCAGGATTTGGCCTGATGCCCCAGGTTTCAGGGGTAATCTCAGGATTATCCTGTAGCAGATCCATATTCGCTTCCCAGTATGCCTGAATGGTTCCAACATCCCGCCAGTAGCCCTCAAACGGGTAGGCAAATACATTATCCCTTGCAATAGCCTTTGGTATAAGATGTATGCCGAAATCAACCATATCCTTGTCTTCGGCCAGCAGATTCAAAAGGTACTCGGTATTAAAAACATAGATTCCCATGGATGCCAGATTGGTTCGGGGAACCTTCGGCTTTTCTTCCCATTCAACAATCCGGCCTTCATCATCTGTTATGCCTGCTCCGAATTGGTGGATCTGACTTTCAGGAACAACCATCATACCGATGGTGATATCTGCACTTTTCTGACGATGAAACTGAATCATGGCATCGAGATCCATCTGGTAAATATGATCACCGGAGAGAACAAGTAACTCCTTGGCAGGATGGGACCTAATGAAACTCAGATTTTGTCGGATGGCATCAGCTGTCCCCTTGTACCAGTCCGAATCCCTGAAGCCGGTGCTGGGCGGGAGAATCTTTACCCCCCTTGAACGACCAGTGAAGTCCCATGCTTCTCCTGTTGCAAGGTGGCGCATAAGGGACAGGGGTTTATACTGGGTAAGCACCCCGACCTTTTTAATCCCGCAGTTCATGACATTGCTCAGGCTGAAATCTATGATCCTATAGAGCCCGGCAAAGGGGACAGAAGGTTTTGCCCTCGTCTTTACCAGTATATTCAACCGGCTTCCAACGCCGCCAGCCAACAACAATACCAGTGTATCCTGTGTGCTGCTCACCGGACCACCTCACCAGCATCAACCTGTTTGGGAATTCTTTCCGACGAAGTACTCGGATATACTGTACACCCTGGCCCGATTATCGTATTTGCTTTGATATAGTTATTCCAACCTATTACAGATGTTTCCCGGCTGCCGGTTTGGCTTTTTCCCCCAATTCTAACGCCACTGCCAAAAATTGTATTAACGTCACTGATAATTTTATCGAGCACCGCTCCCTTTCCTACTTCATTTTTAAAAAAGAGTACTGAGTCTTTCACCTTGGCGCCTTTTTCAACATAGGTACCGGGAAAAAGAATAGAATTCTCCACTTCACCTTCAATAATACAGCCATTATATATAAGACTGTCTGAAATTCGTGCATTATCACCAATTTTTAAAGGCTGACAATCCCTTATATTCCTATGTTCCATGTTGGTACGGATATTCCAGTCAGCAAACTTTATAGGGGGATCATCACCCAGCAAATCCATATTTGCCTGCCAGAACTCTTCAATGTTGCCTGTATATCCCCAGTAATCCTTAAACTTATAGCCAAAAA
>JBHPCH010000027.1:0-25503 GCA_042576125.1 Thermodesulfobacteriota bacterium
GTTGAAACCAGCTGCAGATATTTGAGAATGAATTCGCCATTGCAAAAAGGTATAAAAACAAACTTTCAGTTCTCCATATCGCTATCGACAAGCTCAAAGATATAAATGATACATACGGCAATGCTGCAGGAAGTATCTTCTGTTGAAGGCGCCGGTAAGAATATCAGTTTCAGAAAGATCCGCTACCTGTTCTTCCAGGTTTTTCCTTTGAGTGATATTTATTGGAAGCCAGATGACAGAGTTTGTTTCATTATTATAACCGCTAAGTGGAGATACACGTGCTTCAAACCACTGCCTGTTTTTCGGGTTATCTGAAGGAGAACCGACAATATCTTCCGAACCAAGAAGGTATTCTGTTGTCTGTAAAGAATTTTTCTCTATTGCTTCAGAGATAGTCATCATAAATAGATCTGCCACGTCTTCAGGGAGAACGTCATGCAGAAATTTACCGATGAGAAATTTTCCGCCGTGATAAGGTGACCGCTCTTTGCCGCCTATCACATTCAGAAATTTGCCATATCTGTCAATGACAAAAATCGGATCAGGAAATGACTGGGCGATCGTTTGAAGAAGTAATTGTCTGACCAAAAGGTCTTGTTCTAATGATTTTGGCCTTTCCGAATTATCCATACAGGTTACCTATTCAGATATGGTTGAAACCAGCTGCTGATATTTTCTTAACCCAAGCCTCTTGAAATTTTTAACAGAAAAGTTAAGTTTTTGCAGCATTTTATGTCCGCTATTATTTTTTAGCAGTTAGCATTTCTGAAAGGGTAAATATCTTCCCGGGGTAATTTTTACTCCATGGCCAGTTCAATGAGCCGGTCGAGCAGCGCTGCAAAATCAAGCCCCGCTGCGGCAGCTCCCTGCGGCAGAAGGCTTGTCGGGGTCATTCCCGGGATGGTATTTGTTTCAAGCACGTAGATATCATCGCCGGAGATAATCATGTCCGTACGGCTGTACCCCCTAAGCTGCAGGGCACGGTGGGCAGTAAGCGCATACTGTTGCGCCCTTATCGTCAAGGGATCATCAAGAACCGCCGGGCAGATCTCTGTTGAAGCCCCGGGTTGGTACTTGGCATCATAATCGAAGAATTCATATTGCTCCCCAGGGATAATTTCTACGAGGGGCAGTGCAGTCAATTCATTATTACCCAAAACTCCTCCGGTTATTTCACGTCCTTCGATAAACTCCTCGATCATAACCTGGTGGTCAATGGCAAAGGCCTTTATCAGCCCTTCGGTAATTTCATCTTCTGAACGGGCAATGGTCATGCCGAGACTTGAGCCCTGATTGACCGGCTTGATAACAAGGGGCAGTCCCAGCTGGCCCAGTATTTTACTGGGGTTGTCGATATCTTCTTTTTCTGCCATATACCAGTCGGGCACTTTCAAACCATTATTTTTGTAGAGGATCTTGGCCAGGTTTTTGTCCATGGCCAGAGCGCTGCCAAGTACGCCTGATCCCTGGTACGGAATGTTGAGAAGATCCAGAAAACCCTGTACAGTCCCGTCTTCACCAAAGGGGCCGTGCAGGAGTATAAAGGCAACATCAAGTGTGTCGGCTTCTGCAGCCAGTTTTGCAAGATCTGTTGCAGGGTCATAACGTTTTACTTCATATTTTTGGGGATTGAGAGCTTTGGCAACCTCTGCCGCTCCTTTGAGTGACACCTCTCTTTCACCTGATTTTCCTCCAGCCAGCAGGGCAAGTCGTAATTTTTTATTCATAGGGAGCACCTGTAGAGTTTTATTATTGTATTCTGGCAGAATACCTGCTTCGTCTATACTTTTCAATTGGCAATTGGCCGTTGACATTTGAATGATATTCTTTCATAACAGATACCTTGATACGTACAAAATACTCTATGAAACATGATGAGATTGGGCGGCTTACGGAATCCCGAAAGAGATATATGAAAAAAAACAGTATAAAAAAAATACAGGCAATTGTCGGTGAAAAGCATCTTGCAACAGCCAGTGAAGATCTTATGTGCTATTCGTACGATGGCACAGGTATGGAATATATGCCTTCCGCAGTTGCATTTCCCGGTTCTGCTGCAGAGATATGCTCCATAATGGAGCTTGCCAATCAGGATTTTTTCCCTGTGATTCCCCGCGGTGCCGGTACAGGTATGACTGGCGGGGCACTGCCGGTCGAAGGTGGCCTTGTTCTTGTTACAAGCCGCTTGAACAAAATACTTGAGATCGACACGGAAAACCAGGTTGCCGTGGTAGAACCAGGGGTGATTACAGGTCAATTTCAAGCAGCAGTAAACAAAGAAGGTCTTTATTATCCTCCTGATCCGGCGAGCAGTGACTTCTGTACCATGGGCGGCAATGTAGCTGAATGCTCTGGAGGTCCAAGTGCAGTTAAGTATGGTGTGACAAGAGATTATGTTATCGGTCTGGAAGTAATTTTGCCTGACGGAAGACTCATGCATACCGGGGTCAGAACTGCCAAAGGGGTAGTAGGCTACGATTTTACCCGTCTTTTTATAGGTTCTGAAGGGACGCTGGGTATTGTCAGTAAAATTGTTGTCAGGTTGCTGACTTTACCGACCCATAAGAAGACCTTCCTGGTATTGACTGAAAGCATGCAACAGGCAACGGCCCTCGTTTCAGAGATTCTCAAGAGTGGTATTATGCCAAGTACTCTTGAGTATATGGACAGTACGGCATTGAGTGTAGTCAATGATTATCTCCCCCTTGAGATGCCGTCAAACACCAGGTCGTTGCTGCTGATAGAGGTGGATGGAGATGAGCAGTCAACGATTGCCCAGGGAGAAAAACTTATAGCTTTGCTGGCAGACAGACAGAAATATAGGGAAATAATTGAAGTAAGGCAGGCGAAAAACGAAAGTGAAGTTGAAGATTTATGGAAGGCAAGGCGGTCCATTTCACCGGCAACTTTTGCACTTCGGCCCCATAAGATATCTGAAGACGTGGTTGTGCCAAGATCAAAGATCCCTCAGCTCGTTGATTTCATAGAAAAATTGTCAAATGAACTTGGCATTGTCATTCTCACTTTCGGCCATGCCGGTGACGGCAACATACATGTCAACATTATGGTTGATAAGGACAACCCGGTGGAAAATGAAAAAAGTCAGGAAGCCAAAAGAAGACTTTTTAATCATGTTATAGCTCTTCAGGGGACTCTGTCAGGAGAACACGGTACCGGTATTACCAAGGCACCTTTTCTGTCCCTGGAGCTTGATGAACCCTCTCTGGAGCTCATGGAGAAGATAAAAACTCTCTTTGATCCAAACAATGTTCTGAATCCTGGAAAGATTTTTTAACCTGACTAGAGAACATTTGTAGGCATGTTTCCTACAGGTAAGCTTCATCTCAAAAAAATAAGATCATTTTTTATATATTCTTCTTCTTTTGCGTGCCCAAAAGAAGAAGCAAGAAAATGGCACCCGTCTTTCACGCCCACCTGCGGTGGGTACCTGAAGTTTATACCCCCTCGAGGGGTGCTTCTCGCTGTTGGCGGGATGTAAAAAAACTCGGCTTCGCCTCAAACAGTTTTTACATCTAATTCCGCCAACATCTGTGATGCTCAGCGCAAAAGAATGGGGCCCTAAAAACAAAACAGGCAATGGTTTTGTTGCCATTTCACGCAGCCGAGCAGCGGAATAAAGTGCAGAAGAACGACTCGGCGGAGCAAAGCGACTTTCCGAGGCGTCTGCACTTTATGAGCAGCACAGGGAAGCCGAAGGCCAGCAGTGAAACGGCGAGTGAACGGCTGCACTTTCTTTGGTTCGTTTCTTTCTGCAAATAAAGAAATGAACAAATACTATAAAGGATGGTTTTAATTAATATACGTGTGAGCATTTATGTTTTGTTATTCAAACAAAAAGACATTGACAGAAGTTCCTTTTCCCTTTAATATCTCCGACTTCCGTTTTCGAAATATATTGATATTTAAAGGCAGTTTCGTTATTTTTAATTATTATTAACCATTTATTAAAGATGTTGGAGAAAAAATGATAGAAGTTGAAGTAAGGGGCGATATAGAATATGCCATCAGGCAACTGAAGAAAAAGCTCCAGATGGATGGCATTAAAAGGGAACTGAAACGTCGTGAGTATTACGAGAAGCCAAGTGTGAAAAAGCGCCGGAAACAGGCTGAAGCCAAGCGAAAAATGCGAAAGTTCAGGCATCGTTCATCGTAAAGAGTTAATTATATTCTGCAGCCTCAGCCCGGTGACATTGTATCATGAATAACATGACGAATGATTGACAGGGCGAAAAAAAACAACAAGAAGCGCTCCCTGAAGGATGGGGGCGCCGACGGGCAATCTTCAAAACATAATTCACTTTATTTCTACCAGGACTTATTCCTCAAATATTTATCAACAGTTCGCCGCCTGGCACCCAATACCTATGACAGGTCGTATCGCTACGATCTCAATTCTTTTGTAACGTTCATAAGCAAAAAAAATATCAAAGACCTGAGGCTGATTGATACGTCCGACATCAGGGATTATATATCCTGGTGCAGGAGCAGGCACCTTTCATCCCGTTCGATTTCCAGAAGGATATCTACACTGAGGAGTTTTTTCAGGTTTTTATTGGCCGAAAACTTCATTGATTCGGATCCCACCTCCATGATCAAACATCCCAAGCTGGGAAGAATTCTGCCTAAAGCATTAACAATTAATGATGTGGATGCTCTGCTTGCAGTTTCTGAAAAGCTTGACAGTGGAAAACCTCTTGAAGCCAGAAACCATGTGATGCTTCATCTTTTGTATGCTACCGGCCTCAGGGTCTCGGAACTGGTGAAATTGCCCCTGATCAGCTTTAACCGTCACAGCGGCAATTTGAGGGTATTGGGCAAGGGAAACAAGGAGAGGCTTGTTCCAATTGGTGAGCAGGCAAGCATATTGCTTGAGGAATATCTGGATTATGTCAGGCCGCAGCTTTTGCGGGGTAAAACAAGTCCGTCACTTTTTATAACTATGCAGGGTAAAGCAATGACGAGAAACCGTTATTGGCAGATACTGAAGGATATAGTCAGGAAAGCAGGAATCAAGAAGGATGCCAGCCCCCATGCCCTCAGGCATTCCTTTGCCACGCATCTTCTTGAAAACGGTGCGGATCTGCGTTCGGTTCAGCTTATGCTGGGACATTCAGATATATCCACAACGCAGTTTTACACCCATATTGAACGAAGCCGCCTTAAAAGCATTCATAAAAAGTTCCACCCGCGGGGATGATGTACAGCAATAGATTGCGCAAAAGCCTTATTTGACAGTTGGCAAGTGCGGGGCTATTAGATGAGAGTATTTTTATAAAAATATAGGTTTGTCGTCTTACAAAACAGACGACGATTGACACAAGGTTTCGAGGTTTCAAGGTTTCAAGGGATAAGAAGATATGTTATCTCTGTTTGACACAGTAGTTTTTGATTTTTTACCAATCAGTTAAAAGTTTTAAAAATCTCGACCCCTTGACCCCTTTAAAGAAATATGGAAGTTATAACTACACACCTGAATGCTGATTTTGACAGCCTCGCCTCCATGGTGGCTGCCAGGAAATTCTATCCTGATGCGGTTATGTCATTTGCAGGCTCCCAGGAAAAGAACATCAGGGATTTTTTTGTTCAGTCCAGTCATTATATTCTTGATTTCAAGCGTCAGAAACAGATACCCCTCGACAAAGTTACAAAACTCATTCTGGTTGATACACGCCAGGCAAAACGGATCGGTAATTTTGCCAAGTGCCTTAAAAACAAGGGTATTCAAATACATATATATGACCATCATCCTGATGCTCCCGGTGACTTGAAAGGTGATGTGGAGGTCATCAGACCGGTGGGTTCTACTTCAACAATTTTTACACAATTGTTCCGTGAAAAAAAAATAGTCTTGACCGGTGATGAGGCTACACTCCTCTCAATGGGAATTTATGAGGATACAGGGTCGTTCAATTATGCAACTACGACGCCTCATGATCTTGATGCAGCAGCCTGGCTTCTGGAGCAGGGAGCCAACCTGCATACTGTTTCACAGTCTATTTCACGTGAACTTACCGTAAAACAGTTAGGGCTTTTAAACGATCTCATTAAGTCGGCAAAAAATTACACCATCCAGGGAATTGAAATAGCGGTAGCAAGTATCGAGCTTAAGGAATACGTGGACGAATTCGCCCTGTTGGTCAGGCATTTTATGGTCATGGAAAATCTGAATGTTCTTTTTTCCCTTGCCGGAATGGAGGACAGGATCTATCTCATTGCCCGCAGCCGGGTTCCGGAGGTCAATGTTGGAGAAATTGCAAGGGATTTTGGTGGAGGAGGGCATGCCTCGGCAGCTTCGGCAACGGTTAAAGGTATAACTTTGATTGAGGCTGAAGAAAAGCTTATCCGTCTTCTCAATAAGCATGTTCGTCCCCAAAGCCTTGCTGGAGAGTTGATGTCACATCCGGTCATTACGGTGCCAACTGATATTTCAATAAAAAATGCGAACCATGTTTTGACCCGATACGACATTACAGTTTTGCCCGTTGTAAAGGGAAAATCAAGGTTGCAGGGAATAATTTCCAGGCGAGTGGCAGAGAAGGCAATTTTTCATAATTTAGGAGATCTGCCGGTAAGTGATTATATGACCACGGATGTAATTACCCTGCCAAGTTCTGCATCGTTGGCTGATATCCAGGAATTGATTATTGAACATCGCCAGCGTTTGATCCCGGTAGTTGATGATAATGAATTGCAGGGAGTTATTACCCGGACCGATCTGCTCAACCTTCTCATTAATGATCCGGCCCATCAGCCCAAGAATCTTATGGGGGGGGATGATCAATCCTATGCCGAGCGGCACAGGAATGTCAGCAGCCTTGTTGTTGAGGTTCTCTCCAAGGAGGTGACTGTTCTCCTGCGGACAATAGGGGAGGTAGCAGAAAAAAACGGGTATACTGCTTATGCTGTGGGTGGATTCGTTCGTGATCTTTTGCTGCGTATAAAAAATTTCGACCTGGATATAGTGGTTGAGGGCGATGGTATTAAATTTGCCAAGGAGCTTGCTTTGCATTTTGGAGGGACTGTACGCACCCATGAAAAATTCAGCACAGCTCTGGTAATTATGCCCGATGGGTTTAACATAGATGTTGCTACTGCACGGCTTGAATATTATGAGTATCCTGCTGCCATGCCCACAGTAGAGCTTTCCTCCCTTAAACTTGACCTGTACCGCCGTGACTTTACCATAAATGCAATGGCCATTAATTTGAATCCGGAAAAATTCGGTACCCTGGTGGATTTTTTCAACAGCCAGACAGATATAAAAGAGCGGCGCATAAGGATACTGCACAATTTAAGTTTTGTGGAGGATCCCACGCGTATTTTCAGGGCAATTCGATTTGAGCAACGTATGGGGTTTGTCATTGGTAAACACACGGAGAAACTCCTGAAAAATGCTGTTAAAATGAATCTGTTCAATCGTTTTTTCGGGCACCGGTGTTTTACAGAGTTAAAATTAATCTTTTCCGAGGAGAATCCCATTCCAGCCATCCGCAGAATGGCTGGATTTGACCTGCTGAAATTTATTCTTCCAGGACTTAAATTTGATAAACGTATGGAACATAATTTAGAAGAAACCCAGCGTGCCCTGGCCTGGTACAAACTGCTCTACCTGGATGAGCCTTGCCGGCAGTGGCTCGTGTACCTCTTTACTATTCTTGCGAGATCTACCTACAGCGACTTAAAGGTCTTCTGTATTAAGTTTGAATTTACGGAACGACATAAAAATGAGCTTTTAAAGGAAAAGGAAGCTACAGATAAAATACTGAAGGAATTGAGCAGAACCAGGAGACTTCGTGTCAGCGAGATTTACTGGCTGCTGCAGGAACGCAGTCATGAAAGCCTTCTTTATCTTATTGCCATGGCCAGGAAAAAAACGGCCAAAAAGGCGGTTTCACATTTTGTCACACACCTGCGGCATTATAAAACCCATATTCAGGGAGTGGATCTGAAAAAAATGGGCTACAAGGCTGGACCGATCTATAAGACCATCCTGAATCATCTGCTTGAGGCAAAACTTGACGGACAAGTGGAGACCAAGGCAGATGAAACGAAATTCATCAGGAAAAATTATCCCTTAAAAAATAAGGCTTAAGAAGAACGACAAACTGTTTAAGGAAGGTGGTGTCCTATTCTTCACGGTCTTTTGGGGGCCTTTCATCCCTTGGGATTAAAGGCCTGTGTTTCGGGCCTACATAGATCTGGCGCGGCCGGCCGATTCGCCAGTTGGGGTCATCCCACATTTCTTTCCAATGTGCAATCCAGCCCGGCAACCTGCCTAAGGCGAACATTACAGTGAACATATTACTTGGAATGCCTATAGCCCGGTAGATAATACCGCTGTAAAAATCGACATTTGGATAGAGATTGCGTTTTATGAAATATTCATCATTTAAGGCAACCTCTTCGAGTTCCTTGGCAATATCAAGCAAAGGGTCGGAAAAATTTAATGACACAAGTACATCATCACATGTCTTTTTGATAATTCTGCTTCTCGGGTCATGACTTTTGTAAACCCTGTGGCCAAACCCTACGAGCCGGAAAGGATCATTTGGATCCTTGGCACGATCGATATAGGTCTGGTAATCACCGTCAGATGCGTAAATGTCTTCAAGCATCTGAACAACTGCCTGGTTGGCTCCGCCATGAAGCGGCCCCCAGAGGGCGCTGATCCCTGCAGAGATTGATGCGTAGAGATTAACCCTGGCGCTGCCAACCAGCCTGACGGTGGAGGTGGAGCAGTTCTGTTCATGATCGGCATGCAGTATGAGAATTTTATTTAAGGCTGAAACCACGTCCGGGTTTATTACATATGGCTTGACCGGTGAATCGAACATCATGTTGAGGAAGTTGGCGCTGTACGAAAGATCATGGCGCGGGTAAACCAGAGGCCATCCCTGGGATTTTTTATAGGTGAAAGCAGCAATGGTACGAACTTTGGAGATGAGGCGTGTTGCCATGATATCAATGTCTTCATAAGGATTTTCAGTCATCTCCGGATAGAAGTTGGAAAGAGAGTTGACCATGGAAGACAGGATGGCCATGGGAGCAGTATTGGGGGGGAAATGATCGAAGAAGTGGATCATGTCCTCGTGGATAAGGGCAAAACCGCTCAAGTGAGAACTGAATTTCTGATATTCTTCTGCAGTGGGGAGATGACCGTGCAGGAGCAGGTAAGCCACTTCTATAAAGGAACAGTTTTCAGCCAGATCATCGATGGCGTAGCCCCTGTAGTTCAGGATGCCTTTTGAGCCCTCCAGGTAGGTAATCTCACTGGCACAGGAACCGGTATTCATATAACCGCTGTCAAGGGTTATATATCCTGTTTCCTGGCGTAAGGTACGGATATCAATGGCCTTCTCCCCCTCGGTGCCTTCTACAATAGGCAGGGAATACTTCTTGCCTTCAATGGTCAGTTCCGCTGTTTTATCAGTAAGAAATTTATCAATCATATTTATCAACCTTCTCTATAAATTTGTCTGAAAAACAACACAATACAGTTCATGCACGTTGCGCTGTTATAATTGAAGCATCTCCAGGAGCGTTTAACTCAATAAACGAAATTATTTCTGCTGCCCGGGATGACTTTTGATTGCAAACTATTTACTATAGAAGAAAAAGAAAAATCGAGCAACTATTTAGACTTTTAAGGATTAAATGATGTTCCCCAAACAAGCAAACTATAAGGAAAAATTAACTTTTTTTCGTGAAAAGGTCACCATATACCCTGTTTCCTCTGAACCTCTGGCAAATGGCCGTTCTGATATAGAGTGGCTTGAGGGAGTTCTCGCCGGTGGAGCAAAAATAGTACAACTCAGGGATAAGCATTCTGAAGATCGCGTCTTTTATCAAAAAGCCTTGATTTTCAGAGAGAGAACAAATGAAGCCGGTGCACTGTTCATTGTTAATAATCGTGTTGATATTGCCCTGTTAGCAAATGCCGACGGGGTTCACCTGGGCAATAAGGATCTGCCCGCTGAAAAAGTAAGAGAGCTTGCTCCGGAATTGATTATAGGTGTCTCCTGCAACAAGCCGGAGCAGGCGGCAACAGCAAAGATAAGAGGCGCCTCCTATTTTAATATCGGACCCATTTACAGAACAGAAACCAAAAAAAATCTGACGCCATTTCTGGGACCGGACGCAATTGAGTCGTTTTCCTCTCTTTGCGATTTGCCATTTACCGTAATGGGGGGGGTGAAATGGAAGCATATTCCTGAAGTTGTAACAAAAGGTGCCTGCCGTATTGCCGTTGTTACAGCCCTCACCCAGGCAGAGGATATAGCAGCAGAAACACGTCGTTGGATTGATGAAATTGACCGAACAGCAGTCCTTTGAGAGAATTTAACGAAAAGAGAATTCCGGAATAAATATGGATACCCCGATAACAATTACAAAACGTAAGGATGATATACAATTTCTAATGAAGTACGCCGTGCCTGAAGGACAGGTTGATGCAGCAACTACTTTGCTGGAGAAGTACGACTCTGATATAATTGCCTTGAATCTGCTGCACAGTTTTTATGTTCATTTACCTGAAGGCAAGGATGACTCTGTAAAAACACTACGTCTTCTGACCCGCAGTCAGGGGGTTTTTCTTCTCTGTGTTTTAACTGGTAACGGCTTGCATTATCTTTACCTGGTTAATAATGAGGCAGCCCATATAATTGGCACCCTGGCGGAAGGTATTATCGACCAGCAGCTGCTTGATTTTTTTGGTTATGAGAATAATGAACAAGTCCTGGCTCTTGCAGAAAACCCTGAAAAATTGCAGGAATATGAGCCGTATACACCCGACTCAAATCTGTGCCCTTCCTGCCATGTTGCTGTGGGAGAATTTCATACCCTTGGCTGCCCGGTTGAGATATGTCCCTGGTGCAGTGGGCAGTTGACCTATTGTAATTGCAGGTTTGCCAGACTGGATACCGATGCTCTGGATAAGGTGGCGCAAATTGAAAAACTGCAGGAGTTATTGGAGGCGGAAGGCAGGATAGCCTTTAAAAAAGAGCATAGTCCCGGTTATCTTTCTGATAATTTAAGTGACGATGGTGATGAGTGACAGGATCAATCGAAGTCTCAACTTCGTTTTGCTTATCTGAAGTCTCAACTTCGTTTTGCTTATCTGTCAGCGGCCAAGGGAAGTAATAATTTTAAGTTTTTAATTATAAATTAGAGACTTATCCCTGAACCCTGAACACCTTATTTCCTACTTCAATTTATCAAGATACTTAAAGAACTCGGAATCTGATGAGATGATCAGATGGGTATTCTTGCCTATTGCCGTTTGATAGCTTTCAAGGGTCTTGGAAAATGCATAGAATTCCGGGTCTTGATTATAGGCCTTGGCATAAATATTGGCTGCTTCCGCATCGGCCTTACCCTTGATCTCTTGGGCCTCACGGTTGGCTGAAGACATGACCACCTGGAACTCACGTTTGACCTTACCCATTATTTCCGCTTTCTGACCTTCACCCAGGGACCGTTTTTCAGCCGCGATCCTCTTACGCTCGGAAATCATCCGGTCATAGACCTTAAGCCGGACAGATTCAATATAATTGACCCGCTTGAACATGACGTCAACAAGTTCAATGCCGTATTTCGGTGTGATCTTGGAGGCTGCTGCATGGATCATGGACGAAATCTTATCGCGGCCATATTGCAGCCTTTCCAATTCAACTGCGGAATTTGTCATGGTTTCAGGAGAAAAATCAGAGCTTCTGATGATCTCCACCAGGTCATTTTTGTTGACCAGATCGCGCACCGTACCGTCAATTATGTCGTCAAGTATGGTCTGGGCTCTGGCTTCATTGTTGACTGCCTGCAGGAAGACGAGGGCATCGGCAATGCGCCAGCGGGCTGTCACGTCAAGATAAACAAAGGTTTTATCATTGGTAGGTATCTGGTTGGGGTCGCCGTCCCAGATGAGAATTTTCTTTTCGAAAAAGGTTGCTTCCTGGACAAAGGGCAGCTTGAAATGAAGTCCAGCTTCAGTGATCGGCTGACCGACAGGTCTGCCGAACTGGGTAATTATCGCCTGCCTGCCTTCCTGCAGGATATAGAAACCGTTTGCAACGGTAAATATCAGACCGATCACGATAAGTATCAGGGCGGTTCTTACTATTTTGTTCACCGGTTTTCCTCTATTATTTTTTGATAAAATTCAAATATTTTGAGCCTGGATTATATTATTTCTGCGGCGCATTGCCGACATTCAGAAATGGAAGAATGGAGCGCTGTTCTTTGTCAATCACATAGATGTCCGTAACTGTGGGCATGATTTTCTGCATGGTCTCTAAATACATCCTCTTGCGGGTCACATCCTTAGCAGCCTTGTATTCCTTCATGATTGCCAGAAAGCGGGCAGTATCACCCTTACTTTCATTGACCCTTTGAGCCAAGTAGCCGCTGGCCTCTTCAACAATCTGCAAAGCCTCGCCGCGTGCCTTAGGAATGACCCGGTTATAGGCTTCCTCAGCCTCATTAACCAGCCGCTTCATATCCTGGTCAGCTTCGTTTACTTCGTTGAACGCTGGTTTAACCGCATCAGGTGGATTGACATCCTGCAACTGGACAGTAACTATCTTGACGCCCGCTTCATAGTTGTCCAGTTCGGCCTGCAGTTCTTTGTCAGTCAAGCTGGCCAGGATCTCCCTGTTGCTCAGCACATAATCAAAGTCCATGTTGCCGATGACCCGGCGGACGGCTGTTTCAGAAACGTCACGCACTGCCTGACGGACATTCTCGACCTTGAAGAGGAAATTGAAGGGGTCCTGCACTTTGTATTGCACGATCCACTCAACATCAATGACGTTTTTATCAGCGGTCAGCATGAGGGATTCCGCATCAAATCCTTCTCTTTGATAAATACTTTTTTGACCAGGAACCTTGGTACGAAAACCGAATTCTTCTTTACGCACCGTTTCAATATCTACCTTGATAACTGAATCGACCAGAGGGATCTTGAAGTTAAGCCCTGGAGAAGCAGTCTTGCTGTACTCGCCAAACCGCAGAACAACACCACGTTCACCAGGTTTAATAGTATAATATGATGCGTTGACGACCTGAAACAGTACTATTGCAAGAACAATGATAAGAATTTTGCCGATACCGCCAAACATTTTTTTTGGGGAACTTCCGGAAGGCTCCTGGCCTCCTTCTACTCCTCCCGGAGGTGTGCCGCCCATGCCTCCAAAGGATTGTTTCAGTTTTTTTAAAATATCAGCGATAAATTGTTCAGGTGATGGAGTCTTACCACCTTTGCCCCAAGGGGACTGTTCGTCCTGCCAAGCCATATAATCCTCACTTTGATCTAGTATCTTTATCTGGAACATATGTTGTAAACATGCACCGGAAAGTTATGGGCTTTCTAAAATTTAATCAATCATTATACTCGATTCTCACAGATTAGATAGGTAATTATAAATATTATTTTGTGTAATCATAAAGGGAAACTATACTATTTGAAAAAGCATATAACGGCAATTCTTTTATAATGATTCGTTAAATTCTTCTCTAAAAGTTGCAACTCCTGATACATTCCGCATAGCTGAGCTATCCAGGATAAGAATCAGAAAGACTTCATCCGGTATACCTTCCCACTGGCTTTTTATAGTAAATCTGGAAGCTGGCCGAAAGCAGAAGCGGGGATAATAGTCAGCATGACCAAGCACAATGATAAAAGTGCAGTTTTTCTCCTTTAAAATTCGTACGCCGGATTCCACCAGCAGTGTTCCTTTTGTATTGTTTGTCAGCTGCTGGCAGAAAAAATATTAAGCATTTTATTAACCTATGGCTAACCACCAACAAAAGATAACTGAGGCAAGGCTTCCTATAAATAGATTTGTCTGCAGGGTCAGTTTATTGATCAGTATGCGCTGGGGTGGCAGGAAAATTAATAGTGCGCCCAGAATTCCACCTGCAAGGAGACCAAAAAAATGAGCTCCTAAATCGGTTCTCGCCCCTCCGGTACCGAGAAAAGCAAGCAGGCCGGCTCCGGCAGCCAGGGGTAGAAGAATCTCTTTAAGTGCTGCGGACCTTTTGTTCACAGCCTGATAGCCTGAAAGAATGCCGATTGTTCCAAAAATTGCCGTAGAAAATCCGACAGAATTATGGGTATTGCCATGTAACAGGATATTGATAAAATTACCCATTGTCCCGGAGGCAATAATCAGAAACCATCCAAGGCCATGCCCGAGAATACGGCAGAGAAAATGAATAAGGATTCCTCCTGTAATCACATTGCCGAATAAATGCACAACGTCTGCATGCAGAGTCAGGCCGGTTATCAGGCGCCACCATTGCCCATGCTCAAGGATCTGTATGCCGGAAACTGCTCCCTGTGAAAACCAATTGCTTCCATCATTCCACGGGCCGGTAATTACATATAAAATAACCAGCGCACCCATCATCAGTATTGTCGGGGGCTGGGATTTAGTCAGGACAGGAAGCTGAACTTTCTTTTTTGGAGGAGAAAGAGGCCAGTCACTGTTTTCTTCCATATATGCAGCGATTTCTTTTAATGCCTTTTTTTCGTGGACCATGGGCACTTTAATGACCCAGCTATGTCTCTCAAACTCAACAGTGCTAGGTATGTTAACAGCCCTAAGTACTAAAGACCATTGATCAGCCTGTTGGCGGCTGGCCGTGATACCGATTGTTGAGTTCATAAGAAGTTCAGTCATTCTATTTGCTGCCCTGGAAATATCATCTGGAAAACACTAAAAATGTGGATGTATTTTATTCTGTTTTTTTCCCTGTCCCAAAGGAACATGTATACATGGAGTCCGGGCTTGTCAAAAAGTATTTGTTCCGCAGTGTGTCGGAGTTTACAGATTAAAGGCGGTTTTTTCCCAGGCTCAAGTGCGTTGAAAGTTGTTATAAATACATCAGGCGGTTGTGGCAAATATTAGGAATTAATCTAATTAATTATAATTTATACATGAAATACTATGAATTATTGGTTAGTATTTATTAAAAGCGACATCTAAACAATAAGATAACTGAAGAAAAAAAGTTATGAATCGACTGATTATTCTTGTTTTTGTAGTGGTATCGCTTCTGATGTCTGCAGTTGCTTATGGAGCCAGTGTTGCCGAATACACCAAGGCAATTGATGAGAGCCCGGAAGATATGAAGTACAAGTTTTACTACTTGCGGGGGCTTGTATACAGGAGCCAGGGCGAAGTTGATCAGGCCATCAAGGATTTTAGCACCTCAATTCAAAGGCGACCGTCCTATGATGCATATATGAGGCGCGGAGAGATGTATTTTGAAAAGGGCGCCTATAATATAGCAGAAGACAATTTTACTGCTGCCATTGATATGAACCCGTCATCTGAGGCTTTTAAACTCCGGGGGGTGACCTACCTTGTATTGGGAAAGCTGGATATGGCCATTGTAGATGGCACTGAAATCATCAAAATGGCCCCCAATACTTCAGAGTCTTATAATATCCGCATGGAGGCATATGCCCAGATAGGTGAGCCACAACTTGCCAGAGAGGATGCCCGCAGGGCATTATCTCTGGACCGGAATAACAGGATAGCATCTGAACTGCTTGTTAGATACCCTGAAAAAATTGAGATGACCAGCGGGGCCAGCAGGTTCAGGCCTAAAGATAATATCAATAAATATCGGGTCTGGGCCAACAACAAGGGGTTTGCCTTTTCCAGAAAACCTAAAGAAGGGGCTATCAGATAATATCCTCTGATAATGCTGTTTTTTTATTTCTACCTGCGTCTTGCAGGGCACATATATCAAGAGGCTCTCCTTTGGCGGGATCACGTTTGAGAGTAATTGCTTCCTGCTCACACTTATTACTGCAGACTCCGCAACCCATGCATTTTTCATAGTCCACACTAGCCTGGCCGTCCATCAACTCTATTGCATCAAATTGACAGAAGTCCTGGCACGTTGCGCAGCCGATGCAAAGGTCATTATCCACTACTGAAACATAGCCTGAGGAGGCGAGCATGGGAGTGCCGTTTTTGTGTATATTTATGGCGCCGCAGCAACAGGAACAGCAGTTGCAGATGGCATAGAAGCGGTCCAGCATGGCATCCTTGAAAAAGGCATGGTGAACATGGCCACGTTGATCTTCCGCTTCTAATATTGCAGCCGCCTCTTCCTGGTTTATCCAGCGTGCCTTGTGGGGATGATGTTCAATAATAAAGCTAGCAAACGGTTCACCGATAACCAGGCAGACATCTTCCGGTTGGCACGGTTTTTCATGGGCCGCCCGGCAGGGACATTTTAATAGGGCAATGTGGTCAGGGTTTTTCAGGATGATGTCCCGGGCCCGTTTATAGGGTATGACCTGCTCAAGGTCGGGCATGTTGAGGGGTTTGTTTACAGAGATGAGTTTTCCGGCCTTGTCAAGAGGCATGACCTTGCCATGGTATCCGTCGGCAAAGGTAATTTTTGATTTGTTGCCGGGCGTCGAGGTATAGGCATCAATTTTTGGTTTGGGAAAGATACTGGTAGCTAACGTGAAAAAAGGTTTGAGTATTCTTGTTAAGGGATGACGACCCTTGGCAACACTTATATAAAGGTAGATCCAGCGCCCATATATATACCCATGGATAAAATCCCCTGAGGAATGTCTAGGATTGGTCCTTGATTCCTGAAAGAATTTCCTGGTTGATGGGCAGATGAAATGCTTTGAATTCTTCTCAATACTCTCCATTTACAGCACCTGAATTTATGCAATTTTTTATTTTTCGGAGAAGAAATTTTATTAAAAATATTCAGCTTGCCAAGCCTTTTACAAATGTATCACTTTTTCAAAAGTAAAACGTACAATAAAATGTTGATTCCATAAAACATTATTCTAAAAACTGGCTTAAATACTTTTTTTTTGATATTGTTTCTTTGGGGAAATTTTCCAGACAGGTTCGTTATTGTCCAAACAATTACATCTTATAACAGGAAGTGAAGATGAAAACCTCTAACATACTGATCTTAAGTTCTTTTCTTTTCTTTTTATTCAATACAAATGTATCGTCTGCTAATAGTTGTTTGCAGGGTAATTGTTATAATGGTCACGGCACGTATAAATGGTCCAGCGGGAATCAATATACCGGGACATTTAAAAACGGCTCCCGTGATGGCGAGGGCGTCTTTATTTTTGCAAACGGAGATAAATACATTGGCGAGTACAAAGCCGGCAAAAGGAGTGGCATAGGGGTATACTTTTTTAACGACGGTTTCAAATATGAAGGTGAATATGTAGATGATGAACGTACCGGATTTGGTATTTTTACTATGCCTAACGGGGCGCGCTACGAGGGTGAGTACAAAAACGGCATGAAACATGGTCAGGGTAAATTCTTTTTTCCTGACGGGAAGGTAGTAAATGGTACCTGGAAATTCGGTGCCTTTATTGAACCCAATAAAACAAGTACAGGTGATAATGACTTGATGGTAGCAGCCTATTCCCTGATAGTTAATCCTTGGCCATCTGATGCGACTGTAAAATTTCTTGACAGCCCTTTGATTTATATGTCGGGCATAAAACTTTTACCTGGACGTTATAAGGTTGAGGTGTCGCATCCGCAATATAAAACAAAAGTTGAATATGTTGACATACTGGAAAACGATTTAGTAGTCTCGGTAACCCTGGTATTGAAACCCAAACCCTCACAGCAGCAAGAGATTCAAGATTCGACCAATGACAGAAATGATACCGCCCCTGAGCATAAATCAAAGAAGGTCCTTGTCAGAGGATTAGATCTGAACCACGCGGATGCCACTGCCAGTTCTCAATCGGACACGAAACAGCAGAGTAGTTCCGAAGAGCAACTTCAAGCGATAGACCAGCAGAGAATTGATACAGCATTGAGTGAAAATGAGAATTCCCAGAAGTTGAGCATTATAGAACAACTCAAGCAGGAAATTGAGATGTTGAAGTCCTCTGCCCAAGGCCCGAAACTTTTATCATTACAGGAACTACCGGGTTCAAAGCACAATTTTGAGCGGGTTGCTTTAGTGATCGGCAACAGTCAATATCCACTGGTTGGGGAATTGAGAAATCCGGAAAATGATGCAAAAGATATGGCCGAGGCTTTGCGAAAGCTTAATTTCAACGTGACATTAAAACTTAATGTCGATCAGCAGGAGATGGAAATAGCGATCCAGGAATTCGGTGAAAAGTTAACAGAAGAGAGTGTGGGGCTCTTTTACTATGCTGGCCACGGTGTTCAGATGGGTGGGAATAATTATCTAATACCAGTACATTCAGGGATTAAAAAAGCAAAGGATGTACGTTACAAAGCTGTTGACCTGAATATGCTTATTGATGAAATGGCTTATGCTGAAAACGGTAAAAATATTATTATTCTTGATGCCTGCCGGAATAACCCCTTTCCCAAAGAAAAGAGCCGAAACGAGTCATTAGGACTTGCACGTACCGAGGTGCCGGCCGGTTCATTAATAGCGTATGCCACAGGTCCCGGTTCAGTTGCAATTGACGGAGAAGGCCGCAATGGTATTTACACCAGCTATTTGCTGGCAAATATATATACCCCTGGAATTCCTGTTGAAATGGTATTTAAACGTGTATTGCAGGGAGTGGCGTCAGATACTGAGAGGAAACAGATTCCCTGGATGTCCTCATCTCTGGATATAGATTTTTATTTTGCTGTAAATTAACCATTCATATGCAATCAGGCACTTGTCTTTCACTCACAGACAAATAGAAAATTTCCAGATATTGTATGTCATGAAATGAAATTTACTGTGGCGGGCAAATTCATCCTTGGGCATAGCGGGACAGAAGGTGATTAAAAAAATTACAGAGAAACAGTGGAGGAAGAAATTATGGATATAAACAAAAAGACATTACTGGTTTTAGCGAGCGTATTATTCCTTCTTCTTTCATCTTTTTGCTATGCAAATGCGGATGAAGCTTATTTTGACATATCATTTGACCGCAGTGTCGGCATTACCCCACCTGAAGGTCGGAGCAGAATTTCAGATATAGGAGATTCTGTAATTCTCAACAAGAAAGGCCGCTTGTGGATGACGGGCAATGAAACAAAAGAAGGTTTTGTGGAGATCGTTTGCCAGAACCTGTCAACGGAACCTGTTAATGTTCAATTAACCAATACAGAGAAACCATGGGTGAATATTACCGAACCGGCACAGTGTGATGATTGGCAGAAAAATATTTTAATATGCCCGATCGGCAAAATGAAAAAGGGGTTCTTTTGTAAAATTACAGAAAGGAAAACAATACATGATGATGAAGGCTCTAAAAAACAAAAATCAGCCTCGGTAAACGTCCGCGCCATAAGCGTTCAGGATTTGGAGGAAAAAAGTTTTGATGAACAGCAATATCTGCAGGAAAGAATTGAGTACTATGCGGCTGGAATAGATTTATGCAACACAATACATCAACGATCCGGCAGGATAATTATTAATTGGATCATTTATGATGGCGGCGCCGTAGACAAAGTAGAAATTAACACTCAAACAGCACCGGAAGATAATGAATTTGCCAATTGTATTGCTGAACAGATACCTTTCTGGAAATTTCCGGAATGGCAAAAGAATTCAAAGGTCGCTTATCAGTTCTAATTTGATTTTAGATATAAAAAGCCTATCCTACAATATGCACGGTTTATGTATACCTTTTCATAAGACTGTAACGAAGGTATTGCCTGCACAAAGAAAATTCCTTCGTGGTAATTAGTATTTATGAACTGGTTTAAAAATGAACTGCCAATTACCAAGCGCAAGCTGCTGGTCAGTTTTTTTATTGTAAGCTGTGCAATAGGTGTTGTCTTTGATCTCCTGGCTGACACTCATTTTGACGGACTCATCCACGACGAAGCTGTTGTCAGCAAACCGAGAAAAGCCTGGGAATACTCAGCAATTATAGCCCTCGATCCAAAAGTCCCCGAATATATCAGTCGTAAGCAGGCACTGCCCTTATTCGGTCTTGCCGCTGAAAACGCTTTGAACGCCGGCGCTGCAAAAGTTTTTCTGGATGCAGTGATTTTTGAACCGTCTCCCAATATGCAATATGCTGTGTGTATTGACAACGAAACAAACCGTGTTGTCTGGAATGATGACAAGGAAAGTTTTAATCCTCTCAATGCCCTGAGCGCAACAAACATTGGGCGCTTTACAATGCCTCACCCTTCACCCAATGTGGAGATTTTTACGTTGTTTAATCTTGAGGCTGCCCTGGAAATTAATGAAGAAGATTTTTTCAGTGATGCGAAGTTGTATCAGAGATCTATAGATTATTTTTCGACAACTACCAATTTGCTGAATCTCAATCATGATTCTGTTGCTGTCAGTTTGGCAGGTAGTTCTCCGCATGTGTCAGAGATATTTGAAACAATAATTGCCCCACAAAATGATGATGTGATATGCGGAGACAATGAAGAGCACATGTGTCGCAGAATTCGCTTTACGGATGATGCACTGTCCTATTCTGAATATGAAAAGTATCCGGTTATTCCTTTAAGTGAACTGATTGATTGCAGCAATGGAATTAAACCAGAGATTAAGAAAGCCCTGCAGGATCGTGTTATTGTTATTCAGGTAGCAACTCTGGATGAAACCATAGACTTGCATTTGACACCGGTAAGTACCTCTTTGTTCGGCGGCGGCAGTTTAACTACGGGGCCGCAGGTGATTGTTGACTCAATTGAAACGCTGGCCGCATTCGATCATCCCCGGCGGCCAATATTCCCTGTGCGGATTATATTATTTGCTCTCGTTGCAGTTACCTGTGTCTGGGCAACCGCTTATTTAAAAACACGGTGGGGGAGTGTGCTTGCCCTGTTATGGGTAACTTTTACGACCCTGCTCTGTTTTCTTTTTCCCCAAACCCAACTCTGGCCTGTAATGGCTGTCGCTTTGACCGGTATCAGTTCGTTACTCATGTGTTTTGCTGCGCACCTGTTTTTTGGCACAAAAAGAGGCGTCATGATAGCGAAATATCTGCCGGCTCCCATTCGTTCTATGCTGCTGTCGACCGGTAAAGACAATATTTTTGTTAATAAGAAAACAAAAGCGGTTGTATTAATCAGTGATCTGGAAGGATACACTACGGTAACAAGTCTATTAAAGGATCCTGCGCTGGTGTTCACTCTCATCAACGAATATCTGGAAGAAACAACTATTATTTTGCAGGAAAAATATCAAGGCTGGCTGGAAAATTATGTAGGTGATCTTGTCTGCTTTTACTGGCCGGCTGATAATGATGATGAGTTGGAAAAGCAAAAGCTTCTGGCATTGCAGGCTGCTGTTGTGCAGTCGGATTTACAACAGACTTTTTTCAAAAGCCTGGTCGACCATCCCAAGCTGTCCATCGATGCATCTGTTCTAAAAAAAATCAGCAGGTTTATAAATGCCGGAATCGGGGTCAGTTCAGGAGACATTGTAATGGGCAATATTGGGCCCGAAAATGGTGTGCAGAAATTCAGTGTCCTTGGAGATCCATTAAATCTCTCCAGCCGTATTGAAGGATTGACCAGGTATTTCAACACGCAAATCATTATCACAGACGAACTGATTGCCAGTGCTGAAAAACTTGGACTAAAGGTTCGTAAAATTGCCAGGATTAGAGTGAAAGGAAGAACGGTTGCTTCTGAAATATATGCCCTGGGAAAAGTTGACGACCCGAGATTTACGGATCAAATTAAAAGCCAATGGGAGCAGTTCTATTTTGCCTTGGTGGATAAAGGTGACAAGTCTGCAGTAATACCGGAAATACTTGCCAAGGACGCTAATACCCTGCTTGATTGGTATGACCGGGGCTTATTGGATGAAAAGCAGAAAACCTGGAACCTGACAACTAAATAAAGAACCGTTTAGTAAACTGAGAGTTCGTTAATTTCTATTGACTGGCCCGTCCGGTTCTGTGAGAGCCTGGGGGTGAAATCCCTCTGGGCTACTCGGATGTTGAGTCTTTATGGAAGGATCACAAGTTAAGGTTAATAGTTGATATAGTAGTAATTTTTCTTTGGAAATGCAGACTCTTCCGGGATAGACTTGTTGAATATGCTGAATTTTAGAAGACTTTTACGTTGAATATTAATGGCATTAATATAACCTGTAGTCTGTAGTAGTTTCATAGAGTCTGCGTCTAAGGCAGCGAGTTGCTTCTCACTTATTTTATGATACAATCCTATGGTTGGTTTGGCTATTTCGGGTGGTATACTGACTAATAAATCCAGTTTCCTCACTAGTTTCAGAAATTCATTAGTAGCATCATAATTCCTTTTATGGTTGGCAAGGATTTCACGGCCAATGAAATTGTCAATAATATCATTGGAAACTTTGCCTCCGTCATTGATAAGCTGTAACCCCTCCAGAGATTTCTGAAAACCTGGGCATCTTACTTGGTCACAAACAATAGTATTAGTGCCTTCCAGTGTTTGATAGCCTATTCCAAATGGATATCTCCTGCAAGTATGAGGTCTTTTTTCGTAAATAGTACACTTTTTGCTATTTAAATCCAGATAGGGGCAATAAATCCTTAGGTCAAGAGACATAAGGAACCTCATCTCTATTCTCCTCTTCTTTTTTTTCACGAAAACGACTGGGAAAAGTTGGGCAATGTCATGCAATTCGTCAAGTGAAACTTTTCCTCTTAGTAATCTACAACACTGTGCTTGACAATTCTCACATCCAACAAAGGATAACCTGGTATCTTCTTTTTCTGCAAATATTGCTGTAACATTGGATTTATTTTGGTCCTGATTATCCTGGTTGGTCATAAATATCCACCCTTATTGAAAATTTTATTTTCAATTCATCTATAGTTTATATGAGTGACTTTCTCCCCCTTCGGAAAGCGGTCCAGAATTATGTTATAGATTCTGACTAATTTTATCAAGGAGGAAAGGTAATGCGCAAGAAGTGTTATCGCCCCGAAGAAATCATTTCCAAACTGCGGCTAACTTTAGCTCAGGCTAAAGACCTCAAAGAAGGTGACGCCCTTGAAATAAAGGTAAAACCAAAAGTCTGATATGTCTGATCCGCGATGTGACGAGCGGCGTTATGGGGGTTATGCGCTTGACGAGGAGTTGGTCGCCATTAATCCTGTGTCAGGTATCACTAAGAAAATGAACCTGGAGCGTGATAGGAAAGCCAATGCCAAGCCAATGACAACGGAAGAGGTTTCTTTATTCTTGAGTAACTGTCTTGAGACTCAGCCGGATTATTATCCATTTTTCCTGTGTGCCTTCAGAACTGGGGCAAGATTGGGCGAAATAATATGATTGCGCTGGGGCGATATTAGCTGGAACAGTAAATTCATTGAGGTGCAGCGATCATTTAAAAATGGTAAGATCAGTCCCACAAAAACAGGTAGAGTCAGCCGAGTGGGTCTATCAGATCATTTTGTTGATACACTGCATAAGCTATATACTTCACGTAAAAAAGAAGCATTGAAAACAGGCGCCGGTACTGTTATAGAATCAATCTTTCATAATAACAGAAGTGAGCCTATTGCTTAGAACAGTATTAGGAATGTTTTTAAAAGGATTTTAAGAGGCGCAGGGTTGAGGGATTTCCGGTTTCATGATATCCGCACACCTTTGCAAGTCTGCTTTGAAGTAATGGTGAGAGTCCGGTGTATGTAATGGAACAAATTGGTCATTCGAGCATCAAAATGACTGTTGATATTTACGGCCATTTGATCCCAAGCAGTAATCGCCAGGCCGTAAATCAGCTGGATGAAATCGCACCCGGACCGCACCCTATACGCACCCTGAAAAAACAAAAGCCGCAACCCAAAAAGATTGCAGCCAGTTTTGCTTTGTGGTGCCGAAGGGGAGATTTGAACTCCCACGAGGAAACCCTCACTAGACCCTGAACCTAGCGCGTCTACCAATTCCGCCACTTCGGCACACAGCAGGAGGCAATATTAGTACGGGGGTGAAATTTGTCAAGAGGTTCTTCACGCATAAAATTGAAATTATTTCAACTTTGTGAAAGGTTTTAACATACAAAAGAGCAAACCGTTATTTAAGAAGCTTTAATGTCCAATGGAAATATTTAATAACCTTGCCGATATCACAGCCCCTTTTGCCGACAGTTTTGTCACTATCGGCAACTTTGATGGAGTGCATCTCGGGCACCATATGCTGTTTTCAGAGGTGGTCAGCAGGGCTTACCAGATGAAAGGCACAAGTGTTGTCGTAACATTTGAGCCCCATCCTCTCCAGGTGGTACGGCCTGAAATAGGTATCAAGCTTATTTCAACCTATGAACAGAAAGTCGAATTGATTTCCCTCGCCGGAATTGATGTCCTGGTGGTTATTCCTTTTACCAAAGATTTTTCTGCCACCAGTGCGGAAACTTTTGTTGACGAATTACTGATCAAAACCATCGGAGTAAAGGAACTTGTGGTGGGGTATGATTATGCATTTGGCAGGGGACGGCAGGGGAATATAGAGTTTCTTAAGGAGCAGGGAAGACTGAAAGGGTTCCCTGTCACAGTGGTGGAGCCGTATTATGTCGATGATATGCTGGTAAGCAGCAGCAAGGTAAGGGAACTGGTTAGTGCAGGGAGGATGATGGATGTAAAGAAATTGCTTGGTCGCAATTACCAGATCAGAGGCACGGTTCAGGAGGGCAAGAAAAGAGGAGGACCTGTTGTAGGTTTTAAAACGGCAAATCTGCATTTATCAGAAGAGGATCTCTGTCCGAAACATGGAGTCTATGTTACCCAGGTGGTATATGAGGGCAAATGTTACGGGGGTGTGTTAAATATAGGCTATAATCCGACATTTGGCGAAAATCGTTTGTCCGCTGAAACACATATTTTCGATTTTAATCAGGAAATTTATGGCAAGGAGATAAAAATTAATCTGCTGAAACACCTGCGGGGTGAAAAGAAATTTTCCGGGCCTGAAGAATTGGCTGGTCAGATACGGGAAGATATTCACCTGGCCAAGGAAATTCTTGCTGAAGCACAGAAAGAATTACTGCTTTCATGTGAGGAAAAATATAACCGCTGAATTGCCCTTCATTTATTTATTCCCTGTTTTCCCCTTGCGAATCCGGGTTTCATGCCTATAGTGTACAGAAATTTTTTGGATTTTAGAGCCCGGAAGGCGAAGATTTGCTGCTCCTTGGTTCCACGCAGCCGGGACAGGTAATGAAAGATAAATATTACCGGTTTTATTTCCTGCCGGTAATAAGCAGGTTTTGGACAGGAAAATATAAAATAATATAGAGCAAGGAACGTATCCATGTCAGAAAAGAGCAAGCAGGAAGATCTGAGTAAAGTTATTGAAGAAATGAAGCAGAAATGTGTTGAGAAGCCAAAGTCGGTAATGGCGCATCACCACCTGGGATTGGTGTATCGCAAAGCCGGTCGTTTCGATGAAGCGGTAGCTGCTCTGGAAAAGGCCCTTGAAATAGATCCTTATTCAGTTGAGAGTCTTATTAATCTGGGAGCACTCTACTTTGATATGGGCAATGTTGATAAGGCCCAGGTTTTAAACGAACAGGCAGTCAATATTA
>JBHPCH010000028.1:0-25179 GCA_042576125.1 Thermodesulfobacteriota bacterium
TAGTAGATGCCGGATTAGCAAGGGACTGCAAGGGTATGACGAAGCTGAAATAAGTGATTTTTTGGAAGAATTCAGAATCGAAAAAATGCGCGGGAGGTATGTGATAGTGCCTAGCTCACTAAAGATTTTCAAACTTTTTTAAGGGGAATGTAACTATGAAAACTATTGATATTGAAAAATTAAAACTACCTCAAAATTATACCAACATGGCTGGCGCTGAAAAAGTCACAACTCGTATTCCTGGCAGGAAACCGCGCCGTCAGAGTTTGTTCGGGTTAATCCTGACGAAAATTATCAGCTAACAACTGGTATCGTCGAACTGAAAGACGACCAGGAAGTATTCCTGGTGGACCCATCTATGTTGGATGAATTAACAGGTGAATGGATTCCTGTCCGATTAGTTACAACAATTAGTCGCCAGGGTGTTCTGATGTTGTGGCCCTTAAAACTTCCGACTGAAGAAGGCAAAATAAACCCGTGGCATGCTTCTGCACTGGAAGCAGCTGAGCTGGCAGAAAATTTTTGGATAAAGATGGTTGCTAACCGTTATCTAGGAGCCTACGAAGTGTTCAAGGCTGTGGGTGAATTACCTGAACCGGAATGGCCTAACTTGTCTTTTTCCGAAATGATTCAGATAGCCTTTAAGAATAACTACATATCAGACTATGACCATGTTGTAGTTCAGCGACTACAGGGGAAGATATAATGCAAGATTGGGGCTTTAAGGAAATTGTATATGTAGACTTTGAATTTAAAGCTCCCGATGGTGAGCTGCCAGAAGTTCTTTGTCTTGTAGCAAAAGAAAATTATTCCGGACGTACTTTCCGAATTTGGGCTGATGAATTGTACCGAATGAAAAAGCCACCGTTTAGCACAGATAAAAACGCACTATTTGTGGCCTACTATGCAAGCGCAGAGTTTGGCTGTTTTTTAGAGTTAGGGTGGGATATGCCGAATAATGTTTTGGATCTTTTTATTGAATTCCGCCGCCGGTTTAATGGGCATCGGCCACCGTGTGGATTTGGGCTCTTGGGTGCATTAGCAGCATATGGTCTTGACAGGTTGGGTGATAGCGAAAAAGAAAGCATGAGGGGGGGGCCATTCTCAAAGGAGGAAAGACTAGCACTTTTAGATTATTGCGAGAGTGATGTGATGGCGCTTAGTCGACTGCTACCTGCTATGGCTGTGTCCATTGACTTACCCAGGGCATTGCTTCGTGGAAAATACATGAAAGCTGCGGCCACCATGGAACGAAACGGCATTCCTGTAGATGTTGTAACACTTAAACTCTTTCAAAAGAACTGGGAGGTTATTCAGAAAAGGTTAATTGATGTAGTAGACTCAGAATATAATGTTTTTGAAGATAAAGTTTTCAAAATGGCTAAATTTGATGCCTGGCTCGGCTTAAACGAGATACCCTGGCCAAGGAAACCTAGTGGAGCATTAAACCTTTCAGATGACACATTCAAAGAGATGGCTAGGAGTCATCCATCAGTAGCACCACTAAGAGAGTTACGTCAAACTTTGTCAGGTATGCGGCTATCGAAGCTGGCAGTCGGAAGCGATGGACGAAACCGATGCCTGCTTTCTGCTTTCCAAGCAAAAACCGGAAGAAATCAGCCAAGTAATTCAAAATTTATCTTTGGGCCATCAACATGGTTACGCGGGCTGATCAAGCCGCCAATAGGATGCGGTATTGCATATATCGACTGGAGTCAGCAGGAGTTTGCAATTGCAGCTGTTTTGTCTGGAGATCAAGCAATGATGGAAGCATATAGCTCTGGTGACCCATACTTGACTTTTGCCAAACAGGCCGGGGTAGTGCCACCGGATGGAACAAAACAAACCCATCCAGATCAACGGAAATTGTTCAAAGCCTGTGCACTTGCGGTGCAATACGGAATGGAAGCAGAAAGTCTTGGTAATAGAATTGGGCAGCCTCCTATCAAGGCGAGGGAGCTAATCCGGTTACATAAGGAGACGTACCATACTTTCTGGAAATGGTCTGACGCTGCTGTAAATGTTGCTTTAACCCGCGGATATCTCGACACTGTATTTGGGTGGCGGTTACACATAGGTCAAGCTCCAAATGATAGGTCAATTAGAAATTTTCCCGTACAAGCTAATGGCGCAGAAATACTTCGCCTGGCATGCTTTATGGCAATTGAGGCAGGGATAAAAATATGTTGCCCTGTGCACGATGCATTGCTTATCGAGGCCCCCCTTGGAACTCTTGATGCTGCTGTGAAAAAAACTCAAGAGATAATGGCAGAGGCTGGAAGAATAGTTCTGAACGGATTTAACCTGAGAACAGATGTTGATGTTGTGAAGTATCCAGACCGATATATGGACAGTCGAGGTTTAAAAATGTGGGAAACGATTATAGGCATTATAAACTGCGACACAACAAATATAGCAGGCAACTCTTTCCCTGTTGAGGAAGAAATATCAGAATCCCTGTTAGTTCAAATTAGCAACACGGGTGCACCCAAAATGGCCACACAAGTGTAATAGTTAAGCAACAGGTGTGATGTTAAAACATAACACCCGTTGCCTATTCTTATATAAAGATACAAGTATAAGGTTATATTATATAAATTTATCTCTTTAGGAGGTGCCGTTATGGAACAAGAAAAAATTATAACTCCAACAATAGAAAAAATATTACTCAAGAAAAGGAAGGGAGTTTCTGGGCAGTTTATTAAGGGGCCAATACCATTAGTCTGGATGTGTGAAGTCTGCAAGCTATCAAAAAATGCATTAAAGGTGGCCCTTGCTATTCGCTTTCTCAAAGGAATACTTGGAGAGGACTGGATTGAGCTTAAAAATAACCTTGTTGCAAAATTTAAGTTGAACAGGTCCGGGAAAAGTATTGGTTTAAGGGAATTAGAAATTTCTGGATTGGTTAAAATAAAACGTCGCAGGGGCAAATCTCCACTAGTTAAAATAACTGAAGTTGGATGAGCACAAAATAACTTTCAACTAATATAAAGTTATATTTGCCTAATGATTTCGATAAAAAAGAGAGGCGAACGATGGGCGGATTGGGTTCAGGTACTTGGCTTAGAAGGAATACAAAAAAAACTGTGGATAGCAAATACAAGATAGATGTTCGGCTATTAAATAAAGATGGATGGCTAGAGACAAGTACTTGTGGTGCACTTACCATATTCAAGAATCAAAGAGATAGTATTGCCGTTGCCTATGAAAAGGAAGCGGATTGCATAGTCTTGCAGAACCAATATTGCGAGATAGATAGATTCTCTCAAAAGATTGAGCTTACTCAGACATCTTGTCATTATGGTGGAAAACGTCCTTGGTTTGAATGTCCAACCTGTAAAAATAGAGTTGCAGTTCTTTATTTTTGTTTAAGTCACTTTCAGTGTCGCAAATGCAGTAATTTAACGTACCCTTGCCAAAAAGAGAGAGAGGTTTTCAGACTGTTTAGGAAGGCACGGAAAATTAGAAAGCAACTAAATGCAAGTACTTATTGGGAGATATCAATCCGAGTAAAACCAAAAGGAATGCACAATAAAACATTCAACCGTTTGCGGTGCAAATCAATAAAAACTGAAAATCAAATGTGGGGATTTTTTAGCCAAGAACTAAATACATTGGGTGAAAGAATCTCGGATATAAAAAGCGGATTGTTTAGTTAGCTGGGGATTAATTTTAAAAATTTGTTGGTAAGTAGGCGACTTTGCCCAAGATAGTCTTCTCCCTGCTTGTTGATTATTCATTAAAGTTGCTTCATCATTGATGCCAAAAACTCTTGTAATTCTGAATTGTTGAGCAAGGCATATAAATTTTATTCAAAGTCCTCCTCCGGGCAGCAGAAATAACTTGACGGTATATATGGCGGCATTTTCATCTCATTTCCTGTTGTTAGTCCAGCAATAGCAATTTGTGTAGCCTGCAGTTCGACTCCTTGCATATCATTCAAATCGGCAACCAAGCCTACTTTCTTACCGATGGGATACAGGTCCCCTAATAAGGTGGGTTGGGTGTTGATATATGAACTTACCTCTTATATGCAAAATATATCTATAAAATGAGAATAGTTATTACAACCATCTTAAATTATTTAAATATATTGACATAGACTAGTTTGAACTAGTAGCGTTTATTGCCTCTGTTATTTTACGTTCGTTTTTTCATAAAGTTTGAGGTTTCTATAATATAGCCATGCTATCAACCCAAAAGATCATTATATACAGGTAAAAATTTTTATATTATGTCGTTAAAAAAAATTCCAATTTTGTCATTCTTTACAGGGGCAGGTTTACTTGATATTGGCTTTCTAGAACAAGGCTTCAAAATAGTATGGCATAATGAAAAATTTCTGCCTTTTGTCCAGGCTTTTGAGGCTGGGCTTTCATCTTTGGGCTTTAAAGGTGCTTCTGCAACGATACAGAACAAACAATCCATTGTTGAAGTTGGCCCTAATACAATATTAAATGAAGCCTTTAATTCCGCTAAACCTCCTAAACTTTTTGGCATAATAGGTGGACCACCATGTCCAGACTTTTCTGTTGGAGGGAAAAATAGAGGAAAATTAGGCGAACAAGGAAAACTTTCAGAAGTCTTCTTCAATAGAATTGTTGAACTAAATCCCACTTTTTTTCTTTTTGAAAATGTTCCAGGACTATTACGAACAGCAAAACATAGAGATTTTTTAGTAACCCTACTTGATAAAGTCTCGTCACGCTTTTCATTAGATCTTAGAATTTTGAATGCTCTTGATTTAGGGGTTCCTCAAGACAGGGAACGCATTTTCATAGTTGGATTTAAGAATTCCTGGTTACGTTCTAATTTAAAACCAAAATCTTTTAAACGAATAAAGAATGCATCAGAATTTGTCAGGCTATTAAGTAAGCTCCCCCCCAAAAAATTCTTTACAGATATTGATCATTGGTTTCCTTGGCCCGAAGAACCGGCTTATAAAGGAGCTAAATATCGTTTCGATTGGCCAACTGATAACGTTCCAAAAGGAAAAGTTCCAACCAAGCCAGACTGTCCTCCGGAATTAATGGTAGGAAATTATATCTGTGATAAAAAACGCTTGTTACTAAAAAATAGCTCTGAAGGATTCAGACCCAAAAGCAATAAATTCAAAGTGATACTTGAGGGTGATGTATCTAGAAAAAGCTTCAAGCGACTTCATCGCTATCGATATAGCCCTGCAGCTGCTTATGGCAATAATGAAGTTCATTTACATCCGGAATTGCCCCGGCGTCTAACTGTCCGGGAAGCAATGATGATACAGTCGATTCCAGATGAATATATACTTCCCGAAAATATGACCCTGACAGACAAATTCAAAACTATAGGTAATGGGGTGCCAGTTAAATTAGCATCTGCTATAGCTGGATCTTTTGCTTATTTTTTAAAGGAAGGTAGACATGAAATCATTTGACCTAACGCCAGACCCAAAAGTATTAATAGCTTTGACCCACACTCCTTTAAAACCCTTAGATGCACTTTCAGAACTAATAGACAATGCCATTGATGCTTTTACTCTAGCCCGCAATGCAGGTAAAGATATTGAGCATCCTCTTGTACTAGTTAACCTGCCAACAAACGCAGAACTTCGAGATGATAAGGGGGCGCTACGTATACGGGATAATGGGATAGGTATGTCTCCAGAAATGGCTGAAAAAGCTCTAAAAGCAGGTTTTACAGGGAACAATCCATACGACAGTCTTGGATTGTTTGGGATGGGTTTTAATATTGCTACTGGCAAGCTTGCAAGACGGACAGTCTTCTTGACTGCAAGGGAGGAGGACAATTATGCACTTAAAGTAGTTATTGACCTCTTAAATATTGTTGAAAGTAATAGCTATGAAGTTATACCTGAAGAAATTGAAAAACCGAGTGACTTTCTACATGGTACACTTATTGAGGTTTCAGATTGGTGGCCTGAAGGTAATCCCAATTATGGATTTATACGTAAACTTGTAAGTTATGGCCGCCCTCGAATACGCAAGGAACTAGGGCGCCGCTATGCCACAATACTCCAAAAACACAAAGTAAGAATTGTTGTAGATGATGAACCATGCTATCCATTTGAACATTGCATATGGGGAGAGGATAGATTTGTTGAGAGGCGTGACCATGGTAAAATTTATGCCGTAAAACATTTCTCAGAAGCCGTTGGAAAACAAACCCGGTGCGCTCAATGCTATGCATTAATTCCTTCAGGCGAAAAAAATTGCCAGGTTTGTGAATCCTCTTCAATCAGGACAATAACGGAAAATATTCGGGGTTGGGTTGGCATTCAACGCTATGACCACACTTCTCATTTTGGTATTGATTTGATTCGCAATGGAAGAGCAATTAGGCTACTTGAGAAGGCTGCTTTTTTTGAATTCACAGATGAGTTTGGGAACTCTGTTAAAGACTATCCTTCGGACAGCCAATATGGGAGAATTGTTGGAGAAGTCCACCTTGACCATGTCCCTGTTGATTTCATGAAGCAAGATTTCCAGCGTAGTAGCCCAGAATGGCAAAGAACAATGTCTTTTTTACGAGGAGATAGCTCCTTGCAGCCGAAACAACCTGGTGCAGATGAAAACAAAAGTTCTGTATTTATGCTTTTTCAGGGATATAGGCGGGTCAGAAAATTTGGAAGAACCCACATGTATATGGGGTATTGGGATGAAGCTAAAGGCCCAAGTCGAATTGATAGAGAAACAGAAAAAGCATATTTAGCTAAATTTAATGAGCGTTTACCGGGCTACTATGATGATGCGGAATGGTGGAAACTTGTAGAAAATGCTGACACAAAGCCGGTTGAAAAATTAATTGAATGCCCTGATTGTTCAGCAGAAAATTTACAATCTGCAGAGCTATGCCAAGTCTGTGAAAAAGTTCTAATAGGAAAGCCATGTATAGAATGTAATGAGGAGATTGCTGTATCAGCAACAACTTGCCAGCATTGTGGAAAATTACAAGTGCCAAAAGTTGTGGAGCCATGGATATGCCAAATTTGCGGTGTAAAAAATATAGCAACAGCCGAAACATGTGTTGATTGTGATTCGGTCAGAGGTTTGCCGAATCCACTATCAAATAAATTTTTACGTGAAAATTCAGACCGTGATGACGATTTGAGCCTTATTGGTTGTTCAGTCCAACTTGCAGATGGCTCACATAGCCAATCAATTGATGTTGACTGTTTTTGCACACATAAACCAATTATTTCAAATAAAACAGGTAGCCAGCTACCAGCAGTTATTCACAAGGGAGAAAAAATTGAAATCTTCATAGATAAACAACACCCGTTGTTTCAATTTTTGGGTGTCAAGCCTGAGGAGCTAATTGCCGGCGAGGTAGCTTATTATATACATGTTTCTAACGGTCGGCTAGTTTCTACAGCATATCAAGCTGCTCATTCGTTAAGCAATTTAGAATGGTCTATTTTAAAAAAATATTGGGCTGATGCATTATCAGACAACGCAGAAAGCGTGCGCGAAGATGTAATTTCTCTTTTTCAAGAAATTACACAACGCTTATCAGTTATTTTTCAAAATGAAGCATCTGACATTTTTGATGATTTTTCAGAAATGGATAAAAAAATGTTAGTGGATAATCTACTTGAGCATGGAGAGGATATTTCTAAGATAGGCGATTTTAAAACATCAGGACGTTATTTAAGCTATATTAACCCTCAAACAGTCATCTTAATATTTAATAAGCATACTGCAGGATTTTTTGATGGTTCAATTTGGGGAAAGTCTTATTCAACAATTCCTGATATTCCTGAACCAATTATGGACGAAGTAAGAGATCAAACAAAACGGATTTACCTTAATTGCCTTGAAGACTGTGTTAGTTTCCTCCAAACCCAAAAACCAGATCTTATATTAATTAAAAGAACTCGAAGTAGCCTAGATTTTTTACAACAGAAACTTGAATACTAATGTTTATTAACGATACCAGCATAAGAGTTTCATGGCAGGCTTTCGAACGCCTTGTTTGTAGGTATCTTGCTCATAGTGGTTTTTCTGGCGTTAGACTCGTGGGTCAAACGCATGATCAAGGTGCGGATGTGATAGCCCATAAAGGGGGAAAGAGGTGGCTTATACAAGTTAAACATTGGAAGGCAAAAATTGGTCCAGATGTAGTTGACAGAACTTTAGAGTCTCTGCACTTTTATAGGGCAAGCGTACCTGTTGTAGTTGCTCTTAACGGTTTTCAAGATACTGTTTACTCCCAACAGCAAAATTTAATGGCCCAGAGTATTCCCCTCCAACTATGGAGTGGTGCCCGCCTAGTAGAAAAGGCTTCCAAACTGCCTGATGATTATCCTTACGGCGACCCTCTTGAAGTTTTTGAAAAAAGGCCATATCAAGAAGATGCCATTAAATTGTTAGTAAATGAATATAATAAACCAGATACAAACCGGGCTTTGGTTGTAATGGCAACAGGGCTAGGGAAAACCCATGTTGCATGCGAATTTATGAGACGTATTGCCCTCTCCAAGAATATCAAAGCTCTAATTATGGCTCATACTAACGCTCTTGTATATCAACTTGAAAGGTCATTCTGGTCGTACCTTAAAGCATCACAAGAAACACTTGTATGGAATGGTTATGAAAGACAGAGCTATGAAGAATTGAAACGCTCAGATTTTGTTTTTGCATGCCTCAATACTGTTGCCGATTATATACACAAAGGGTATGAGCTGCCGGACTATGATATTGTTTTTGTAGATGAATGTCATCATGTTGGTGATGATGGAATGTACCGTGCCATACTTGATAGTCTCATAGCAGGGAGAATCGGCGGGCCATTTCTTATGGGAGTAACTGCTACGCCATGGCGTCCTGATGAATCAGATCTTCATGCCTCATTCGGAGACCCATTAATCTGTGTAGATTTAGTATCTGGGCTTAGAAATGGTTTCCTGGCTAATGTTGATTACAGGATGTACACGGACAATATTGATTGGGAGGGACTGGGCAGACTAGAAGGGAACAATTTTTCACCAAAGAAAATTAATAAAACCCTTTTTATATCGAACTGGGATGATGCTGTAGTTCTTGAATTACAAAAAGCCTGGAAAGAACAGTCTAATCCCAGAGCAATAGTTTTTTGTGGAACTATTGATCACGCTATCACAATGAGAGATAGAATAAATGCTCTTGGATTCTGTAGAGCCGAAGCGATATATTCCCAAACAAAAAGTGGCGCAAAGCTTGAACCATTTGAACGTAACCGGATTCTTTGTGATTTTCATGATGGGGCTATACAAGTTGTTTGTGCGATAGATATTTTTAACGAAGGTGTTGATGTCCCTGATGTAAACATAGTTGTTTTCCAGCGTGTTACACATAGCCGTAGAATATTCATACAGCAACTTGGCCGGGGACTAAGGCTCAGTAAGGGTAAAGACAAGGTTTTAGTTCTGGATTTTGTTTCTGATATAAGGCGTTTCGCGGCTGGTATTGACCTGAAGGACTCTCTAAAAAAACAAGAAGAAACATCCCAAGGAAAACCAGTATGGATTAGTTTGCCGCACAAGGTATCATTCTGCAAAGTTGGTGGAGATGATCCAGATACAGAGTCTTTCTTAAGGCAGTGGCTTGATGATGTAGCTGCTATAGAATCAGCAAACGAAGACATATCCATATTAAAGTTTCCGCCTCAACTGCCAGGAAGCAAACAATGAAATTTAAAAGTATTCTTAGAGATATTGAAAAACTAAGAGGCTTAAAGTTGTCGAGTATTAAGCCTGGTTCTGAAATCACAATTGATAGAGTGGACTCGGATAACAAAAGAATTCTCCTAACCACTTATTGCGGTAAAAAAAATTCGCGTCCATTCTCTGAGCTTGAAAGGCTATGGGAGATCCTTTGCTTAGAGAAAGTATTGCATGTAGAAACGGCACTAGGAGGATCAGGGTCAAGCAGAAACCAGCCAGAAACCATAATGGCAAATTTGCCATATGTGGAATGGTTTAAATATGCCAGGAAGAAACACCTTGCACTTTTAGATAGCCCCTCTCATCCTTTAGGATCGCTCAAACGCATGGATTTAGTTGCTGAGGAAGAAATAAAGTTAAAACTTGCTGCAAAGTCTAACAACTTCATTCCTTCTTCAACCTGTCAAACCATTTTAGTAAGCAAGGACTTAAAAAGTCATTCTAATGCTCTAGAACAAATTTCAGGTGTCTCAGGTAAAAATATTAAACAAGGAATTTATGAATACTGCATGCCAACATGCCAACTCTTACTCATATCAAATAAATTAGTACCTGAATTTATGTTGGAAGGTATATATCTTGTTATTCCTAATTCTCCCCTCTTAGGGGCTGGGAAACATGTCAAAATCAATGGACAAAATTATACCTTACAAATAACAGGAGGGTTAAATATTTTATTCACAAAATAAAAGCACATTTTTCATGGATAAACTAACTAAAGAACGCAGAAGTTGGAACATGAGCCGAATAAAAGGTAAGGACACCAAACCGGAAAAAAAGGTTCGCTCACTTTTGCATAAGTTAGGCTATCGTTTCCGGCTCAATAGAAAAGATCTTCCGGGAAACCCAGATATCGTGCTGCCCCGTTATCACATTGCAATTTTTGTTCATGGGTGTTTTTGGCACCAACACAAAGACTGTGTTGATGGTCATATTCCGAAATCTAACACTGAATATTGGAAAAATAAGTTAGATAGAAATGTTACCCGTGACAAACAAAAGCTAAATGAACTTTTAAAAGCTGGGTGGAACGTAATAGTAATTTGGGAGTGCGAAACAAAAAATGAAGAAGGCCTTCTCAATAAAATTAAGACACTTCTTTATTAATAACTGTCATTTAGTTCTGAGTAGCAGGAGTGAACTCTTCACTTCTAAGTTCTTTTAAGATGTCTTTTTGTAAAACCATTAAATTATCAATAATTCCTTTGCGAATACTATTTCTGTGATCGTTCAGGTAAGGTTCCTTTTCACCACAATATTTTTGGTAAATCTTTGATGCTTCAACATAATATTTATTCCTTTTTTCGGAGTCTTCTTCTTTTGTTTGATCATGAAAAAGAAAATTACGCAAATTGCTAATATCACCTATGACTTTAGCTTTTTTATATTTGGTTGCCAATGGTTCAGGAAGCCTATATTCCTTTATCCTATCTTTGTTAGGTTTGCGCTCCCTTGCTCCTTCAAAAAAAACTTTATATAAATAATCTATCGCATCTTTAAACTCATTCACACCACAAGGTTTTCTTGATAGAAAGTATAATTTTATAGTTGTTGTTCCAACGAAAAATCCTTCTTTAAACCCTCTAATTTTAAGCGCTTCGTTTATTTCGGCAATTAGTTGTAATAAATTCTCTGCCTTAGTTATTGTATTTGCTTCTGAATCAGAAGAAGCACCTATGTCTATCTCAAATGCAGAATCTTTATTAACCATGATAAGAAACTTAGGTTTAATTGTGCCTCCATGAAGTTTATAGAGACCGTCGTCCCTTAATTGGCTTTCAAACTTTTCTTCTTCTGCTTGTCCCATCAAGACCAGTCTTGTGCCAGGTTTTAAGGATTTCCAATAACCCATAAGGTCGATTTTTATATCTGATAGCTTCTCCTCAAGTAATTTTTCTATGTCACCCTCAAGTGATGCAGGGTTATGAGTACATTGAATAGCTAAAGTTCTGACCATTGAATTTACTGCAATTGGAATGCCTCCTACCATTTCCCAAATAATTTTGTGATATTTATGAAACTCGTTAAGCCTGAGGTCGCTACCAACGATTTTACAAAGTTCTTTAACGTCTAAACGCTGTAAAGGTTTGATTTTTTCTTGAACACAAACTCCAAGCAAACGCGAATTAATATCAGGGACTTCTTCGACGATTGATTCAGGTGCTTGCTGAGATATGAAACAGTAACTAAATTTATCATACTCAGAAACTAGACGCCTCAAGAATGCCTGCTCGTCAGTTTTCATGCTGATGGCAACTTTATCAACTTCATCAATTATTATTAGCAAGGGGCGTTTATCGCTATATCTAGCCAAAGATTCAAAATTTTTATATATAGTGTCCCCTTCGATAGGTAGTAATTTATGAGCTTTTTTTGTAAGTCTTATCAGCATATTATCAAATAGTGTTCCAGAGTCGCCGTTGATATCAATAACATCAGCTTTTAATACTAGGGTATCATTGCTGGATGCCTGTCTAGCAATCATGTTAGCTAAAGATGTTTTGCCTATTCTTCTCGGGCCATGTATCCATGCTGAACCCCTGTTTTCGCCAATATAGCAACAAGATAAATTGGCCATTTCGAGTTTTCTGCCAACGAAATATTTTTCATCAGCAATACCGGTTTTAATTCCAAGGGCTGAGAAAACTTTTTCTGAATTTACTGGCTTAGGCATGGTAATATTGTCCCTTTTTCTTGATTAAATAGTCTCCTAAAAGCCCAATTATTAGCCTGAAGCGTTCTTTGTTATGAGGATCTCTTTCAACAAAAGGACGGGTTGTTCCAATATTAAATGAACTCAATATAGCCAATATCTCTTTAATAGTAGCTTCAACGCCGACGCGTGTAAGAGCTTCTTGTATTTCACGGCATGAGACATATTTCCTTCTATCAAGAGTAACACGGTGCGCTAAAGCAAGACCATAAAGGTAATCTTCATTATCAATTCCTATAAGAGATTTATAATCTGTAAAAATACTATCCTTTTCAATAATTCTCTTTACAGTTTCCTTTAGGTCAAATTCGGTTAAAATATCTCTTCCTGCATATTTCATCCTATTAAATAATTCGGAGCATAAAACCTGAAGTAGATATGGCTGCATGCCTGATATATTTAAAATTGCATTTTTTTCAGGCGTTTCAATTTTTAGAATATTTTTCCCTACCGATATAACTTTTTCTGCATCTTGTGGATCGAAAGCTTTTATTTCAATAGGATCGGCTAGGCCAAAAAGTCTACTTTGGTACTCTTGGTCCAGTATATCTGGCAGTCCCGCAAATATAATGTAGACAAAATCGAAAACCATTGTTGCCTTTCTTAAAGCACCAATAACTTCTGATAAAAATGCTTCAGAGGGCGTTAATATTTTTGACTCTTGTTTCTGAATTTCTTCGTTTTGCCTTATTATACTTAGCAATTTGTCAGTCTCATCAAACAGCAATAATAGCTTTTGTGGATATAACGGTTCACTTATTGATGATAAAAACTTTTCCAATTCGTAAAATGGATTTTTTTGAATTTCTCCTCGACTAAATGCAACTTTTTTTCTTACTTTTCGGGGGAGAGCAGCTACAATTTTTTCTATTAACTCTATTATAAACTTGCTTGAGCTTCCGCTCTTGGGAAATTCTTCAACATCCCACAAAATTGGAATAAATTGTTTAGTTACATCTGAGTCACTCTTTATATATTTAAGGATACTAGTTTTCCCAATTCTTCTGATACCATACAAAATTAGAACACGTTGGTCAGAGTCTCCTAAAAGGGTACTTCTGATTCTTGTTATCTCTTTATCTCTTCCAATAAAATTTAATCTTGATACAGCACTTCCTGGTGTATACGGGTTATTGAAATTCGCACGGTTTAAAGAAGGTTTTATGCCAACTTCAATTCTTCTACCCTCTTTATACTGGTAGAAATCGCCAATTTTAACTCTTATTAAAAAGCTTAGATTTGTTATATTATGAGTTAATTTTTCTGGAAGGTTTAGAATAAAGAATACTTCTTTGGATTGACCTGGTTGCAAATCACCTACTTCAATTTGCTCGTCTTCTATTTCAGGCATTAAATTATCAGGAATATTTTCATTTTCAATTATTAAAAAGACATCAGAAGCTGGGGCTGCTCCTTCAGCATTAGTAACTAAAACTGGCAACTCTATCTCTTCTGATCTTTCATCTGGAAAGAAATTTTTTAATTTGAGTTGAATGAGTATATTGGGTTTTTCAGAAATTTTGCTTTTGCTGGAACGAGCTACTTTTTCTAATAGATCGGGAAGCAAAACTTTAACATCATGTACAGGTGATACATTATCAGTTCCAAGTTTTTCTAATTCTGACCTTACCTGATCCGCGAGAGACAGAAGAATGTTTTTTGTGTAAATACTTATTTTTTTGGTGTTTAGTTCAAAGATTTCTTCCTTTATTGTTTCAAAAAGTTCAGTCAACTTTTTTGAAGGTGAAGCGTCATGCAAGAGTCTCAATAGTCTTGGTGGTAACTTTTCAGGTTGTTTAATAAGAATTGAAAAATTTAATAGTTGCTCGGCACACTTTTTATAAAGAGTTTTATCATCGCCAAGGTTAGCTTTTACGATATTCAAAAATTCATCTGCAGCTTCGATAATAGTTATTTCTGAAGCCCAGATTTTTCCGACTATGTCAAGGAAGCGTCCAGTTCGTAATAAGTCATATATTTGTAATGGGTTTTCAACCAGCTGGTTTTTTTGAACTCCATCTTTTGCATAACCTAGCCGGGGAGAAATATATGATACTAGAAGACCCACAACAGCATTCTCAACACTTGCAGGATCAGCGTAATTGCCGCTTAAAACAACATAATGTAAAGCATCAAGTAAACACTTACGAGCTTGATGGTATTGATTAGTAGAAACTAAATGCATCCCAAGTACTAATAAGCCTTCACCAATTGCAACTCTTTGTAATAATTTTTCCTGACAAGATTTTGATGCCCCTAACCATAATAATGCTTTCTCGTGATACTCCAAAAGATTGTCAGAGTCGACGCGGATTTTTTCTAAATCTTCATCACAACAAAAATTTATACTAACTTTTGGTGCTCGCCTAAGCCAATCACTTGAATAAGGACAAAGTGGCACCTCATCAAACTTGTAAGGATCAAATTCTATGATAGAAGATTGGGTGTAATGCCTTTTATGTGGAAGGCTCCCGTGTTTTTTGACAATAGATTTTCCTTTAATAGTAGGCAGTTTTATGCTTTCTAGCTTAGAGTTGGAATCTGCAATTTCTTTGAGCAAAGTTAGATCTTTTTCGAGTATTAAAGCGGGCAGATACTCAAAGATTAAGGCTTCATGGGTGTTTTTTCTGAGTGAACCGGTTTTAAGGAGCTCAAAGAATTTTTGTAAAGCTTTTTGGGCGAGTTCATGAAAACTTTCTTTATTAATAGTTAGTTCCTCCTTTGATAAACTAACTAGCTCTTGGCTATCCCTTTCGTATTTATTTAGTTTATCAACTAAGAGGCTAGCCACTTCCAAGTCTTGATGACTTGCAGGAAAGGATTCTGGAAGTGCTAATTCTTGAAGATCTTGAATAAATGATTGGGCAAGCTGCTTTGTCTCAATAGCTTCTTCATTAATTTCACCTGTGCTTTTTATTAGCAGATCTTTTTTATGTATTAATTCATCAATAAATTCATCCCATTTTCTTAAAACGTTTTCAGTTGTACTTTCTAAAATTTTAATACTTTGAGATTTAGCTAAACAAAATAAGTTAAATGCTTTTAACAAGTTATTGCTTTCAATATATTTATTGATAACACTATCCCAGTTTGATTGTCCTGAAATGAACTCTACAAAAGATATGACCCACTCGTAATCTTCTCCATTATTTGTTTGTGGGGAAACTAAGGGTAGGGGAATACCAGCAATTTCAACTAATTGCTCATAAGGAAGCATGGATATTTTTTCTTTAATCATTAATATGCCTCCATGACTTTATTATAAACTAATTTAATCAAATCGTTCTCGTCAATGGAGTTTGCTTCAACTTTTAAATCCTCAATAAAGTCATATGTGTCAGTTTCTAAATTATTTAAAGAGGTTAAATGTAAGGCCTCATTAATAACCTGAAGCCGATCAATCTGTTTCTCAAGAAAACTTAACATTTTTACTTTAGGTTTATTTTTAGGCGCTGGAAGGCCCGTTTTTTTTGCTTGTGAAATTATTTCTTGTGGAGCCGGGAGATTAAATTCTTTTTCTATTTTATTAAAAGCATCGGAAAGGATATCAGTAAAATAAAACTGGTACTTTTTGGCGGGCTCCCAGCCTGAATAACAAGATTGTTTTTTCTGATCATGCCGAAAACTCTCTAGCGCCAATTGGGCATTTTTAATTTTTTCATTTTCTATATCATTTGTATTTAGATCAAAAGATCCATTTTCTATTTTGTTAATTAGAAAACTTGCGAGATGAGGAAAACGTGTCTGAGCTGATTCAAACTCAGAGGGGTATTGATATTGAAGGTTAATATATATATCTTCGAGGTTATATGTTGATATGAAAAAAAGTAATATTACAATATTGTTTTGATAGTTAATAAACCACTCAAAGTCCTCAAAAATTTCTTTGATGGTTGATTTGGCTTCTTTAAATGTAGGCTTTGCAGATATAAGGAATCTGACAAAAACTTCATATAATTTGCCCTCAGATAGTGGAATGTCATGACCCATCCTTAATAATAAAGATGTAAGGCATAAAGCTTTATTATATTCATCATTTTGGACTAATGACTCAATTAGTACCCCTACAATATCAAGTTCTTCGGGATATTTTAAAAATAAAGCTGATAAATCTTTAATTCTTTTTTGGGTTTCGTTTTTTTCTGCAGCCTGCAGCTCAAGTTTTATAAAAAGATTTCTTGGTAGTGATGATTCTAAATCGTTATCATATGCAATTTCAAAATCATTAATATCAATATTTTTTTTACCTTCAAGTTTTTTTATTATCCCTTTTTTGTGAAGAATTGAGGAGAGTTTGTTGGCGTTTAGTATTTTTATTTTTGACCAAATCCCCCCTGGCAATGGCATGTCATGATCGAGGCATTTTGCTGTTAGGCTAAGAAGTAAACGTAGCATTTCAACTTTAGAGTTTTCTGCAATATCTTCTTCAACTATAACTGAAAGAAGTTCCTTGTAGAAAGACTCCTTTTGCTCACAATTAAACAACCGCTTATAAATGTTTAACCTTTCTTCAGCATCAAGATCATATATGCCGCTATCGGCAATGCTACAGGCGTTTATACACTCTTTATAAGTATTTTCAATTTTGAGTTTTGGTTTATATAATTCTATAAATTCATATAATTTTTTCAAATTATCAATTTGATTGATTTTCTCAGGAACCTTAATGCTAGCAGATTCTAACTCTTGCTTAAAATTACTTTTAAGTGTTGCTATGTTTTCTAGCGATTTTTTAATATGATCGGTTAACTGTTTCTTTATTACTTCAATATATTGTTTTGCATTTGTATGTGATGAAAATAAGTTTTCCGGTTTTTCGGGAACTACAAAATTTGGACCTTTCTTAGAAGTTTCTTTTATTAATTCAGTTAAAATCTCTTCCTGTTTAATTAAATTCTTTTGTATGAGTTCATTGTTTTTTTGTAAAGATTGATAATTGCTTTTTTTTAGAGCTTTTTCAATAAGTTCTTTAATCTCGAAATGTTCATCTATAGCATTTTTATAATTTGTAAAAGAAGTTGGTAAAGGATACTTTTTCTGCTGGTCTTCTTTTGTGATGAGATTTTTTTCTATGGCAGCTTTGGGAGTGACTTGTTTTTTTGTTTTCTTTTCACTTGTATTGGAAGCCTCCTGTTTTTTTTCTTTAGTAATCTTTTTTTTCTTTTTTGTTTGTGGCTTGAGTAATTTTAATTTGCCTAAAACCTTTTGCAACTCATCTTCAGCTTTTAAACGATCATCTGGAGTTGCAAAGTTCTTCATCAACAAAGAGTTTAAAAAATCAGGTATTTTTATATCGCCTAGTTCTAATACTGCTGCAGCTAATTGAACTGGCAGTAAAGCAAAGCCTCGATTACCGCCGCCCTTATGCAGAAAAGATAATGCAGATTTTTTATATTCGCCTAAAGAACAATAAGACAATCCATGTAATATATTCCATGTAGGCCATAAACTTAATATGGGTTCTAAAGATTTTTTTACATCACGCTCTATTATTTCTATACATTTTCCATGATTCTTCTGTTCAATGGCAATAAGACAATCAAAACCATTTGCTATTGCTGCTTTAACCTCTGGATAAATTTTATCATCTTCTTGAAAAACATGTGGAATTTCATCGAATTTTTTTAAGGCAAATAAGCATAAAGAAGTAAGAGTTGCTGCAGTTCTTGATTTAGAAGATTTGAGACTAGTGATAGAATCTACGAAATTCCTTTCTTGTATACTATTGACAATAGTTTTATCCAATAATGGATCATAAACTAAAAATTCTAAAGCAGACTCTATTACATTAGATTTAATATAGTTGAATATTTCAATAGGCTTTTTTGGGGGGGGGTAACAAAGAATATGTTGGTTTTCTGTTATCTCAGTGATCCATTCTTCTGGGATAACTTTTGGGGAAATTAGATTTAAAAAATCTTTCCTAACCCAAACAAAAACTTCTAAAAGAGGTTGAAACCTGATTGAAATCCATTTGTATGCTTCTTCATGAAGTAATTCTTTCTCGGGGTTTTTCCACCACAAATGTAACGCTTCAATTGGTGAATTCATGGAAGGGGGCAATGCATGCGACATGATATCGCAAACAACTTTGTCCTGAGAAAGTCCCTTTACTATACCTTGTTTAAAGTATAATGAGGGCATATTCTCCAGCCTAAACCCTTTTCTCCAATACTTGTTTTTATAACGCTGGGGAATTTTTTTAAATTCAGAGCGAAGGTGTTTTTCGTCCGCGTTGTATGCAATTTCAACAATAAATTTTCTGGCTGTTACAATATCCGGCAATTTAACCATAATTTCTTTTTTAGGTATATATAGAATTGTGATGGAAATATAGGCAATTTCTTTGCTAAATATTCGTCGAATATTTCAAGAACCTTTAAAAAGTTTTAAATTATTTAACCATTATTCTCAATTAGAACATTAAAATATATTTAATCGATATTTTTTTAACTGACGATTAAATTATTTTGGTAAATATCTTGGGCTGATGCGATAGAAAAGAAAAAGGAATGTTGAAGCAGGACGAGGAGCTTCTTGGTCTAGATGTACTTGGAAATAGGTTGACCTTTACATTTCAATATTTTTAATGCCATGACTCGGTAACGAAAGAAGGGCTTCATGCGTGATTTAGACGATCCTTTAGACCTACTCGACGATGATGGTGATGGTGTCGTTGAAATGTCTCTTCTTGAGGAAGAAGAAAAAGACCCCAAAGGCGGTAGTAACAAGAAGAGCGGGTGCTGTGTTGTATTCTTGCTGTTTGGTTCATCGCTGATAATAGCCGGGTGGTATGTGAGTCAGTTGATATGATTGGTGGTATCATTCTTCTTGATTTTTTGATTTTAGGCCAGTTGTTGAATTTTCCGTAGATCGCAACAATCAATAACTGTTATCGGTCGAAAGTTAAGACCGTTCCTAAAAGGTTAACATGTCCAGTAGACATGTTAAATTGCCCAAGCAAAATATTTCAAATAAAATAGAGTAATGTTAAGGTTAGATCGGTTACAAGCCATACATTTTTTGATGGGCAGCACAAGTACAAAGACGGTTATTTATGGCAGCATTTTCTGAATCCTGAATATGCACAAGCCTTATTTTATAGGTGGTGCAGACCGTTATTAAATGGATACAGTCTCCACCAAGTCCTTAAAGTATAACAAAATGTAATGTTTTAGAATTATTCTTTCCCAGGTGTATGGCACTTTTTGAGGTCAACCCGGTATGTACGGGCATCAAGGGCCTCCTCTGGAATGCTATCATATTTAGTTATCACAGGTTGTTGTGTGTCATCCTCGGCTAAATGTTCGACATTCCATAATTCCCAGCGGTATCCATTTTGCCCCAAGTACTCAATATATTGTCGATGAGTAACATCTACCACGGTAGCCGTGCCCAAGTGTGCTTTGACCTCGACCCTTAGTTCATCACTGCCTTTTTTCCCTAGAAGGTCGAATCCAGGGTTATTCTGGGGCATTTCCTCTACTATATAGTCTCTGCTTTCTAATTCACGAACTGCAATACGCCTACCAGCTTCTTCCAATTCCAATTTCTCTTTATCTGTAAGAGGTTGTGTTTTTGTGTATGGTGATCCACCTCCAGAGGCGCCGCCACCTGTATCATGTTGTTTTGAATAAGGAATTTCTCCAGTTGCATAATCAGTTGTATAGGCGTTTTTAAGGCGTATTGGTTGTTTATTGGTCGACTTTTGAGGTTCCGGTTTCGCAGGAGATTCACTTAATTGTTCCTTTGGGGTTTCGCCGGGGTGTTTTGTTTCCTGATTAGATTCTTTAGGCTTATCAGAATCTGATACTTTTTTGCCTGCTTTCTTGGTTGTTTTTTCTTTGTTTCGTTCTTCTAGGTCAATAACTGGAGATTCTGAGTACAAACGAAGGTATCTGTCAATTTCAGCATCTGGTATGCCTTTACTCAAAAGTTTCTCTTTTCTCTGATCTGAACTTTTGCAACGAAATAGGTTTTCGTAAAAGTCCGCTTCAGACTTAATTTCAACAGCCTTCGCTAATGCCTGAGCCAATTCAGTTTCGTTTGCATGGTCCATATGCAAAAGAATATGGCCATCAATTACCGACCAGCGTTGTTCAACGTTATGACATACACCATTCAGGTTAAGATGTGCGGTAAGGACTTCTACGACATAGACCTTTAAGCTTTTTAGCCTGTTGAGGTCTAATTTGCTCTGCGATGATCTCCATGCCCAAACATAAGGAAGAGATTCGTTGAATTTCTCTTGTAACTCAGGGTGTAAAAGCGATTTAGGTTCTTTCGATTCTGTCTTAACGTCAACTGCCTTAGATATTGGTAGGACGCCGAAGTATTTTTCTGCAGATTTACTCAATTTAGAAGAGACATTAAAAAACCAGACATCATCAGTAAAAGCCTTGGCTATATTATTGTCGTCGTCAAAATATCGTTGTTCTCCAGTAGTATACTGCCAGGAATCCCCCCTTATGCAAAGAAGGCGGCACGTGGTGAAGATATCATCTGAAGTGTTGTCTTGTTCTGCAATTGTCTCTAAACAAGTATCGTACCACCCAGTAACATAGTCCCTAAGTCTTTTATTAGATGCAACTCGTTCTGAAGGGGCTTTGTTGGGTATATCTTTGACCAAAAGCTCCTTCCATTCTGGTAAGGTTAGTTGTGCTGTTTGAGTGCGGAGGCCAACGACGCCAATAAACCAATCTTTTACAATATTTTTATCATCAGCGTAAACACCAAGATCAACAACAGGCAAGAGAGGGCCCATTGTTCGAGCAGTTCGTTTGTCCAGAATCCAACATTTTGTAAGTGGAACATGTTCCCCCCTCCCTCCTTTTATAGGCAAGGAAAGCTTTTCACATACTTCCCACCACCACTTGGACTTAATCAGCCATGTCCTATAATACTGCTCTCTGCCTTTCGTTCCGTAGGCGACCATTTTTGCCTTATCAGCAAAGTAGTCATCCCAATATGTGGCAATTAACCTTATTAGCGAAATTGCCCTTTTGTGGTCTAGTTTCCCTATGTCAGTATAATCAATGTCAGAACAGCAGGTTACTCTTTCAACACTTCGGCCATATGAGTCCTCTTCAGACTTTATATATATTTTCCAATCCCCATATTCTTCAGGAAAATCCCAAATATTCTTTTCTCCAAACGTATTAATAATACGTGGGTATTTTACAACACCGAGCCACTCGAAAATTTGACGAGGAACACTGGTATCGATATTGGGTCTAGCGCTTTTAACCCAGAACAACCCTTCGACACCTAAATAAAGATTTGTTAGGAGTTTATTATCCCATTCGCCTCCCAAATAAGCATTATCTGCCTCCGCCCATTTTTTGTTTGAAAACATTTTAGCAAGTGGGACGGGGCATCTTTTTAATGCAGAGGAGGCACTGGTTGTCTCATGCCATTTCTGCTTAAGAATGAAAGAAAGGAATCGCTCTGGAGGTTCGGCCCAATCTTTCCAAAACTGTTCAATTGCTTTACCGACAGCTCGTTGGACAACATCTGTTCCCGGTTCTTTGATACCCAAATTTTTACAAAGTATATTTATAGGATCATCCTTCTCCTTTAAGAGCTGAAGATGATCTCGAAACCAATCATCTATATAGGTTAGCGGCAACCAATCAGGCAACTTCTCAGCAAGGGCATCAAGTTTCCAGGTTACAATGTGGCCAGCAAGGGAACTAGGCTTGAGCAATAGACCTCCAACAGGCACGATTGGTAGGTTTTTTATTTGATTTAATCGCTCTTTACGCTCTTGCCCAAATTCTTCGTCAATCCAATAAGCAAGCCATTTCCAACAAGTCCATACCCATTCGGTATCGTTACATAGTAAATCCGCATGATTTGCGACCGTTTCTATCAAGTCACTGTCTTGAATTTCTTCGCAACCCATTTCAGTGAGAGCAAGTCGAGCATCCGCATCATCGTCAAATGACTTGTGAAGCAACTCCTTCTTTGCATCTGTGGCCTCAAGTAAAATGCGTGCAAGTTCTGGGTGAATGCTGACAGAGATCAATTTTGCTTCAGTTATTTTCAGTCGTCGTTCGCAGTCAACATCTGCGATGCGAAGGAGTTTTCTAGCTTTTTGGGCTAGGCATTCCCATAGGTCTTGAGCAACAGGGTGAGATTCCCTCCCTTCAAATGGGAGAAGAAGCGCCACATTTCCACTTGGGTTTTCTTGCGAGTATGATCCGTTCACGAAATCACAAACACGGAGAGCTAATCTATCTGCAACCCATGAATTGAAGGGGCTGTTGCTAATGGGAAGTATGGTCGTCCGATCGCTTTTAACCAGGAATTCGGCATGTAAGAGTAGTCGCACAGGCCCGATTTCTTCAGTTGGGTAAAAGACATGTACCGGGAGGTAATCCTCTGTAGGTATGACAAAATTATCTTCTTGCGGAGCTGCGACTAGAAAACCAACTCCATTTTCTATTATGGCTTTGCGTTCATCAATTCCTAAGTTTTTTATCAGTTCTTTGGGTGCTTGCTCACTGTCAGATTCGACCACCCTCCACTCTGAGGGGGTAACCTTCCGACTATCGTCCATCTTCCAAATTAATTGATTGGGTGAAAGGTTAATTTTAAGTTGTGGAGCATGGAGTTTTCGCACATGTCGGAAGGAAAAAAGAGCATGGGGCGGCCAGTCCTTAAGCAGTTGTTCAACTTTTTTCTTGATGTTTAAAGAGTATATAGGAAGCCTAACTACTGTCTTAAACTCAGATAACGTTTCAAGTATAGTGTCATTTTGTTGGGCCTCATTCCAGGACATATAAAAGGGAATCCATTGATAGGGGATGTATTCTTTATCAAATGCGTTCTTTTTGAGCCACTCTGTGGTCTTGGATGGACTGAATTCAACACCATCTCCGTTTACGGTTAACACTTGAGGGCCGTTAGATATTTCGTAGACTGACTTAAACCCCACTCCCTTACGGCCTATGGTTCCTGAAGGCTTATCTGAGAAATCTGTTCCACAGATGGCACTAACTGCTGTTGGTGTCAGTCCTCGGCCATTATCCGCCACATAGATAACAGTATCTTCAACGAGAATTCTAACTTCAGGGGCCTCAGCGTCATCACTATTTTGTAAAAGCTCAAAGAGCCAACGGCTAGTATGATCTTTTATGGCTCGCTCTGCCCCACGAGTGTCTCGGACAATTTGCTGTGGGTCTGCATGGTAAACAGCACAACGTTTTTGCCTAAATTCCTCTATGGCCTTCTTGATGGTTGCCAATTAATAAACCTCATAAACGAGCTAACAAAAAAAATGGGTTAAAAGGAAAGTGGTGTGGTCAAGGGTTCCGTCACCGATATAACGCCTTAAAACACAGTTATCACCTTCCCGATCAAACATTCAACTCCACTGACAGTTACAGGGCATAGGTTCTTTGTCGATAGAATTTTTTTCTGAATACCCAAAATGTTTTGTAGAAAAGCCACAAAATCATTTGCGTTTCTTTTCAGGTTCTCTGGCGTTGTACTATCAGTCTGAAATTCATGAACAATGAGTATGCCGAGTGTCGAGTTGTCTAATTTTGCCTGGATGGCTGTTCCACAAATAGCTGTTAATAGTTGATATCGAACGTCTGCCCATGATGACACAGACGGATTAAAGCCATTTTCACCAACCATCCCAAGAAGCGTACCTATTCTTTCTGGCACTCCAGTTCTAACATCATTCTGTCGCTGTTTCATGGCTGATGCCCAGTATTCTCCTATCTTTTTGTCGCCAAATGGCTCATCAGCTTTTGCCTCAATGCACAAAGTGATTCTTTCATGTGGAGTTTTGCAAAGAAAGTGGAGGTCGTGATTTCTGCCCTCGCCTTTTTCTGGTAATGAAGTAACTAGTTCAGGTGTGCCTTTGATCAATTCTATGCCAGTCAGACGTTCATGGCTTGACAAAAGTTCCATTAGTTCTTTAGGGGGGGATGGATTGTCACCATCTCTAAACCAGGCCTTGGCTAACTCCATGGCACTCCTTCCTGGCTGCCATTGGTAATCACGTTTGGGACGAGTCCAGTCCTCCCATTTTGTTATTGGTGTGCCATCGGGTCTTACTATAATCATACCTAAACTCTGGTTTGGAGTTTTTTGTATATTGTATCTTTATGATATCACATTTTTTTTCAAACTATGAACCACAAATATTATTTTCAAAGGTTTAGCTATGAGCGATAACATCAAATTGAAAAGAGAGGCACTTTACAAAAAAGTATGGGCTGAGCCTATGTCACGACTTGCACCCAAATTTGGTTTGTCCGGCAATGGGCTGAAAAAAATATGCAAAAAACTAAATATTCCTGTTCCTCCCAGGGGGTACTGGGCACGATTGCAGTATGGATATAAAGTTAAGAAAACACCTCTACCAAAAGTGCCGGCAGGGGCTCCAAACAAGCACATAATATCAAGCATTCAGAGCAGAATTAGACTCACCAATAAGCTAGAGGGGTTAAGTGATGATGCTGTGGGATTAATAAATTTTGTATCTGAAAAGCCCACAATTAAAGTTCCACCTCAGCTTGAATCACCTCATCGACTAATTTTAAAAACGCAAAAGGCCATAAACAAAGTTAAGGTTGAAGAAAGTCCAGTGATTACTCCATCACGCGAAGGGTGTTTAAATATTTGTGTTGCACCTAACAACCTTGAAAGGGCATTAAGAATTATGGACGCCTTGGTTAATGGCCTTAAAGAAAGGGGATTTCGCTTATTGAATGATAGAGAAAGGTTCTTTGGTCTCCACCTGAAG
>JBHPCH010000029.1:0-24597 GCA_042576125.1 Thermodesulfobacteriota bacterium
TTGTTTCAACGCCTGTCCGGTCAATGTTGGACGGTTGATGATCGGCGGTGATGAAGTGAGATTTCCACCCTGTACACCGGCCGGTATCCAGGAGATGATTGTCCGGACAGGCGTTGAAACAAGTGGTGCTGAAGTTGTTGTAGTAGGCCGTTCAAATATTGTTGGTAAACCCATAGCCAACATGATGCTGCAAAAAGGACCAGGCGCCAATTCAACTGTAACAATAGTTCACACCCGCACCAAGGACCTGGCTGGTCATTGCAAGCGTGCTGACATTCTTATTGTTGCCGCAGGAGTTCCGGGACTCGTTAAACCTGAATGGATCAAGCCTGGGGCCTGTGTTATTGATGTCGGTGTTAACAGGGTAGGAGAGAAACCAAGTGCCAAAGACCCCAACAGGATGGTTGCTATCCTGAGAGGCGATGTTGATTTTGACGCTGCCAAGGAAATTGCAGGATCCATAACTCCGGTACCTGGCGGTGTAGGTCCAATGACAATTACAATGCTGATGAAAAACACATTAAAAGCTTTAAAGTTTTCTATAGGAATTGCTTAAAAGAGTTAACCCGTTTGGAGAAACAGTAAAAAAGATATTACGTATTTCAAGAAATAGTTGATGCCAGCCTAACTGGCAATGATTATCATTATTATTTAGGATTTTTTGTAAACCGATTAAATAATAATGATAAACAAAATTTTGCGAGGATTTTATAATGGCAAGTTCAAGAAATGAATGCGAAGGCTGTCCCGAGATTACCTGTATTTCCACAAAAGAGGTTCTTCAGCAGGAAATTGCAAAAAATGTTGTAACCGCCTATGACAGAATTCAAAATCGTGGTATGTCTGCATGCCTTTTCGGCTCCGGTGGCACCTGCTGCCGTCACTGTAACATGGGCCCCTGTCAGATCATCGATGGTGTCGATGATATGCTCGGTATCTGCGGTGCCACTGCTGATACTGTTGCGGCAAGGAATTTTGGCAGAATCTGTGCAGCTGGCTCATCAGCTCATACAGATCATGCCAGGGAAATGGTTAAAGGTTTTATTGCCACTGCCAAGGGTGAAACACCCCATGAGATCAAGGATGTTCGCAAGCTTCACATGCTTGCCGAGATTTTTGGTGTTGAAACCGAGGACAGGGATAAAAATGAGATAGCTCTTGAGATCGGCGAGCTTGCCCTGGCAGATTTCGGAAAACAGACCGATACACCATTAACCATGACGAAACGAGCCCCTGCCAAGCGTCAGGAACTCTGGAAAAGGCTGAACATCTTTCCACGTGGTGTGGACCGCGAGGTTGTGGAAATGATGCACCGTACCCATATGGGTGTAGACCAGGAATACCATAACATCATGCTTCAGGCTTCACGCTGTTCTCTGGGTGACGGTTGGGGATCATCCATGCTTTCCACTGAACTCACAGATATCATGTTTGGTACCCCTGTACCACGCCGGGCAATTGTTGACCTTGGTTGCCTGAAAAAAGATCAGGTCAATATCACAGTTCACGGCCATGAACCTCTTCTGGCAGAAGCTCTCTGCCTCGCTGCCCAGGAAGAGGATATGCTTGCTCTGGCCAAAAAAGCCGGCGCCAAAGGCATCAATCTTGCCGGTGTCTGCTGTACGGGTAATGAAATCCTCATGCGCCGCGGTATTCCGGTGGCAGCCGGATTTATCCAGCAGGAAATGGCAATTGCCACAGGTGCGATTGAAGCCATGGTAGTTGATGTACAGTGCGTCATGCAGTCGGTTGGCCAGGTAGCAAAGAACTTTCACACAGATATTATCACCACCAACTACCGGGCCAAGATGCCTGATTCAATCCATATCCAGTTTGAAGAGGAAACCCCCCTTGAGTCCGCGAAGGAAATTCTCACAAAAGCAATTGCCAATTTTAAAAAACGCGGCGACTGTTTTATTCCAGAAGAAACCAAGGTGGACGTTGTGGTCGGCTTCAGCCATGAGACCATTAACACTATGCTGGGAGGCACCTTCCGCTCCAGCTACCGTCCATTAAATGATAACATTATTAATGGCCGTATCCGTGGTGTAGGAGCCATTGTTGGTTGCGATAATTACAAAATGACTGATGAAGGTCATGAAATCATTGCCCGCCACCTGATAAAAAATGATGTTCTTGTCCTGGCTACCGGTTGTGCTGCCACTGCTTTAGGCAGGGCAGGGTTGGTTAATCCGGAAGCCATAAAACATGCCGGCCCTGGTCTGCGGGAAGTATGTGAGACAGTTGGTATGCCTCCTGTACTGCACATGGGTTCCTGTGTTGACAACAGCCGTATACTTATTGCTGCTACTGAAATGGTACGTGAAGGTGGTCTTGGTGATGATATTTCCGATCTGCCCGCCATTGGAACGGCACCTCTGTGGATGAGTGAAAAGGCTGTTGCTATTGGACAGTATTTTGTGGCCAGTGGCGCTCAGGTTGTTTTTAGTAACCTGCCAACCACTGGTGCCAAGGCATTTAACAATTATCTGCTTGAAGGCATGATGGAAACCTATGGCGCTGTATGGAATGTTGCTTCAAGCCCTCTTGAGATCGCCGAGCTGATGATTGAAAGAATCGATGCTAAACGGAAGGCACTCGGTATTGACAAGCAGCGTGAAAGGGTATTGTTTGATATGGAAATGCGCCGTGATCTTGGCGGCGACAAGGCAATTGGTGATGCAGGCTGTACCGGTGCATCCCATCATGAAGAGAGCTAAAATATAAATAAGAAACTGGTTTCTATCAGCTGAATTTCTTTAAAAAAAAGGATAATTACCGATGAAATCGGCCAGTAATTTAGAACGTGTTTTAACTTCAGGGGAATTTGCAGTAACCGGGGAACTTGGACCTCCCAAAAGTGGGAATCCTGAGGTAGTAAGGAAAAAAGCCCGTTTGCTGAAAGATAATGTTGATGCCGTCAACATCACTGACTGTCAGACAGCCGTGGTCCGTATGTCGAGTATTGCAGCCGGATTGATAACCCAGTCTGAAGGGGTTGAGCCGGTGATCCAGATGACATGCCGTGACAGCAATCGAATACGGATGCAAAGCGATATCTTGGGTGCAAGTGCCCTTGGTTTGAAGAATCTGCTTTGTTTAACCGGCGATCATCAGAAGTTCGGCAATCATCCCGGTGCAAAAGGGGTCTTTGACATGGATTCCATCCAGCTTATCGGCATGATGAGAGATATGCGGGATGGCAAGAAGTTCCAGTGCGGAGATGCAATAAAGGATTATGAACCGAGGCTCTTTCTCGGTGCTGCAGCAAATCCTTTTGCCGAACCATTTGACTACCGTGCTCCCCGTTTGGGAAAGAAAGTAACAAACGGTGCAGACTTCATCCAAACCCAGCTTATATATAATGTTGACAGATTTAAAAAATTTATGGAGATGTGCAATGATCTCGGCATCTCTGAAAAGACGTATATTCTTGCAGGAATAACACCTCCACGATCACTCGGCATGGCACGATACATGAAAAATTTTGTGCCGGGACTTGATGTTACCGATGAAATAATCCAGCGCATGAAAGATGCCAAAGACAAAGAAGATGAAGGCATTAACATCGCCGTTGATATTATAAATCAGGTCAGGGAAATTAAAGGTGTTGCCGGTGTCCATATCATGGCCATTGAATGGGAAAGTGCTGCCAAAGAAATTGCCGGCCGGGCTGGCCTCCTGCCAAGACCTGTTTTTGAAGCTGATCCTTCTGAAGCAGTTATATCATTTCAAGCTGAAACTGGTGCTCCGGGAGCAAAACCTGATGAAATAATTGCTGCAGCGAAAGCTGAAGCAGAACAGATAATAATCAATGCCAAGGAAGAGGCGGCTTCACTGCAGTCTTCAGCAGCAGGGCCTGCATTGGTATCAGAGGATTTGGGAGAAGACGAAATGAATGAAAAAGAACGTCAGATGGCGTTGGAATCACTACGACTCGGCCAGGAGGCGCTGAAGAAAGCTTTTGGGTTAACGGATGACCAGATAGAAGCCTTGGAGAAATTCTCCAGTGCTGAAGCAATCTTGCGTCGTGAACCTGATTTTGGATCTACACCTCCGGCGGCTGCTCCAACAGCTCCGGCAGTCCCAGCTACTCCGGCAGCCCCAGCCACTCCTGCTGCCCCAGCTACTCCGGCAGTCCCAGCTACTCCGGCAGTCCCAGCTACTCCGGCAGTCCCAGCTACTCCGACAGTCCCAGCTACTCCGGCAGCCCCTGCTGCTGAAGAAGCGGCAAAAGCTGATGAGGCAAAGGCAGAAGAGGACAAAAAAGCTGCTGAGGCAAAAGCTGCTGAGGCAAAAGCTGCTGAGGCAAAAGCTGCTGAGGCAAAAGCTGCAGAAGAAGCACAAAAAGCTGCAGAAGAAGCTAAAGCGGAAGAGGCTAAAAAAGCTGAAAAACCAAAAGCTGCTGCACCTGCAGGAATTGAAGAAACTGCATTGGCTGCAGAAGAAACTGCATTATCTGACAGAGCCGCAAAAGTCCCTGATGATCATTATAAAATTCAATACAGCGGTGCAATTCGTGAAGTTAACCTCGGAACAGATGACAATATTGTTACTGTAGGAGGAAGCAGTAGTTTACCGTTTCAGCTTTTCGAAGGCGATATGCCAAGAAAACCATTGATTGCCATGGATGTCCTTGATGTCGCACCGGAGGAATGGCCGGATACGTTAACCAGGCATTTTGATGGTGTTCTTGACAATCCTGTTGCCTGGGCCCAGAAATGTGTCAACGATTACCAGGCAGAGGCGATCTGTCTTTCCCTGGTCAGCACCGATCCAAACGGCCTGAACAGACCATCAGGAGACGCTGCCAAGGTCGCTGCCGACGTTATCAGTAATGTTGATGTTCCGATTATAATCTGGGGCTGTGACAATGCTGAGAAAGATACAGAAACCCTGCGTGACATCACTGCTATGATAGGAGACAAGAAAGTTTGTCTGGCTCCATTGACTGATGCCAACTACCGTTCCATCGGTGCCACAGCAATGGCATTCCAGCATCCTGTTGTTGCTGCTTCACCTATTGATGTCAACCTGGCAAAGCAGCTCAATATCCTGATGGAAAACCTGGGTATGCAGCTTGATACAGTTTTGATCGATCCGTCTATCGGAGCACTTGGATACGGTATTGAATACACCTATTCAGTCATGGAACGCATCAGACTGGCCGCCCTGACCCAGCAGGATGATAAGTTACAGGTACCATTCATCTGCAACCTTGGACGTGAAGTCTGGAAAGCCAAAGAAGTAAGGCTGCCCACAGACGATTTAATTGGCGACCAGGAAAATAGAGGCGTACTTATGGAAGCGGTAACTGCAACCATTATGTTGATGGCTGGAGGTGAAGTGCTTGTCATGAGACATCCTAAAGCGATAACTCTTACCAAGTCATTAATTAACGGAATGACCGGGTAAGTTATTATAAATTGGTAAAATGAGTTTATGAATGTTGCACTGGGAAAAATATTTTCATTCAACATTCAACTTTCAACAATGATTTATTTATAGAGGGAGTTAGCAATGTCGAAAATCATCTGTTCAGCTGCCATCAGAGGAGCCCACAATATTGTGGACATGGCCGAAGAATCGTATGAGGAAGCATTAAAGAAGTATGGTGCCGACCAGGAAGTATCCTTTCCCAACACCGCCTATTTTCTGCCGATTATATATAGTATGCTCGGCTACAAGGTTGAAAAAATTGGTGACATGAAGAACATCTTCCAGGAGTGCAGGAATCTTTTGCCTGATCTGGTTACTGATGATCTCTGGCTTCCCTATCTGGCTCCTGCTCTGGATGCCGGAATGGCTACCTTCTTTGCCGAAGAGATGTATGAATCCATCCGCTACCTCAATGAACCAAACTTTTATACCAAGACCGAAGATCCTACTGCGGATAATATCTGGCTCGGTGCTGCCGATGATTTGATCTTCCGTAAGCGTGGTGTTGAGTTTGTCGACGGTACTGCCCCTGGATTTGCTGCAATTATGGGCTCTCCACCGGACAAAGAGGTTGCGAGCAAGATTGCCTTGGAGTTGCAGGAAAAAAATCTCTACATCTTCATGCACGACCATACCGATGGCGTACGCATGGCTGAGCAGTTGATTGATAACGATGTGCAGATAGGCTGGAACACCAGGCTTGTACCTTTTGGCCAGTCATATACCACTGCCGTGTTTGCCATCGGTTTTGCCTGCCGAGTTGCAATGGCTTTTGGTGGTGTGAAGCCCGGAGACTACAGAGGTAACCTTATCTATAACAAGGACAGGACATTTGCCTTTGTAATGGCTTTCGGACCGGTAAGCGATGAATGGTACGCCAATGCAGCCGGTGCTATCAACTGGGGTTTTCCCACCATATCCGACTACGATATTCCGGAAGTATTACCAACAGGTATCTGTACCTATGAACACGTTGTAAGCAATGTTCCCCATGACGAAATTGTCCAGAAGGCCATTGAAGTCCGCGGGCTCAAAGTTTCCGTTACCAAAATCGACATTCCGCTTTCCTTTGGCCCGGCCTTTGAGGGTGAACGCATCAGGAAAGACGACCTCTTCATGGAAATGGGCGGCGGACGGACCACCGGTGTTGAAGTCCTGGTCTCCAAGGAAATGGACGAGGTTGAAGACGGCCTGGTGACAGTTGACGGTCCTGATATGTCAGATATTGAAGAGGGCCAGAACCTGCCCATTTCAATCCTGGTTGAAGTTGCCGGACGCGAGATGCAGTCTGACTTCGAGCCTATCCTGGAAAGACAGTTCCATCACCTGATCAACTATGTACAGGGCATCATGCATATTGGACAGCGTAATATCATGTGGATCAGAATAGGAAAGGCAGCAGTTGAAAAAGGTTTCTCACTTAAAGATATCGGCAAGGTGCTGCACGGTAAGCTGCACCAGGAGTTTGGCGCTATCCTTGATAAGGTCCAGGTGAAAATTTCTACAATACAGGAAGAAGTTGAAAAGGTCGTTGAACTTGCCAAGGGAGTCTACACAGAACGAGACTTGCGTCTTGGCAATATGACTGACGAGACTGAAGATGTGTTTTATTCCTGTACCCTTTGCCAGTCTTTCGCCCCGAGCCATGTCTGTGTAATTACCCCGGAAAGGGTCGGTATGTGCGGTGCCTATAACTGGCTTGATGGTAAAGCATCGTTCCAGATCAATCCCACCGGTCCGAACCAGCCTATTCAAAAAGGTGATTGTACCGATCCAACAAATGGTTATTTTGTTGGTATCAATCAGTTTGTCAACCAGGCATCCCGTGGTGCAGTTCCTGAAGTCAGCTGCTATTCACTTATGAATAATCCCATGACCGCCTGCGGCTGCTTTGAGGCAATTGCCGCCATGCTGCCCCAGTGTAACGGTATCATGGTTGTCAACCGTGACTACATGGGCATGACACCCAGTGGCATGAAGTTCACCACCCTGGCCGGTATGGCAGGCGGCGGCATGCAGACTCCTGGCTTTATGGGTGTCAGCAAACACTTCATGACAAGTAAAAAACTCTTCCTGGCAGAAGGTGGCCTGAAAAGGCTTGTCTGGATTCCTAAAATACTCAAGGATGAGATCTCGGACAAACTGAAACAGCGGTGCATAGATGAAGGAATGCCTGAACTCTACGATATGATCGCTACTGAAGAGCAGGGTGAAACAGAAGAAGAAATTCTCAAGTTCCTGAAAGAAAAAGGACACCCGGCATTAGACTTTGAATCTGCTGTTTAAAATTTAAGAAAACTAATAAAAAACCGAATTAAAGCTAAACAGATTAGTCAGCTTTAATTAGAAGAATACAAAAGCAAAATTCAATATTTGCTTATACAACTGGAGGATAAGAGATGGCATTAACTGGTATACAGATTCTCAAAATGCTGCCCAAAACCAACTGCGGTGAATGCGGTATACCCACCTGCCTTGCATTTGGTATGAAAGTGGCGGCAGGGCAGATAGAAATCGGTGAATGTCCTTATGTCAGTGATGAAGTAAAGGAAACCATTGGCGAGGCTTCTGCACCACCGATTCGTTCTATCAAAATAGGTGGCGGAGACGCAGAAATGACTACAGGTGGAGAGACATGCCTGTTCAGACATGACAGGCGTTTTGAGAATCCCACCGGAATCGGTGTCCTGATTACAACAGACATGAGTGATGCGGATGTTGATGGTAGAATTGACCGTTTCAACAATATTCGTGTTGAAAGGGTAGGCGTTCTCATGAAGGCTGATCTTATCGCTGTCAAGGATACCAAAGGAGACGAGGGTGCCTTTACTTCCCTGGTCCAGAAAGTACTTGATAATGCCCCTGACGCAAAAATCATCCTGATGAGTGACAACGCGGATACCGTTGGAGCTGGGGCCAAGGCATGTGGTGACCGCAAACCATTGCTCTTTGGTGCGAATAAGGATAACAGGGAAGCCATGGCCAACCTGGCTAAAGAGCTTGCGTGTCCTCTTGGTGTCGTTGGATCGAATCTGGATGATGCAGTTGAAATATCCGATGCACTCATCGCCGCTGGTCTAAAAGACCTGGTGATTGATACAGGTGCCAAGACCATGCGTGCAGCATTTGAAGACAATGTCGTAGCCCGCAGAGCCGCAATCAATAAGAAATTTAAACCGTTGGGATTTCCAACCATTACCTTTCCATGCGAGATCACGGATGATCCTCTCATGGAGACCATGGTTGCCTCAGTTCTGATTGCCAAATATGCAGGTATTGTGATTCTTTCTGACCTGCAGGGAGATACATTATTTCCATTGCTCCTTGAACGCTTGAACATCTTCACTGATCCGCAGCGGCCCATGGTTGTTAAAGAGGACATCTATCCTATCAACGGACCTGATGAGAACTCACCGGTCCTTATCACCTGCAACTTCTCTTTGACCTACTTTATTGTTTCAGGTGAAATCGAGGGAAGCAAGGTGCCTTCATGGTTGTTGATCAAAGATACGGAAGGACTATCGGTACTGACTGCCTGGGCAGCAGGAAAATTCGGAGCTGACCTGATTGCCATGTTTGTCAATAAAAACGGAATTGCAGACAAAGTAAAACATCGCGAAATTATTATTCCAGGCTACCTCGCTACCATCAAAGGTGAGCTTGAAGAAGAACTTCCTGACTGGACAATTACTATAGGTCCAAGAGAAGCTGGTCATATGCCGGCATTCTTAAAAGAATGGAAGCCGGCAGCATAAAAGGACTCATTTTATTGTATATAAGATCGGCATAAACAGCCCGATATCAATCCATAGAACCAGTTAGAGTAATTGGAGAAAGTTATGGCTAAAGCAAAAAAAAGCAGGGAAGGGACAGTTATGGTCCTGGGCGGCGGTATAGCCGGGGTCCAGGCAGCTCTCGACCTGACTGATTTGGGGTACTACGTCTACCTGGTTGAGAAATCGCCTGCCATTGGCGGCGTAATGGCTCAACTGGATAAGACCTTCCCGACCAACGATTGTTCGCTCTGAATCCTGGCGCCCAAGTTGGTTGAGGCCGGTCGGTCTCCAAATATAGAAATTCTCACAAATAGTGATCTGCTTTCCATTAAGGGAAAACCAGGTAATTTTAAAGCTGACATTGTACAACGTCCCCGTTATATCGTCGCTGATGACTGTACAGCCTGTGGACTTTGTACAACTTATTGTCCACGGCACCAGGAGGACGAGTACAATGAAAATTTAAATATTACCCGTCCCATTCACATCGATTATCCGCAGGCTGTACCGGCGACTTATTACATTGATCCGCGCAGCTGTCTGCACCTGACCCATGATACTTGCCAGATCTGCGTTCCTGTCTGCCAGAGTAAGGCCATAGACTTCAGCCAGAAACCTGAAGAAAGAACCCTTGAGGTCGGTGCGGTAATCATGTCACCAGGGTTTGGCCGTATTTCTGAAGAGACCCTTGCCAAATACAGTTATGGGAAGCATGCCGACGTAGTGACCAGCATTGAATTTGAAAGACTTCTCAATCCTTCCGGTCCTTTTGCCGGTGAGGTCCGCTGCCTTTCTGACAACAGGCATCCGCATAAAATTGCCTTTATCCAATGTGTAGGTTCAAGGGATATTGGCTGTGAAAACGGTTACTGCTCTTCTGTTTGCTGTATGTATGCAATCAAGGAGGCCATGGTTGCCAAAGAACATGACCCGGAAGCGGATATTACTGTTTACTATATGGATATCCGGACCCAGGGTAAAGATTTTGATGCAGCCCAGAAACGTGCTGAAGATAAAGGTATCAAATTCGTGCGGGCAAAAGTGGCTGATGTCATGCCCTGGGGTGACCATCTGCGGCTCACCTATTCAACATTAGAAGGCAATCACAGCTTTAAACCATATGACATGGTTGTCCTCTCTGTCGGGCTTGAGTCACCTCCTGACGCCCAGAAGCTAGCGGATATGGGCGGTTTTGAACTGAACAAATATAATTTCTGCGCTACTGATACCTTTACCCCGCTTGCAACCAGCAAAGAAGGTATTCTGGTTGCCGGTGCCTTCAACGGCCCAATGGATATTCCTGAATCTGTTACTCAGTCAAGTGGTGCTGCAGGAATTGCCTCAGGACTTATTAAAAAGCAACGCGGCAAGGGTATTATCCACAAAACGTATCCTGATGAAAAAGATATTGGTGACGATGTACGAATCGGTGTTTTTGTCTGCCATTGCGGTATTAATATCGGCTCAGTTGTAGATGTGCCGGATGTAAGCACCTATGCCGGAGATATGGAAGGAGTTGTATATTATACTGAAAGCATGTACAGCTGCTCCCAGGATGCCCAGGAAGTACTCAAAGATAAAATCAAAGAACATGATCTGAACCGGGTTGTCATAGCGGCATGTTCTCCCAGAACCCATGAACCGCTTTTTCAGGAAACATTGAAAGATGCCGGTTTAAACCGCTCCCTCTTCGAAATGGTTAACATCAGGGATCAGTGTTCATGGGTACATGCCACTGAGCCTGATGCAGCTACTGACAAATCGAAAGATCTTGTCCGTATGGCTGTAGCCAAGGCAAGGCATATCCAGCCTCTACCTGAACAAACTGTTCCTGTCAATAAAACAGGTCTTGTTGTTGGCGGCGGTATCGCCGGAATAACTGCAGCATTGAACCTGGCAGACCAGGGCTTCATCTGCACCCTGATTGAAAGGCAGGACAGTCTTGGCGGCAATTATGCGAAATTTGATCACACCAAGAAGCTCATTGATCAGGTTAAAAAGAACAAACTTGTCTCAGTTTATACAAATGCTGAATTACAACAAACCAGTGGTTTTGTAGGTAATTTCTCCTCAATAGTCAGCTCAGGCAAAGGTAAAAAAGCCAAAGAGATTACCCTGGATCACGGAGTCATTATCATTGCCACCGGAGCCAATGAGCATCGTCCGGAAACAGTTCTGGGCAATACGATAAAATATTCCAAAAAGATCGTCACCCAGAGTGAATTGACAGAACAGCTTGCAGGTAAGGGAAAAAGCAGTGTTCCAAAATCAGTTGTTATGGTTCAGTGTGCAGGCTCACGCGGTGATGATTTGAATTACTGTTCCAAGACCTGCTGCACCACTGCAGTTGAAAATGCGCTTAAGATCAAGGATAAAAACCCTGACTCTCAGGTTATTGTGCTTTACAGGGATATCAGGACCTACGGTTATGCAGAAGACCTGTACCAGGAAGCAAGACAGAAGGGCGTCCTCTTCATACCTTACGAAATGGACAATAAACCATCATTCTCTGAAAAGGGTGCTAAATTAACGGTTTCCTTCTATGACCCCATCCTGCGGGACGATATAACCATGAATCCGCAGATGGTGGCTCTGAGTGTCGGTATGGTGCCTGAAGAAACAGACACTTTAAGCAAATTGCTGAAAGTGCCGGTCAATGCTGACAGTTTCTTTCTGGAAGCGCATGTCAAACTGCGTCCGGTAGAGCTTCCCGTGGATGGTGTTTATGTCTGCGGCCTGGCCCACTCTCCCAAACCGGTGAATGAAATTATTGCACAAGCCCAGGCTGCATCTGCCAAGGCTGCCATGCCCCTGGTCAAAGGTTATGTCACAGTTGATCCGATTGTCTCAAATGTTGACAAGGAAATCTGTATTGGATGCAAACTATGTACCAGTCTTTGTCCATATCAGGCCATCCGAATGGTTAAGGATGAAAACAACAAACCAAAGGCCGAAACAATCGTAGCATCATGCAAAGCCTGTGGAATCTGTGCGTCACACTGTCCAACATTTGCAATCTCCATGGGCGGATTTACCAATGAACAGCTCAACTCGCAGATTGAAGCGTTTGGCAAAGAAATTAAAGAAAAAGAAACCGAGACAGCTTAAATATAGTGTCATAAAAGCTGTTTAGAGTGCATCATCTATAACATGATTAAAGGATAGAAAATGAGCAAGGAAGAGTACAACCCGAAGATCCTTGGATTTCTGTGCAACTGGTGTTGTTATGCTGCTGCTGATGCGGCAGGTGTATCACGTTACCAGTATCCACCCAACCTGCGTACTATCAGGGTTATGTGCACTGGTCGAATCGATCCCGCCTTTGTCCTCAGAGGCTTAGTGGAAGGGGCTGACGGCATTTTCACAGGTGGCTGACAACTCGGCGAATGTCATTACCAGGTAGGTAATTACGACGCAATGGGAATGAATGCTTTGGTTTCTAATGTGCTTGAGGGAATCGGGGTCAACCCTGAAAGATTTTCTCTACAGTGGGCCTCAGCTGCAGAAGCACCACGTTTTGTCAAGCTGATAACCGAATTTACAGAAAAGATAAAAGAACTGGGCCCATTAGGACAATCCGAAGGTATTGAACCGGATGAGATGAAAGCCCGGTTGGATAAGGCTCTAGAGGCAGTAAGCAGCCGCAAAGTCAGAATGGTCTTCGGCATGACTACCAAGTCAATCCGCAAAGAGGGTATTTTCACTCCGGAATATATAAATGCAGTCATTGGTGAAAAGCTGAGTAAGGCAATTACCGGAGCACTTACTGCTGAACCTAAGGAGGAGGCTAAACCTGCTCCTGAAAAGAAAGCTGCGGCTAAAACTAAGCCAGCCGTAAAGAAGGCTGCACCGAAAAAAGCTGCGGCCAAAGCTAAGCCGGCTGCAAAGAAGGCGGCACCGAAAAAAGCTGCGGCCAAAGCTAAGCCGGCTGCAAAGAAGGCGGCACCGAAGAAAGCTGCTGCCAAAGCAAAGCCGGCCGCAAAGAAAAAAGCACCCCAAAAAGCTGCTGCCAAAGCAAAGCCAGCTGCAAAGAAAAAAGCTTCCAAAAATAAATAAATTCTATAATTCATTAATTTTAAAACCCCGATTTCTTCATTGAGGAAATCGGGGTTTTTTGATTTCTGTTTACAGATAAGTTCGTGCTTAATAATATACTTTCACGCATTGTTTTCAGGTCGTTTGTTATTTTCCAGCAGGATTTCAGCAGGTCTAATTCTATTTTCCAGAAAAAATCTGGATTAGGAGGGGTTATGAAAAGAAAAAATTGTATTATTTGTATTTCCATCCTGGCCTTCCTGTTTTTTTCAACATCTGCTTTTGCCACTAACGGCTATCAGCTCATTGGAATGGGCTCATACCAGAAAAGCCTGGCTGGTGCAGTAACGGCCCTTCCCGGAAGCAACATGACAGCGGTTACGAACCCGGCTGGCATGATACGCATTGGCCACAGGGCCGATTTTTCCATGGAGGCCTTCATGCCTGAACGCAGCACAGATTTTACAGCTTCCGGAGGCAATAAAGCAGACAGCAGTTCTGATATCTACGGCATTCCTGCCATTGGCTGGAACGGGCCGGCCGGCAGTCGTGACGACATGGTGTTTGGCGGCGGCATGTACGGCACCTCCGGAATGGGGGTTGATTATGGAGTAACCGATATGGGCTCTAATCGATATTGGGATGGTTACAGCAGTATCGCCTTCTGGCAGATGGCCCCGTGTCTTGCCTGGCAGGCTGCTGATAATCTGAGCCTCGGAGTCTCCTTCAATATTGATTTCCAACAGGTATCCTTCCAACAACGCATAAAGGATAATGCAAATATTATTCTCATGAACTTTGATTTGAGCAGGGGGGCTTCTGCATTTGGATTTGGAGCTACCTTTGGTTTACTTTATGATATTACCGGTATGGTCACTGTAGGTGCCAGTTATAAGAGCAAACAGTTTTTTACCGACCTGGAATACCAGCTTGCCAATGGAGATATTAATTTCGGAGGACCGGCTCCTGCCGGGACCTATTCACTGGGTCTGGACTTCCCGCAGCAGGCGGCCATCGGTATTGCAGTACATGCCACACAGGCGTTTACCGTTGCTGCGGATGTGAAATGGATAGACTGGTCGGAAACTATGAACAAGCTGTCTGTTTCCGGTCCTGGAGGAATTTCGCTCCCAATGGATCCGGGCTGGGATGACCAGGTAATTTATGCCATAGGAATTGCGTATAAGGTAAATGATAATTTTAACCTGCGGGCAGGATTCAATTATGCTGAATCACCCATTGATGAAAATAGCGCTGCCAATAACCTGATACTTCCTGCAGTGGTGGAAACCCATTATACCCTTGGTGGAGATTACAGGCTTGATGAACACTGGGATATCGGGTTCCACTATATGTATGTTCCAGAGAATACTATTACTGCTACTGCTGGCCTTGGAGGACTTATTCCATCTGGAACGAAAATATCCCTTTCCGAACAATCATTTGGTATAAACCTGGGCTATAGATTTTAAAATTCGATTACTTGTTTACAAACAAAATGATTTTTCCAACATATACATTACAGATACCTGAATGGGTAAACATTTTAATTCCAGAACTTAAAACAGTCTATGCCACCAATGAGGAGCGCATGGAACTGGTCATTGAACTCTCTGCTCATAACATTAAACATGATGGAGGACCATTTGGTGCAGCTGTTTTTGAACGGCTAACAGGCAAATTGATATCTCCTGGAATCAATCTTGTCATGCAGACAAACTGTTCTGTGGTCCACGCTGAAATAGTTGCCATTATTCTTGCTCAGCAAAAGGTGAAAAACTTCGACCTTGGAGCCGAGGGACTAGCTGAATTTGAACTTGTCTCCTCTACCGAACCCTGCGCCATGTGCCTTGGAGCCTTACCATGGTCAGGTATCACCAGTCTTATCTGTGGAGCCCGAGATGAAGATGCGAGAAATATAGGCTTTGATGAAGGAGAAAAACCCGAACATTGGGTCGAGGCCCTTGAAAGCCGTTCTATAAAGGTTACCCGTGATATTTTGCGGTTTGAAGCAAAATCTATCCTGCAAAAGTATGTAGACGATGGCGGGATAATTTATAATGGCAGAGGTATTACTACTTCGTAGCTTGAAGATTCTCAAAAAGGGTGGGGCGTATGGCTGAAAATCAGGATACCCATCGTAAATCCATTGGTTATATTCTCTGGATCTTTGGTTTTACCGGTTCTCACAGGTTCTACTATGGGAACCCCCTTATTGGCACCATCTATTTTTTTACCCTAGGTCTCTTGGGTGTCGGTTGGATTATTGACCTTTTCCTTATTCCGTCACTTGATAAACAGGCAGACCTCAAATTTACAGCCGGTTCAATTGATTATTCAATAGCCTGGCTGCTGCTGACCTTTCTCGGCATGTTCGGCATACACAGAATGTATATGAATAAATGGATTACAGGGGCCATATTCCTGCTGACAGGAGGCCTGTTGGGTTTTGGATATCTTTATGATTTCTGGACGTTGAACGACCAGATTACAATGCTGAACAGTTCAAAATGAAAATATAGCGTTCCTAACTTTACTGACATTGACAATATTTTGTGAAGAGTTAATTTTTTAACTAGTACCAATTAAAATATATTGTTCCAGGAGAATTCTCATGAAAAAGCATGGAATGTTCATATTTGTAATCTCCGTTTTCATACTCATTCTGTTCCAGTATGCCAATGCATCAAAAAAAGATTACTACAGTACCTATGAGATAATTGAAATAACTGAAAACGGTCTGACCCTTGAGGACAGTAGCGGTAATAGAGTCATAGCAGATAAGAACCCTAAGGATTATAAGGTTGGATATAAGGTACGGTATGATAAAATCCGCAAAAGACTGAAATTGAACCGCTGGCAGCATTATGGGGTAATTGCAGTTTCAGAAGACGAGATTACCTTGAAGCATAAAACAGGTGATACCATTACTATGAAAAAAAATTATACGGACAAATATAACGTTGGAGATTTGGTACGTTATGATTCTGCAACTAAAAAATTACAACGGGAAAAAGATTCCGGGCAGTTAAATCAATAGCATGATCCTTCAAATTTCAGGCTTAATACTGATGCTCTTTGGATTGATTGTCAGTATTGTCTTTTGGATTCCTGGCATAATTGACAGAACCAAAGTCAAAGATATAATGGGTAAACGATACCCTCTGGTATATGTAGTTTATATTGCCAACGGTCCCTTGCTTATAGTTTTCGGACTCCTGCTCATAATCTGGCCGAGAGTTCATTGATCTTTTTCTGCATGTTTATGGTTTGGACATGTAAATAACAATGATTATAATTATTGAAGAGTAATAATCTAAAAAATAAAATTAATTGAAAGGATAAAAAAAGGGAACAATGGGTAATTGACAACAACAGCAAGTATCTCCGGACGAGATACATAAAATATGGATTGCGGTAAAACCAGTTGTTATAGGAATAGGAATATTTTGTCTACTTGTCTGGTTAGTTTATCAGCTATAAAAACTCAATTATAAATTATCATGGCTGCATAAGAAATGCCGTTTACCTGGGTCAGGTTAACGGCATTTCTTGTTAAACTATAAACGTTTATCAGGACGTTTACGATAAAAGCTCCGGATCATTTGCAACCTTTCTTACGAGTTCCCGATAATCCTGTGCTCCATTACAACCGGGAGCATATTCATAAATGGTCTTGCCGTAAGCAGGTGCCTCAGAAAGTCTTACGTTATAGCGAATGGGATGGCAAAGCCTCTCACCGTAAATTTTCCCAATTTTACTTAGAATTCTTGAAGTTTTCTTGACGCGTTTGTCCTCAAAAGTGGGAAGAATATATTTTATAGCAAGCTCAGGACGATATTTCTGGATGGAGGAAATACTTCTTAAAAACTCACTGAGTCCCTGTAATGCCATAATATCCAAAGCCACAGGTATTAACAGTTCATTGACATAGAAAAGAACGTTTACGGTCAGTGGGTCCCAGCCGGGTGAAGTATCTACAATCACATAATCAAAGATCTTTTCAGCAGAGACCAGGGCTTCAGCAATAGTGGATTCACCACCATAATCTTTGCGGTCAATCATACGCTTGACACCTGCAAGAGCCTTGCCTCCTGTAAGCATCCATAAGTTATCTCGCGCCTTTGTCAGACATTCCTTAAGCGAAAGCTCACCGGTTACGAGTTCAGTGAGGCCGGCTTTAGGTTTTACCCCCAGCATAAAACTGTCCTGCCCCTGGGTGTCTGTATCGATAAGTAACACCTTAAAACCGGCAAGGGCCAAACCGGATGCCAGGTTTATCGAAGTAGTAGATTTGCCTACACCACCTTTACTCAAAGAAATACCAATTCTCCTTGCAACCGTTTCACCTTTGGGTGTTGCCGGTTTCTTTGGTTTTTCCTCAACAGGTTTTTTTACAGTAAGCGCAAACGATTTGCCACAGGTAGTACAGCGTGCCTTAGTAGCATTGGCAGGAATCTTTTTTTCATCAATTGCATGCTTTTTGTTGCAATGAGGACAGATGACAAGCATTCTAAAGCCTCCCAATATTTAAGTTGAAAATAACGCAGCAAATATATTAAAAAAAATCAATTATTCTGCATAATTGAGCGAACCAACCTGCTTTTTTTACCCTTTTCCTTATAATCCTTTAAAATCAAAGTAAGAGCCTGATTAACAATTTGAGACCTGGAAACACTTGACTGCAAATTTTCAGGCACAATAGTTCTTAATTCATTACTTACATTATCTAAATACTCAAGAATCTCTTTGGATAAACAAAGAGTCGCTTTCTTATCCGTTTCTTTTTTACTTTTTCTTAATGTTGTTTCTTTAGTATTTTCCTTCTGCTTTTTATGGCTTGCAGTGATTTGTTGAGTTGTAGATATTATTTTATTTAAGGAAATAAGTTCTTTTTTGCTGACGACGCCTTCAGATACCTTATCATCAAGCAAATCGGAAAGGAGATTTCTTTTTTTTCTTTTGGATAAATCAAAAAAATTAGAATTCATGATGCACCAGTATCAATTAAATATATCGCAATAATTAAGTGCAATAATAGTACCAGTTATTAACCCTTGAATATATTTTCTTTACAGGCTTGAACGAACTGAGCCAAGATACCTTTTATCTCTTTGCCAATGTTGATAAACTCTATACCACAGAGTAACTCTTCAGGACCTTCCGGGCTGATATGGGCCACCTTGCCCTGCAGATTTTGGGGCGTCTCCTCAATATTTAATTCAATTTGCAGTTCATCTCCCTCTGATATAAAAATATCTTCGGGGCTGAGTAATATGCCAATGCCTCCTTCACTAATGTCAAACATTTCATATTTTACATCATTGATCTTAACGGATATATCATTATTTCCTTTGACGCTAACTCTGAAATGTTTCCGCATTGCTACTTTAGAATCCATGATGTTCTCCTGATTTAAATTGGGCTTGCAAACTGAGTGACAGGTAAAAAAATAAATAAATATTATATATACACTTTGATAACAGGATGATAAACTCTTTTTTTACTTAATTGCAGTATTTGACCATCAAAATAAAAATAAAGTTACAGCAATTTGTAATCAGGAATTCATTTTGCCGGCCAACTGACCACAGGCAGCAGAGATATCAGCACCCCGGCTTGAACGAATGAGAATTGTATATCCTGCATTCCAGAGTACTTCTTTAAAAAGATTAATTTTTTGATCTGATGGTTTCCGGAATGGCATCTCTGCAGATTCATTGTAAGGCAACAGGTTAATCTTACAGGGTATATCCCGGAGTTTTTCAGCCAGAACTTTTGCATCTGCAACAGAATCATTCAGGTCCTTTATAAGAATATATTCAAACATGATCCGTTTGCGTTTGGGCATGGGAAAGCTCTTACAGGCATCCAACAGTTGATCGACCGGATATTTATTATTGATGGGCATTAACCTCGACCGAATAGAATCATCAACAGAATGAAGGGAAACAGCTAGATTTACCTTTGTTTTCTGACCTAACTCCTTAATTCTCGGTACAAGCCCACATGTGGAAACCGTAATTCTGCGATCAGAAAAATTAAGCCCTCGCTGATCGGTAAGAATCTCCAGGGAATTTATGAGATTGTCAAAATTTGCCAGGGGTTCACCCATTCCCATGAACACAAGATTATTGAGAATTGACTCTTCGCCCATTTCATCATAAAGCCAGTTACGTACTTTGACAACCTGGCCCACTATCTCTCCGGGAGAAAGATTGCGTTTGAATCCTATACCTCCAGTGAGACAAAACTCACAACCCATTGCACAACCAACCTGTGAAGAAACACAAAGTGTATTTCTACCGTCTTCAGGAATCAGCACAGATTCGATATAATTTTTGTCTTTGAGTTGAAATCCGTATTTGACACTACCGTCCGCGGAGCGCTCAACATCTGCAATTTCAGGCCAATGAAAACTGGCATGAGATGCCAATGACACTCGAAGATCCTTTGTCAGATCAGTCATCTGAGAAAAATCCGTTACATGATACCGGTACAGCCAGGAAAAAACCTGCCGGCCACGATAGGCAGGCAACCCCATACTCTTTACAAAATCAATTAGCTGCGAAAGGGTAAAACCTGTGAGGTCAGTTTTTATCATTTGGTATCAAAGTGCACGCTGATATTCTGCTTTCAGATGCTTTCTGCCTGCAAGAGCATCTTCAATCAATTGTAAAATTTTATTTTTATCTTTCTGCAATCTCCCTGAAATGGGCAGATAATTGGATGCATGATTGGCCTGGAACTGTACACGTTCAAGGTTTATGGCTTGCACCATTATTCTCAATTCTGAGAGGAGCATTTTCTGGTCAGGCAATAGAAAAGAGCCGGAAGCTGCATCTTCATCAAGTGGTGTGTTTTCAAGGAGCATCAAAGTTAGGGCTGCGATCTGGTTCGGTTTCATTTCCGTCAAAACCCTGCCTGATTCCAACGCATGGATTTCAGAATCGACAATCCCGGCTATCCCGAGCAATACGGTGACTGACAAAAAAATGTCTGCTTCCCGAACCATTCCAGCAGCCTCTATCATTTGTTCAGCATTTACCCCTTTTCGAATATTTTTCAAGGTAGCATTATGACCGCTCTCAAGTCCCATGTAGATCCTGTCCAGGCCCAGTTTTTTTAATCTGGTCAGTTCCGTATGGTTCTTCCTGAGAATACTCTTGGCGTTACCGTAAAGGCTGATACGGTTTACCCAGGGCAGATTTTCCCTTATATCGGAAAAAATCTCTGCCAAACGATCCATTGGTATGATAAGGGCATCTCCATCTCCGACAAATACTCTTTTCTGCTGTTTGCAATACCTTGCAGCAAAAGTGATATCTTCGTTAATGGTTGCCGAATCCTTAAGGCGAAAACGTACACCTTTGTATGCCCCGCAAAAGGTGCACTTATTGTGTGAACAACCAACGGAAACCTGCAGGATAATGGCGTTAGCCTCACTGGGAGGGCGAATTATATTTCCTTCGTAATGCAAAACTTATCAGCTGTTTTTCTTTTCAAATGCAACCATGAAATCCACCAGTTTTTCAACGCCTTCTCTTGGAAAAGCGTTATAGATAGATGCCCTGCAACCGCCAACAGACCGGTGTCCTTTCAGGCCATCAAACGAAACAGCGGTTGCCTCCTTAATAAACTGCGCTTCCAATTCCGGTGTCGGCAGATTAAAGGTAACATTCATTATTGAACGCGAATCAAACCGGGCATGCCCGGTATAAAAATCGCTGTTGTCAATAGCCTGGTAAAGCAGGTCTGCCTTTTCCAAATTCATTTTTTCAATGGTTGGCAGTCCACCCTTATTTTTCAGCCATTTCAAAACAAGTCCAATTGTGTAAATGGAAAAACATGGCGGGGTATTGAACATTGAGCCTTTTTCAGCATGAGTTTTATATCGAAACATTGTGGGAATGTTATCCGGTGCTTTATTCAACAGATCTTCACGGATAATGACCACTGCACAGCCTGCAGGACCCATGTTTTTCTGGGCACCGGCAAAAATTATCCCGAAACGGCTGACGTCGACTGTCCTTGCCAGAATATCAGAAGACATGTCACATACAAGATCAATATCAGTTTCCGGAAACTGATGAAACTGTGTGCCGTAAATCGTGTTGTTTGAGACAAAATAGAGGTATTCTGCATTCGGGGTTGCCTCATACTCATCCGGAAGAGGGACCCTGTCAAAAATAGTATCTTCACTGGAATAGGCCACATCAACATTACCAAACAGTTTTGCTTCCTTAATCGCCTTATTAGACCAGGTTCCTGTATTTAAATATGTGGCGGATTTTCCCGGTTGGAGCAAATTCATAGGTACCATGGCAAACTGGGTAGAGGCCCCTCCTTGCAGGAAGAGAACCTTGTAATTGTCCGGAACATTCATCAACTCACGAAGCAGAGACTCACACTCATCCGCAACCTCAATGAATTCCTTGCTGCGATGACTCATCTCTATGAGTCCTATTCCTTTATTGTTGAAATTGACAATATCCTTTGCAGCCTGAACCAGTACCTCATAGGGCAGGGTAGCAGGACCGGCGCTGAAATTATAAATGCGGTCAGGCATGAGAAAATTCCTCCATATTTTTTTGTTATTCCATAAATTAATTGATATTTATTTTCGAAAAAGACCAGGATACACGAGAGCTGCTTACCATAGGAATTGTTGGCGAAGAGCTTCATACAGGACAATACCTGCGGCATTGGCAAGGTTAAGACTTCTTATATTATTATTACTCATCGGAATTGTGTAACAGCGATCTATATACTGCTTAATTACCTCTTCTGGCAAGCCTTTCGTTTCCTTACCGAAAACCAGAAAATCTCCCGGCTTAAATTCAGCCTTTGTGTATGGACTGCCGGTTTTCTTGGTAAAGAAATAAAGTTTCTTTTCATCCTGAGTTATTAAGAATTCATCAAAATTATCCCAGTAAACGATTTTTACAAATTTCCAATAATCAAGTCCTGCACGTTTCAGATGCTTATCATCGGTACTGAATCCAAGGGGTTTAACAAGATGCAGAACTGTATCGGTTGCTCCACACAACCTGGCTGTGGTTCCGGTATTAGGTGGTATTTCCGGTTCTACCAGGACAACATTGAAAGGGATAGTCTTAAGCATCAACTGATTAACTACAAAAAGGAGATAGAGTGATCTTCAGTCAGGGTTACATTTTTGACCTGCAGAGTTTTCTCTGATGTATCGGCCTTAAAAAGTTCAGCAACCATATTGCTCGACTGAAGGAAAAGGGCTAATTCCTCATCTTTCAATATGGTTTTTGCTTTGAATTTTATACCGAAAGGGTTCCTGAAAACCCCATTAAGCTGGATGCGATAGTCAAGATGAGGTCCTGTGGATTTACCTGTTGAACCAACATAACCGATAATATCTTTCTGCTGGACAATACTGCCTTTATTTAAACCTTTTTTATAACCATTCAAATGTCCGTAATATGTTTTATACCCTCCATGGTGCCTGAGGATTATGGATTTTCCAAAACCACCCTTTCTGCCAATAAACTCCACTCTGCCCTCTGCTGTTGCCATTACCGCAGTACCCCTTGGTGCTGCCAAATCGACCCCGAGGTGCGGCCTTACAATCCCATCAACGGGATGCTTGCGTTTCATGGTAAACCGGGACGTTACACGGCCAAAGGGAATAGGTGAACGAATGAACCAGGTCCCCAATGCTTCTCCTTTCTGATCAAAATACCCGGATGGAGTGTTTTCAGATGCAAAATGATATCCTTGATATTCAATGTTCTGTTTCTTATAACTGGCAACAAGTATTTTCCCGTAACCGACAAAAACATCATCTTTATAATATTTTTCCACCAGAAGTTCGAATCTGTCATTCACCCTGGTTTCAGTGTTAAAATCAATTTTAGAGGCAAATATATCAGCATAAGCATGGATGAGTTTTGGTTCTTCACCCAATTTGCAAAATGCGGCATAGAGTGAAGAATCAATTACCCCGGAAAGTCTTTCAATTCTATATTCCAAGGGAACCGCTTGCCTGGTCGACCAATAATTACCGTCTTCATTCCGTTCCAGGATATGGGTTTTTAAAAGGCTGGATTCATATGTTGCACGAGCAATGGAATTATCCTGTTCTAAAATAATAGAAAACCGGTCTCCAGGATGCAGCATTTTAAAATCCAATGATTTTTGAAAACCTTTGATGACATTAAGTCTGACCGAATCCGACACCTTAAGCCGTTTCATGGCCAGGTCGAAACTTTCTCCCCTTTTTAACTCACCGGTAATCTCAGTATGAATTTCTGGAGATGTCTCCGGCAATACACTTTTTACCTTTGCTGGTTCAAAAGTGGAGGCATCACTCTCAACAGGTGTCTGTAATTCAAGGTTTAAAGAAATGGGAGTGGCAGTTGCATTGTCATTAATATTGCCATGAACAGACAGCAAAACAAAAACTATCCCTATCCAGAATGACAATGTGACTGTTAAATCCGTAAGTGTTTTTCCGGAATCCATTATTCTGTAACTGATGTATATACAGGCATTTTAATAAAAGATTGATAGTATATTTTGGTATATTGAATGTTACTGTTCTGCAGTTCAAAACAGTTACGGTTTTCTAATAACACAGAAAAGGTTTTAACAAGTTTGTTCTGCGTGGAAAAATTTACTGCAATCATAAAAAGTCTCCGGACATCAGCAGGATTTATAATATGAGTCGGTTATTAACACAATAGCAGTTGTCGGCAGAGAGTTTTTCATTGCAAACAATTATAATAGACTCGTATTATATCGCAACTTAAACGGAAACATTGTTGCTTTTTTGGCAATAAAGTTTACATTGTCCTGTTTTAAAGCTTGATAATTTAATTTATTAAAGAGTACTGAAAAAATGTCATTAATAGTTCAAAAATATGGTGGAACTTCAGTAGGTTCATCTGAAAAAATTAAGGCAGTTGCCGAGCGTGTTCTTAAATACAGCCGTAAGGGACACCAGGTGGTTGTTGTCCTCTCTGCCATGTCAGGTGAAACAGACCGTCTCATATCACTTGCAAATAGTATGCAGGAACAACCCGACAGCCGTGAAATGGATGTACTGCTATCAACCGGGGAACAGGTAACTATATCTCTTTTTGCCATGGCGATAAAATCTTCCGGATTCGATGCCATATCCTTTCTAGGTGATCAGGTTAAGATACAAACAAGCAATTTGCATACCAAGGCAAGAATTCAATCCGTGGATACCGATAAGGTAAAAAAACATCTTGATGAAGGTAAGATAGTAGTTATTGCAGGTTTTCAGGGTGTTGATGAAACCGGCGATATTACCACATTGGGAAGGGGAGGGTCAGATACCACTGCAGTT
>JBHPCH010000030.1:0-23606 GCA_042576125.1 Thermodesulfobacteriota bacterium
AAGGATAAAGTATGGATGGTACTAAACGGGCAGATATAAAACCGGGAGCAGAGGTTCACATAGTATTAAAAAAAGATCAGCGAACTGGAAAACTCACACAAGGAGTCGTGAAAGACATCCTGACAAAATCTCCCAAACATCCCCATGGCATTAAGGTCCGCCTGGAAAGCGGTGCAGTCGGACGAGTCAAAAAAATTGCCGGTTGATACTGTATGAAAAAAATCAGGCTATGGAAGATAATCTATGCGATTTGTTGTCTCGTCTACATTGGTTGGACAATTAATGTAGGCACCAACGAATTTGACAGGATTAACAGCCAGTATCGCGCAATTCTTGACCAGCTTGATCTTGGTCGGATCAGAACTAAAGCCCTTGAGGAACTCACCGCCGAATGCAACAAAAAACCGAAGTTACTGGCCGACCGGCAAGAGAATGCCTGCCTTTCCTGGCCTCCTGCTGAGGTAGAGGCAAGAGGGAAGGAGATTGAAGAACGTCTTCTTCGGGTCAGGGAGAGGGGTAGAATAAAACTGGTCCTTTTCTATGCAGGTTTTGTGCTTATCTTTCTGCTCGCTCCACCGGTCCTGATTTATCTGCTTATTATCGGAATCCTCAAACTTAAAGAAAACATAAAAATAGTCAGGTGACTTTTCTTCTGACGTCGGAATCTACCCTTTGTTTTATGATATTCCTATTCCAGGTTCATGAGCTGCCGGTTGTACTTTGCCAGCAATAATTTCTCGGAATCAGTGGGAACAGGAAGGTCTTTATAGGAGTCATTTATTCCCTGCATTGCCGCAGCACCGGCTTGCAATGCCTGTTTCATCTGCTGGTACATCTCCTCTCCCATCTGTCCCTTCATCTTTTCGAGTTCCACCAGTTGGCCTGTCATATCAAACTGACTCTCGGACATATTTTCTTCTATCTGGGCTCTCATCATCATGGCCGTTATGCGCATCGATTTTTTAAGCCATGTTTCACTGTCAAGGCCCTTGGCTTTTGCCCAGGATAGGTAGGCTGAATCATTTAAAATGCTATTAAAATCAACATATTCTTCTTTATCAGTATCCTGCTCTTCACTAATAGCATTAAAATCATTCCACTGACTTAAAAGATTCTGGACATCCTTTTCATTGAAGCGCACATCCTTCACAAATTCTGACACATTTTTTGCCCATTCCTGAAATTGACGGTTGGATTGATCGATTTCATCCTGACCGGATTGGCCGATAGCAGTTGAAACACTGACGAGCATAAAAAAGGATAGCAGCAATAGGAATGTTTTTTTCATGTCTTTCTCCTGTTTTATAACAAAGAACTACTGCATAGTATGTTTTTGCTTTGTACTGTCCAGGTCATTCGGCAAACTGCTTTTCTTGCCAGAATCAGGAACTTTTTATTATAAATAATAATCTAATTTAAATCTAGGCTCTTTCCAGCAGAATAAGCACCTCCAGGCCTGCTGTGCCCGGAAACATATCAAGCGATACAATGCGTTTGACCTTGTATCTGTTCTGCTGCCACTGGCTGAGTGAGTGCGGAATCTGATCCACACCGCAATGAATGTGGAGTACTTTCCGCGGTTCGCGCCTGCTCAATGCACCAATAACACCCTCCTGGGTCCCCTGCCGTGGCGGATCAAGCAGAATTGTCTCAGAACTGAGATCATCTGGTAACGGGATTTTCTCAACACTTCGTGCCGTGATGCGGCGCGATAGAAAACGTGCTTTTTTTGAAGCAGGATTAAACTTTTTGTTAGAGATGGCAGAACGGATGGACGGGCCTTCTGCATCGATTCCCACCACCTGTTTATAGCCGGGCGCCAGAAAATGACTGAACAGGCCGTAACCGCAATAAAGATCCAGAAGTGTTTCAGCAGGGTCCGGCTTCAGCATCTCCCGGGCTTTCTCCAGCATCACCGGTACCATGGCCTCATTGACCTGGGAAAATGAGGTGGGATGATAGAGATAACGGCAGCCATGATGGCTGACAGCAAGATCCCCTTTACCGAAAAGTTTTTTAAACTGCAGAATATCGGTCGACTGTCCCTCCTCAAGATAATACTCTGAAAAGCTCGGGTCCGGATAGATATAGGCAGAAGTCACCGGATCGGGCAGTTTCTGAAGGTGGCCGGCCAGAAGCTTGAGCTTACGCACCAGGGGGCCGTTTAAGGTGTCGACATTAAAAATCACGGCCTGCTCCGCGTAACTGCCGCGGATAATCAGGTAGTTCAGGTGACCGGCCACCAGCTTGAAGGCAGGATCACTGATCTTCTGCTGCAGGAATTCAAAAATTCGGCTGTGCGCGGGAGGTTCCAGGGGAGATTCCACAAAGGGCTTTTTCTGGGTACGGAGCGCCCGATCATTAAACAGGAGATAGAGGGTACTGCCCTTGAGGATTGTTTTACGTTTGGATGTGGTCCGGTAGCCCCGTTTTCTGGGAGAACCAATAACCGGTTCAGGTTTTCCCGGCAGGCGAAAATGCTTCCAGAACAGGGAAAGGGCCTGATTCTTTACTTTGAGTTCTTCCTGGTAGTCAAGATGGGCCAGGGGTGAACTCTGCAAAATGACCGGAGCCAAAGGCCTCTCCGGCCTGGCAATGAGCGGCTTCAGCAGACCGGCAAAGGTAACAGCCGCTTGTTTTCCACTGCCAGAATTTTTATCTCTGGGGGGTTGTACACTTTTTACAGACCGCCGACCTTTCGCAAATTCTTTTTTAGGATATTCTCGCTTGGGTCGGGATTGTTTTCGCGCCAAAATTCATTCTCCAGAAATAAAAAATCAACACTAAAAAATTAGCCTACAACACTGCAGATAGTCATGTTTTCAGATTCTGCCTTTTCACGACGCCGAGCACCGTAGAAACGTCCGAAAAAGAAGTTTGACTTGTCTGAGCGTAGCGAGTTTTCAAACTTCCGGGCGTTTCGAGAAGCACAGGGAAGTCCCGCAATGCGGGACCAAGTGAACGGCTGCCTTTTCTTTTGGTTCGTTTTCTTTGGGCAAGCAAAGAAAATGAACACACAATAAATATTGTGGCAGGTTTAATCTTTTGTCAAAGATTCATTACAAATCTTCCTGAATTACAAAAAAATTAGGTCAGGCTGCCTGTCGATCTATATAGCTATTGTTTTCTTCCGAAACATTTTCATCTTCCGTCAGACTCGCTTCCTTCATTGCCAGATACTCGTCATAGTTCATCATTACATCGATGATGCCATCGTTAGTGATCTCAACAATCCTGTTTGCCACTGTGGACACAATCTGGTGATCATGGGAGGCCAAAAGAACCACCTCCGGAAAATCGATCAGCCCGTTATTCAAAGAAATGATTGACTCAAGGTCGAGATGGTTGGTGGGCTCATCGAGCATGAGGGCATTGGCTCCGGAAAGCATCATCCTGGAAAGCATGCAGCGTACCCGCTCGCCACCGGAAAGAACCGACGTTTTTTTCATCGCCTCTTCTCCGACAAAAAGCATCTTTCCCAGAAACCCACGGACAAAACTTTCATGCTCATTGGGAGGTGCATATTGGCGCAGCCAACCGATAAGATCAAGATCCTCATTGAAAAAACCATTATTCTCTTTCGGGAAATAGGCGTTCTTGATGGTGACTCCCCAACGTAAACTTCCTTTATCAGGCTCAATCTCCCCGGCCAGGATCTGGAACAGGGTGGTTTTTGCCAGACTGTTAGTACCGACAAAGGCGATCTTGTCACCCTTGTTGACGGTCAGTGTAAGATTATTAAACATGGAAACACCATCGATCTCTTTGCAAATACCATCGATCTCCAGAATAACATCTCCACAGGCTCGTTCCGGCTTAAAGACTATATAGGGATATTTCCGGGAGGAGATTGGCATGTCTTCAACGGTAAGTTTCTCCAGCAGTTTCTTCCTTGAGGTGGCCTGCCTGGCCTTGGAGGCGTTGGAACTGAAACGCTGAATAAATTCTTTGAGTTCCGCCGCCTTGGCCTTGGCCTTCTTGCTCTCGGTCTCCTTCTGGTGGAACCTGAGTTGGCTGGCCTGGTACCAGAAGTCATAGTTGCCGACATATATCTGGATTTTACCATAATCTATATCCGCTACATGGGTGCAGACCTGGTTCAGGAAATGACGGTCATGGGAGACGATAATGACTGTGTTCTGGAAACGGGAGAGAAAAGCCTCCAGCCAGTTAATGGTCTCGAGGTCGAGCTGGTTAGTGGGCTCATCCAGAAGCAGGATATCCGGGTTACCGAACAGGGCCTGGGCCAGCAATACCCTTACCTTGTCGCTGCCGTCAAGCTCCTTCATCCTCTTCTGACGCATCTCTTCCGGGATCCCGAGGCCGTTTAGCAGCACCGCCACCTCAGCCTCAGCCTCATAGCCATTCATTTCACCAAATGTGACCTCAAGCTCTCCGGAACGAATGCCGTCTTCCTCCGTAAAATCAGCCTTGGCATAGATGGCCTCACGCTCGGCCATCACCTTGTAAAGTTTCTTGTGGCCCATGACCACTGTATCTGAAACTGTATACTCGTCAAAGGCGAACTGGTCCTGGTTAAGAACTGCTATGCGCGCTCTCTTCCCCTTGCTGATCTCGCCCCGGTCTGGTTCAAGCTGACCTGCCAGTATCTTCAGAAAGGTTGATTTTCCGGTGCCGTTAGCCCCGATCAGGCCATAGCAGTTTCCAGGGGTAAATTTAATATTGACGTCCTGAAAGATGACCCTCTTCCCATAGGAGAGAGCGATATTAGATGCGGTTATCATTGTTAGTTTCCTTATGAATTACATAGCGCCTCGCGCTTAAGACGCTGTGTACAATAAAGCCACAGGGACACGCCCCGTGGCATATAATTTTCAGGTTTTAAAAAAGAGTTTGGGGAAATTACCTAAATTGTTTCTTTATAGAAAAAACAGATAAACGATGACTTCAAGACCATCAATCTTCCTGGGAAATTAAATCCTCATTTTCTTCAACAGGCGGATTCTTTTTCTCCTGCTTGCGCAGCCTTTTTTCCTCTTTCTTTTTTTTCTTTTTCAATTCTTTCTGGCGCTTTTCAAATGAATAATTTGTTCTGGCCATGACTCACCTTATTAATGGTTCCTATCCTGATTAATGGATGCTGACCGACATGGTAACATGCTTTTATGGATTCAGAAAGAGGTTGCCGGAGCCATCAACCATCATTGTTGCCCTCCGCTGTTTCCTCTTCTGCCTGCTGCCTGCCTTTTGCTGCCTGGCCGGCTGCTGCTCCTGTTTTGCTGAACCAGCAGATCTTGCTGTTCTGCCAGCCGGACGCCCATTGCGCCCCCCTGCAGGACGACCGTTATTCTTCGCTTTATGCCACGACTTTTTGACAGGCTTTCCTATGGGTGGCGTGCTGAATGAATTATCTACAGTAAAGTCCGGGTCATTATTCCGGTTTATTTTTCTGCCCAGAGACCGCTCTATCTGGTTTATGATCTTCCTGTCCTCGTTGCTTACAAATGTAAAGGCCTCACCGGTGCATGCAGCGCGTCCTGTACGGCCGATCCTGTGGGTATATGCATCTACCGTGGCAGGCACGTCGTAATTGATTACATGGGAAATACCGGAAACGTCAATACCCCTTGCAGCAATATCAGTGGCCACCAGGACCTTGAACTGACCTCGCTTAAACCCGTCTAGGGCCTTCTGGCGCTTTTGCTGGGAAAGGTTTCCCTGTAAAGAGGTGGCGGTATAACCGGCTTTATGCAACTGTCTGGCCAGGCTCTCTGCCCGATACTTGGTACGGGTAAAAATAAGGGTTGCAGACATATCAGTCTTGGCCATGATGTCCTTGAGCAGGGTCATCTTGCGATTCTGCTCCACCGGAAAAAGCATCTGCGACACAGTGGCTGTGGGGCGGCTGTGGGCGATCTGAACCCTGACCGGATTATCGAGAATATCTTCTGCCAGGTGGCGGATTTCGTCAGGCATGGTGGCAGAAAACAATAGCGTCTGCTGGGTGCCGGGCAGGAAATTCAATATACGCTTGATGTCAGGCAAGAAACCCATATCAAACATATGATCCGCTTCATCAAGAACCAGATGCTCCACCTTTGCCAGGTTGAATGTCTTGTCACGTAAATGATCAAGCAGACGACCGGGACAGGCAACAACGATCTCAACACCGGACCGTATCTTTTTTATCTGGGGAAGCTTGCCGACTCCGCCGTATATTGCCACACTGCGAAGCCCTGTCTGGCGGGCCAGATTGGTGATGTCACTGTTTATCTGCTCTGCCAGTTCCCGGGTCGGGGCAACGATGAGGGTGCGGACTCTCTTGCTGCGTGGGCCTTTCAGCATACGCTGCAAAATGGGAAGAACAAACGCTGCTGTCTTGCCGGTACCTGTCTGGGCGAGACCCATGATATCACGGCCATCCAGGATTGCAGGAATCGCTTTTTCCTGGATTGGGGTTGGTGTTTCATAATTGCAGGCCCGAATACCTGCATCAATCTTCGGATTAAAATCAAATTGTTTAAAACTCATTGTATCTCTCTGTATGTATTTGTGTGACAGAGCCGCGGGAGCACTTTGTGCCAACGATAAAAAAGGCATACATGCGAAACGGCAATTTAATGTTTCTGTCACTGGTAAATTCCTGAATTGGAAACAACTTTTTCCGGCACCCTTAAAGTCAACAACTAAAAGGTCAGGAACCAGTAATTATTTTTTTTGGATAAATAGAGAAAGCCATGGTGCTGACACAATGGTCAACTCATCGGGGATCTCTGCTGTCCAGTTTAAGTGATCAGCAGAAAATTAAATAACGGCTTCTAATCTAACGGGAAAAATAGTCTCGGAAGGAAGAACGACGCTTGAAGAATTCGCCAGACACTTAGTGCACTATCTTGTAAAATGCCGCCCCACTATACCCGACTTTAAGCTTAATGCAACAAAATAATAAATAAATTAGTTAAGCAAAGCACATGATTTTCTTTAATTTCAGTAAGTTGTTTTTTTAATGCTCCACCTTTATTTTCTTAATGGGAATGATTATCATTTTAGAAAAGGGGCATTTCTTTGTTTTATTGATCATCGCCCTAAATGCTTTAACTCAGAGTTGAAGAGGTGGATATTATGACAGCTATAACACATGAAAAACACACTGATTTCCACTGGACACCTGCAAGCCTTACCCTGTCTATTATTTTCGGATTTGCAGCGACATTGGGTGTCTGGTTCTTAGCCGGTCTTCTGATCATGATTTTCATGATATAGGCAGGTAAAATCAAGAAGGGGACATCAGGCCTGAAGCATAAGACATTACTGTCAAGGCCCATGCTGAACACAGTTAGAGGATAAGAGAACAGTTTTCTTGTGGTTTCATGAAAACCGTTCTTTTTTTATGGGCAAAACTCTCCTTATGTAAAGTGATGGCGATACTTTAGTGCATTATACCAGCCACGCTTTCCGGTCCTTTGCACTTTTTAAAAATTTTTGTATTTATTACAGAACACCAATTTAACTTAAGCAAATAAGGAGCCTCCATGATCCAGTTTCAAATTGACGAGGAACGCTGTATCCAGTGCGGCGAATGTGCAGAGGATTGTCCAGCTGGAGTCATCACCATGGATGACTACCCGAAAATAACTAATGAAGATGGCTGCTACCAATGTCAGCATTGTCTTGCTGTCTGCCCGACGGGCGCAGTATCTGTCCTTGGCAGAGATCCTGATGCAAGCATACAGCTGGAAGGGAATATGCCTGATGCGGCCAGTCTGGCAACTCTGATCAAGGGCCGCAGGTCAGTACGGAGTTATACCGACAGGGACCTGGACAAGACGTTGATTGACGATCTTCTGGATATTGCCTGTCATGCCCCAACCGGCGTCAACTCTCAGGCTGTGCTGTTCACCGTAGTCAGGGAGGGGGCAGTCATGAAAGGACTGCGGGAAGAAGTCATGTCAGAGCTTATAAAACTGAAAGATAAAGGAAAGTTGCCTGGGGGCTTAGCCGGGCAGTATATCGATATGGCTGTCGATGCCTGGCAGGAAACCGGCAAGGATATCATTTTCAGGGGCGCTCCGCATCTGCTCATAACAAGTGCCCCCAAAGACGCTCCCTGTCCGGCCCAGGATACCCTAATCGCCCTGACCACCTTTCAGCTCATGGCTCATGCACGTGGGGTTGGAACGGTATGGGATGGGATATTCATGATGGTCCTTGCCGTCATTCCTGACCTTGCCTCAAGAATAGGGATTCCGGAAGATCACATTGTTGGTTATGCAATGGTTTTTGGTGAACCTGCAGTCGAATACCACCGAACAGTACAGCGCGGGCCTGCCAGGTTTAATATTATACAATGAGTGATTAACGGCCAAGGATGCAAAAAAGTTCTTCTGCTGAATAGAGATTTATCTATTACGAGTGATGTTCCGCAATCTTGGTAAACATCTGCACCAGTCCGGAACTGAGGGTAAAAATGGATTTTATGTGGAGATTCGTGCTGCAACATTCATCAAAAAAGATCGTGAGCTTTGATTCCAGGTCATCCTCCGGGGCCTGATAGCAGATAAGAATAGGGATTTTGGGCATGGGGTAGAGGATAAGGGCAATATCTGCCTCGTACCAGTCAACGGCTTTACCCATAAACAGATCAATAAGATCATTCAGCAGGTCCGGGTTGTCATCCGCCAATTTCCGAAGAGGCTCTTCACAGCGGCTGGTAAAAAGGGCCTGCCATTCAATCCCTCCTTTAATTTCCCGGAATGATATCCATTTGCCGGTAATATCCGCATGTGTCTTGTAGGTGATATAGGAGAGCAGCGGGGCCTGCACCCATGGGATGATATGGCATTCAGAGGTCATGTTGCCCTGCCGGTCAAAAACAAAATCCTTGCCCATGGAATTGATAATTATCCTTTCACCCTGAATAGTTGCGCCGATAAGGGGAGCAACTGTTTCAAGGTTGATGGAGGCCATTTTCTGCCGCAGTTTATCAATGAACTCAGCCTGGTTAACTTCCATGTAACCGGAGTTCTCATATTTTGCCGAGAATTCAGTAATTCGCTCAGGTTCGAGGTCCGGGCAGTCCTTTAGTTTTTTACGGCCTGCCAAGATTGCAGCGGCAAAAGCCAGACAAGACGGCAGGAGGCATTTACTGCAATTGGTTTGGGGCAGTATTTTATATACATCAAGCGCTGTATAGGTGGATTTCGGCATTTAGTAAATGTAATGGTTAAAGGAAAAAAGGGCAAGGCGGGGAGGCATATCGCTTTGAGTGTTCAGCGAAAAATCAGGTGGTGCTAATGGGAGACAACCCCTTACAGTCAGTAGGAAGGGTATTTGGTTATCAGATAGCTGTAGAACACCAACAGTATTATCAGGGAGAGAATAATAATCCACCCTTTTATTTTTGTCCTGCGATCGCAGACCCGCCTTGTAATTCCGTAGTCTTTATAATTCAGTTCACCGGCTTTAAATTTCTCATGCACTTTCCTGGAAAAATCATTCACCCAGTAAGGCGCATCACCGTAAGCAAGATAATCCTTGAACAAGGAATCCAGTCGGGTATCAGTAAGCGAATGATTGAACCAGTTGCGGTAGGCGATGCGAAAAAGCTCGTACTCGGAAATCTGCAGAACACCAGCAGCGAAGCCTATAAGTTTTGCTTCGTTATCAACAAGTAAATCCAACCTGCATGCTGATACACTGGGCATCCTTCCACATCCTGCTGATGCTTATTAAAAATAAAAAATAAGCATTATGAGGATAAAAATCAAAAAAAATAAGTGAAAAATTGGCAATGAAACAAAGATATGAAAAATTCTTACTAAACCACTGAACAAGGGCACATTTTCTGACAATTAATGTCAACAAGAGTACCATTTCCTCCGTTTGGACAACTCTAAACCCTTACAAACCGCCGCCCCAAAACTTCGGTAAATACCCGGAATATAAGATATTTTATTAAGAAAACAGCGCTTTTCCTAACAACTGGCTTGATTTTTGCAATATAAAGGGTGGCCTGCAGGAGTTTTTTCAGAAAAAAAGCAGTATTTCCTGAATGCAGACCGCGAAAAATGTGAAAGAGGAGCAAGCATTTTTTCCCCTTTCAAAGATTAAACCTGGATTGATCTTCGTATAGGTCAACAAACGAACAGGAGACAAGTTAGCCGGAGTGCAGGGAGGCAAGATCATGAAAAAATGTACGATGACAAACAAGTGTCCATTTTTCAACGATCAACTGTCAAAAAAATTTACTGCCGAAGAAAGGTATGGCCTGAAAAAGAAATACTGTGGCGGTGGAAGTTCTCAGTGCGCACGATACATTGTAGCCAAAGCTTTAGGATTGGATGAAGTGCCTGAGAATCTTTTCCCCAATGACTTCTTCAAGGTCAGCGTAATTCTTGGGATCTAAAACAGGGCAAAATACTGGCTACTTGGCGTGAAGCCCTGTTGCACGAAGTGATAGTATACAATTTTCTCCTCATTCCACGATTTAATTCGCTGGTTTTCCTCCTTCTATTTTCTGAACATGTGCTACAATAGCATCATATTCCATGACAACCAGGTATCTTCCTTGTTCTGCCACCTTCCTGCAATATTCTGATACTTCCTCATATTCGTACATCATTGTAACCAGTTTCTCCTGCCGCTTTGGGCCGGGCTTTCTGAAGTCGAGAAATTTTTCTGTAAAATAAACAAAGGCAAACCCGGAAGAAACAAAAAGCACAAAGGCGCTGTTCTCGAGGAAATCAGTATGCCCTGTTTCAAAAAATACGCTAATGACGCCTAGAATAATCGCACAAATCACAAGTCCCAAAAAAAACAGCGAGATGATAATATACTTCCTGCGCAACCCGAGAATGTTAGCTGGCGGATCCTGATTTATATTTATGGCCATATCTTCAATATAGAATGTGAAATTTTAAATAATCTTTTTTGGGGCTTTTTTCCTGTACTGAGTTTGAGCATCTTAGATCTCACCCTTTACTTCATGTTTTTTGCTTTTCAACTCCCTTTGTAAAACAACTGTTGCCAAGGTAACTACAACTACACCCGGCAAGATTATAACCGGGGGAAGACCTTTGCCAAGTCCCCAATTTATTATCAACACAAAGGCCGGATAAAAATAACTGTAGGCCATTACCCGGGTAGGCCCAAGATAAAGGGTGGAGATATGGGTCAGGTAGAATGTGATGATGGTCGAAAAAACCGCCAGGTAAACAATTCCAATCCAGACCTGCATTTCAACCCCCTGCCAGTCAACTGCACCGAGACCTGAAGAAGCAAGCAGAAGCAACCAGACACTTCCTGTTACAAGCACCCAGAATGTCATGATAACCATTGATTCCTGCCGGTGCATTCTTTTTACCAGAGGGGTATAGGCCGCCATCATGAAACAACCCGCCAGAAAAAGAATATCTCCGTTATTTACATCAAGGGCCAGCAGCCGTTCCGGATCTCCCCGAAAAATTACCCACAGGGCTCCGATCATGCCAAAAAAAAGAGCCCAGAGGCGGCCTCTGCCCAAGCGCTCTTTCAGAAAAACTGCACTGTAAACACCTGAAATTCCAGGAACAAGGGTAAAAATCACGCTTGTATTCAAGGCATCTGTGTAGCGGAGCGATTCAAACATGCACCAAAAAAAACCCACTGTGCTGGCACTGATCAGGCTGTAGCCACCAATACGCCTGGCGGACGGCAGAGAAAACCCGTGATTTACAGCAACAATGGGAGCCAGACAGACCACTGCGACTATATAACGAACCAGGAGCAGCGCAGATGGTTTAAGACCGTGTGTTATGGCTTCGCCTACGGTAAATGAGCTTGATACAATTATTGATGCCAGGAGCATCAGGCAATGTACGCTCCATAACGGCAGTTGTGTATTAAAGTAATTAGGTTTTTCAGCTGGACACATGGAGGCACAAGATACCCGGAAGGTTTTTAAAAGAAAAGAGTAAAGAATTAACAGAACGAAAGCTTTTGTTGACTTATATCAATGAACCTTTATGCCGAATTCTCTAAAATAGAATCACAATTTACTTATCAACTAAAAAACAAAGGTGTCAACATGGTTGCAAATACTACAAAAAAGAACAAAACATACAATGTTCTGCCCGGCACAAAAATGGGTTTACTTTCAACAGACTACCTGGAAGAACTGACCAGGATTGCCAGAAAACACGATATTCCCTTTTTCAAGATTACCTCAGCCCAACGCCTTGCCATTGTTGGGCATAAGCCGGAAACTGCCGAAAAGATATGGTTGGAACTTGGACAGAAAACCGGTCCTAAAAAACCGGTGGGAATCCATTATATCCAGGCCTGCCCTGGTGTTAAATGGTGCAAGTATGGCCGCCAGGATTCCCTGGCCCTAGGTGAAAAACTTGAAAAAACTTTTGGTGATCTGCCTCTGCCTGCAAAAACCAAGGTGGGTATATCGGGCTGTCCTTTGAACTGTTGCGAGAGTTACATCCGTGACATAGGTGTTTTCGGCAAAAAGAACGGCTGGACCCTGGTATTTGGAGGCAATGGAGGCGGCTGTCCTCGAATCGGTGATATTATTGCTGAAAACTTAAATGATGATGAAGTAATAGAACTCTTAAGCAGGTGTCTTGATTTCTATCGTGAAAACGCCAGGAAAATGGAACGAACCGCCCGGCTTATGAGAAGGACAGATATCGACAAATTCTGGGACTATATAGGGATAAGAGGAAAAAGCAGGTACTAGTTGTTGTACAGCTTATATTAATTTTTTTATGGACAGTTAAATAATTTTTTATTATTAGTAATGATTATTAATAACTGCACATAACTAAATACAGCCGCACCCTTTGTAAATTTGGAACGGAAAGTTGCGAGTCCTTTTTTGATGGATAGCAGGGCTGCCGCAAGATTCTTTCTTCCGTTACCTGACTTTTCTTATTTAACAGGCGTTTATGTTTCTCATTAGATGGGGGGTATCAATGATGAAGAGGGTTACTTTACTGTCAATTATTCTTGCTGTTTTTTTGTGTTTCAACCTGGCCATGGCCCTTGACACGGTGCCTCCTGTTATAGAGTTACCCGGCACTCAACCCCAGGAAGTATCCAACCTGGAATCCCCTGACAAGTGCGACAACTGTCACGGGGGATATAATACTGCAGTAGAGCCCGCTTTTAACTGGCGGGGCAGCATGATGGCCAATGCTGGCCGTGATCCAATCTTCTGGGCCACTGTTGCAGTAGCTGAACAGGACTTTGGCGGCGCCGGTGATCTCTGCATCCGCTGCCACAGCACTGGTGGCTGGCTGGCTGGCCGTTCAACACCCACCGACGGTTCCGGCCTGGCATCCGGTGATGGAGACGGGGTTGAATGTGACTACTGCCACAAATTAACCAACCCTGACGATTCAGAGTTCCAGGGGGTGATGAATGATCCGTTCATTGCCAATGATCCAGTCACAGGTGAGGGATACTACGGAAGCGGTATGAGTTCCATCTGGGGCGGCAACGAAAAACTTGGGCCCTTTGGGGATGCTCAGGCCAGGCATAAGTGGGACAAATCAAAATTCCATCGGTCAGTAGATTTTTGCGGCACCTGTCATGATGTGTCAAACTCGGCTGTCGGCACCCTGGCGCACAACTTTGGTGCCCAAGCTACAGCTGAATCGTCGGTTGATCCCAGTTCCAACGTTGCCTTCAATAACCCTCCCTACAAATATGGAGTGGTGGAACGTACCTTCAGTGAATATAAATCAGGCCTCATTTCCCAAACCCTGGTGGATAATTACCCGGACCTGCCGGCAGATCTTCAGGGAGGAGCCCTGAAAGCCATTTATGATGATGCGACTGAAAAAGGTACCAAAAGCGCCAATTACGAAGATGGTGACGAACGCTTTTACAGCTGCCAGACCTGTCACATGCGCCCTGTATTCGGTCAGGGTTGCAACAAGAATCCACCATTCCGCAGCGACCTGCCGCTGCATGACATGACCGGCGGCAACTACTGGATGCCTGAGGCTATTCAGTATCTTGATGCCCAGGGAAAGCTGCGGCTCGGCGGCGGATTAAATGCAACGCAGAATGCTGCACTTGATGCTGCCAAGCTGCGTGCCAAGGAACAGCTCAATCTCGCTGCCTCCCTGTCGGTCCAGGGCAATACATTAAAGATCGTCAACCATACAGGACATAAACTGATCTCCGGCTATCCGGAAGGACGCCGCATGTGGTTGAATATCAAGTGGTTTGATATCAATGGTGACGAGATGATTGCCAACGAGGTTGGCGCCTACGGACCAATAGGTGTTATCGTACCCAACCCTGCCGACGGCCTGCCTGTAGAAGTCGAATCAATCATTAACCTGGATGATCCAAATCTGCAAATTTACGAGGCCCATTACGGTATGGACAAGGCTTGGGCTGAGACACTCGTCGATATTCTTGGCTATGACCCCGGCCTTGTCTTGAGCTATGACAGGAGCCAAATAACCTTAAATCCTGATACAGAATACACTTTAGGTGACCTTGCCTCCTCAGTCCCCGGCACCACACACGAAACCTTCCATTTTGTCCTCAATAACCAGGTACTCAAGGATAACCGGATCCCCCCTTACGGAATGGACTACGAAGAAGCCAGAAAACGCAATGCCCTCCCAGTTCCGGATAGCCAGTATGGCGGAGGCCCTGGAAAGACATACGATTATTTTGACACTTTTGCTCTCAATCCCCCTTCAGGTGCTCAATCGGCAACTATCAACCTTATGTACCAGCCGACCAGTTGGGAGTACATACAATTCCTCTGGCTGGCCAACAATAAATCCAATTCATTCCTGGCCAATGAAGGCGAATACATGCTGGATGCCTGGCTGAATAACAATATGGCCGCCCCATATATCATGGCCTCAACCACCTGGGGTGATGCTCCACAACCCTGTGACGCAACTACGCCAAACTTGCTGAGTGCGACACCGGACGACAAAAGTGTAACCGTCACCTGGGAGTCATTGGCCGGAGAGACCTACAGGCTTTACTACGATCAGGGAGGCAAAGCGCAACTGGTTGCCGATGCTCTCTCTGCAAACTCATATACAGATACCGGCCTGACCAACCAGCAGGAATACTGTTACAAGGTCACTTCATATACAGAAACATGCGAATCCAGTTTCAGCAACATTCTCTGCGCCATCCCCAGCAACCAGGGTCAGGCACGGATAGGCGTGGATACAGTAATCACCGGTTTTTACGAAAGGATCGGCAAGGGAAAAAATGCTACCGTTGCATTTGTTCCCGGTAGCGCCTTTATTGCCGGTGATATTGTGATTATCCGGGCCACAGTTCTGGATACTGCCACCGGGCTGCCCGTTCAGAATGCCACAGTAAATATTTCCATAACCGGAGCAGAAACTGCAACGCCAACAACCAATAATCCAAGTGATGCCAATGGTATTGTTGAAGCAACCTGGGAAACAAGCAGGCCGAATAGGAAAGGTAATGGGGGCACAACCCCTGGAAGCTATACTGCAACTATTGCTGATTTAACTGCTGCAGGCTACACCTGGGATGGACTTCAGCGGAGTGTTAGTTTCACAGTAGAGTAAAGCAACTACCCATTAATATTTTCAATAAAAAAACCGCTGATTTAACCGATCAGCGGTTTTTTTTGCACTTAATTCTCAATTCTCTGCATATAAAAAAAGAAAAATTTACCCCCCGAAACCACCAAAAAGCATGGGATGCAGTAAACGGATAAGAATAAAAAGAACCATGGCGGCTGCCAGGGCCGGCGGATAATACTCATCCAGCCTAAACTTCTGTTTTCCCGACACAATAGCAGCAAAAGGAAGCGCCGATGTATCGGCGATAAAATGTTTCGCCTGTACATGACCAATGGCGAGTATACGACGATCCTGATGCATGGCACTGATGATGCCATAGATAATAAAACCGCCGAAAAATATCCAATCGCCGACATACGGGTTCACCAGCAGATGGGCCAGCCCGAAAAGCCCGAAGGCAAAATTCTGAGGATGGCGGGTAACCCGCTGGATGCCAAATCCTGAGTTGATATACTTACCGAACAACTCCGCCTTGGTGCTCATGGGGTTTACTGTTGTAAGTGCCTGCAGCAGGATGACTAAGGCAGCAAGCATAAAAAGTTGTGCCAACAGCTGCAGAAAATACCCAGGGGTATAGAAAAATTTACCCGCATGCCTGTGGGTGAAAAATACAATACAGAGTGGTATGAATGTTGCCAGGGCAACAAAGGAATATATACATTTAAATCCCAGCGTGCCTATGCGGTTGATAAAAAAAGTCCGTACGGGAATACTGGAGCCGATAATGTGCGACCCACCGAACATAAGCCACCAGAGGAGAATAAGTGGTTCACCGTTCATAATCACCCTTTACTATTGAAAACAAATAATAAATTTACATAACTCTTTATTATCACATAAAAATTGGCAATTGGGGTATATACTGTCCTTTGAGATAACTTTATCGGAAAGGCACCACCCGGGGCCGGATATTAAGACTGTCAGCAACCCGGTTCACCTGGATGACCACAGCATTTTTTAAAATGTGTCAGTTTATAGGTGTTATTCCTGATGAGCAGAGATAGCTTTCTGGTCAGACCCATTGGTACTGAAAGGTTGGAGATAATATCTTTCACATTTGGTTTATTCTTGTTTTCCGAACACATAAAAATTTCCCATATATAAGGCGCGAGAAAAATAACTTACGGTGTATTGCCGTACTTTTCATACAGGGCACTTCTCATTTCTTCATGGGGCTGATCTGGATTCAGGTACAGTTTCCAAGTAGCAGGGTTGTGCGGCAGCGAGAGGCTTATTACAACAGTATTCAAATTTTTATCATCAATCCATGCACTTGAGAATATTTTCCCAGAATTACTGTTCACAAAACACTGTAATTCACTGTCAAAATCATAACCTTCTGCTTCCAGTTTCTGCTTTTTATCAGGGTCCATGGTGTATTCCTTTTTTTTGCATTCATCCACAGAAAATAACGGCTGATTCAACATTAAAAGATGATTTTCAGGTTCATTTCTTTGTTTACCTTAATGGGCTCAGCCCCCCATCATAAAGATATTTTTAATCCCGCCGGGGCGGTATGGCCCACATAAATATTCTGAATATCTTTGTCAGTACTTTTTCGCGCCACTCCCAGGGAGGGGTGGGGTTTTCATCCTGCCACAATCCTAACTTCTTATCCCTTGCCTGTTTCTCATAGATAAGCCAGTCCGAGCAGAAACACTGATCACAGTATTTTTCATAAACCCAACCATAACCTGCCTGCAGGACTTTTTCGTTGATGTTGACTCCGTCATGGACAACTACTGCTGTAAGAATCTTCTGCTCCGTCAAGAGTTCCTGGACATTTACAACTCGCCCTTCCACCTGCTCTTTTAAAAACTCTTTTGCCTGCTTAAAATAATGCTGTCTTTCCTCCGGAGCATTAATACCGTAGAGCATTATTGTAAGAACACCTTCTTCCGGATGTGCAATATCAAGAACATCCCCACCCCTTACTTCAACTACCTTGCCTGTCCAGGTATGAGCTGAGACAGACGAAAACCAGAAAATTACAATACAGCTTATAACAATGATCAACTTTTGCATATCTGACAGATATTACAAATAAATTGGTTTATTGAATCCATGAGTTAACAGTATCATTTGCAAGCAAGGGGCTCAACTAATTTTAAATAATTTCCGTCAAGAATAAGGGTTTGACAAAAAATTCATCCGCATTCATGTTTATTCTGTTTGTTCTCCGGCCCCAATGGTTTGAGGAGAATCAGCAGTTGTGGTAACAGGGTGAGCGCTGCCAGCAGTGCAACCAGCATAGCAAACCCGGTGGATAAACCGAAATAGATGGTTGGGACAAAGTTTGAAACGACCAGGATGGAAAATCCAATGATAATGGTGATCGAAGTATAGTACATAGCCCTGCCTATGCTGCAATGGCAGCGGTAGAGGGTGGCCATGTAATTACGGTCCCTGGGAAACTCTTTCTGGAAACGGTGGATATAATGGATCGTGTCATCCACCGCGATCCCGATGGTGATCGAGGCAATGGTGATTGTCATCATATTGAGCGGGATGGAGAGCCAGCCCATTGTGCCCAACACCATTACAGCAGGGAGCAGGTTTGGAATGATAGCGATGACTGCCAGACGGAGTGAGCGGAAGAGGATCACGAACATCAGCATGATGGCCAGGAACACTATGCCGATGGTAAGGATCTGTGACTGAAACAGGCTTTGCAGCATGTTGTTATACAGCACGAACATGTTGGTAAAACGCACCTGGTCAGCTCCATACCCCAAGTCCTTCACCAGATGGTCACGTATTTTTTCCAGCAGAACTTTTCGCTCCAGATTATTGCCCGACTCAATGATCCGCATGGTAAACCTGGCCTGGCTTTTGTCCTCTGACATATAAGGATAAATGAATTGTTCCTTAAGGGAGGCGGGTGTTTTTTCCAGCAATATGGAAAAATCAAAACCATCCAGCGGTTTGCCCCCATTGAGCATTGTTGTGAGTTTTTCCAAGGTAGCAAGAGAGAGGACCTCGCCGGTTTCGGACAGGCTGTCAAGGTAGTCATGAATCTCTTCGATCTCCTCCCTGATTATAACATCAGAGACCCAGTAATTGGTTTTCTTCTCTGTCTCTTCATCTTCAAAAAAGTCATCGTCAGCATCGAAAGCATCAAAATCCATTGGTTCAGTTTCAAAATTAACGATAAGATCCAGGGGAGTGGTACCGCCCAGTTTTCGATCAACCAGGCTCATTCCCTGAAATATCTCCGTCTTTTCCCTGAAATAGTCAATAAACCTGTTTTCTACCTTGAGTTTCGAGATGCCCAGGGTGCTGATCACTGCCAGAACAATACTTAATGCCAGAATCTTTTTTCCATGGGCTTCTGTGATGCGTGCAAAAACCAGGGTAAAGGGATGGGTTAAGTCCTCGCCTGCTCTGGAGTTGTCTTTTTTCAGAAGTACGACCGTAGCGGGAAATATAACAAAGGCGAGCCCAAAGGAAATCATCAGGCCAATGGTCATCATTATACCGAAATCAATGACCGGGCGGATGCCACTAACCAGAAGAGAGGCGAAGGCAACCATTGTGGTGAGCATGGTATAGAGGCAGGGCAACGCAATTGTCCGCACGGTTTCCAGAACCAGTGTTCTTTGATCAGCATCAGGCGAATTGGAATGAACTTCCTGATAGCGTTCAATCAGATGGATGGTTAGCGACATGGTCAGGATCAGCATCAGGGAAATAAAATTTGAAGAGATGACCGTGACCCGCCAATCAACAAGCCCGAGAGTGCCTACCATGACAAGGACAGCAGACAGACAGCAGAGCATGGAGAGTATGACCCAGCGTAGTTTGCGAAAAATAACACCCAGGGTAATAATCAGAAAAAACAGGACGCCAACCCCGAAAACTAGGAGATCGTTCTTAATAAAGGCTATCATGTCCGCTACAATCATGGGAACGCCGCCAAGGTAAATTTCTGCTTTTTCACGGTGTCGGTCCATAACTGTCCTGACATCCTCAACCAGACGATTATCCCTCTGCATGAGCCTGATTAACTCCTGCCGATAGGCATCTGTCACCTGTTCCAGCTCATACATTTCCCCGGCAGAGATTTCGTGTTTATTTTTCTTTTCCCGTAGTTCGTAGCGACGTTTCAGAAGAAACCTGTAAGTTTCATCAAGTGGCAGGTTGATCAGAATTGCAGTGGTTTTGCCGTCTGAACTAACCAGTCTGCCTCTGTAAAAAGGGTTGTTATTAAATTCGGCCAAGACTGTGCTTTTGTCGACAGGATAATTTTCCAGGGTTTTTATATTCTTTTCATCTGACAAGTCTCCCGGGTATACATCAGAGCCGAGAAGCAGGGGAACATCGAGAATGGTCGTCACCGAATTCACATTTTCCAAAATGCGCAGTTCGTCACGCAGTTTTGCCAGATCCTCCAGGGTAGAAGCAGCAAAAAGGTCTCCCCGGGCGGTATAAGACATTACCAGGAGTTCCTTAGTCTGGTATTGTTCGGTGATCTGCCGGTGGTAGTGGAGATCAGCATCATTTTCCAGCACCAGTGAATCACCCGAGGCATCCAGTTTGAACTTGGGGACCTGAAAGGCAAAAAATACCAGTACTGCAAAGGTAATGATAAGTGTCAGGATTGGGTGTTCCAGAATATACTTATCATATATGCGCAATAGGGTGGATTTCATTTCTTTCTGATATGTGCCGAATCAATTATGACCATTTATTTCCTAAATATTCCTATACTTTACAATAGTAAGGCAATAAAAGGAACGGGAAAAGATTTCACAAAAAAATCTGAATTGTTTTTGAAACCCATTTATAATCTCTATTAAAGAAAGAAAAACCCCCTCTTCACTTACAAAAAAAGGAAGCGTCCAGCATGGATATTTTACTGAATGACGTTGAAGTACGGGTTCTTGGCAGCCTGATGGAAAAGAGCATGACCACACCGGAGTATTACCCGTTATCTCTTAATGCTCTAACCAATGCCTGCAATCAGAAGTCGAACCGTGATCCTGTAGTCAGTTTTGATGAGACAACAGTGGTCCGGGCTCTCGACAATTTACGAGACAAACAACTTGTGGTACTGAGCGCTTCATCCAGGGTGCCCAAATACGCAGAAATTTTTTCCGGTAACCGAAAACTGGTGACCAGGGAAACCGCACTTATTATGACACTGATGCTGAGAGGACCACAAACTGTAGGTGAACTGCGGGGCAGAACGGAAAGAGCATATAAATTTGAGGACCTGGCAGAAGTGGAGGCAACACTGGATGAACTGGATGAGTCTGGCTATGTCATAAAACTGCCAAGGATGCCGGGCCGCAAAGAATCACGATATGCCCATCTGCTGGCAGGTGATGTACAGGTTGAAGAGGAGGCTCCCAGGCCTGAACCGGCCGCCATAGTGGTACGAGCTGAAAATGAAAGGATCGCTGCTTTGGAAGAAGAAATACAGAGGTTGCGGCAGGAATTTGATACCCTGCAGGATGAGTTTGCAAAGTTTAAAAAAGAGTTTGAGTGAAATAAGTTTGTCGGCATACGTGTCAATCGTTGGTTAGATTCGTTAACCAACCCACTGCCGACGATTATCGTTTTACAAAACAAACGATGATTGGCAGCTACAAGGTTAAAAGCTTAAGGTAAGAATCAGAAAAATAAATTTTAAAATTTAATCTTAACTCTAAAATCCACCTTCTGGTCCAGAATGGATTTTGCTATTGCAGTGATTCAAGATATTTATTGATCTCTTTTTCTATCATCGCCTCAATAGCATCCCCCAGGACATGGACTGCAACCACGTCTTTTAGAAAACAGGTGCCGATGCTGCACTCAAGGCAGCCGATCTCGTATTCATTCAGGATCTCGCCGATCTTTGGATGCTCTTCTATGACTTCCTTGATCCCTCTGTTTCCTAAATCATTATGAAGTTCCATTACTCTCCTCCTCTGGAAATTTTATCAAGTATATTCAGAACTGCACTCAACTGAAATGACTTAGGTCAATGGGTGAATAAGGGAAGGTGCTTTTCTTTTTGGGGGAGTCTTTTCACGGCAAATACGGCAGCGTTCATTACCGCACCATTGACAGGAGAAGCAATCCTGGCATGGATTCTTCCTTTTCTCTGGCTTACAGTCCGGTACATAGATCAGTCCCAGGTTATCAGGCAGTTTTTTAAATGACATTATACCCTCAATAATTAATGATTATAATGAAATTATAATGACAAAAGGTGAATAAAGTAAGGAAGTGATCGATATGGACATTTTTTCGCGATGCGTAAGTCCTCCTGTTGACCAAAGCAACCTTTCTGTATAGGATAAAAAAATGACATTAACCGCCTGCTTTTTCATGTAAACTTCTCCCCAAAAATCCACGCGAGGCATCGGACCATGGTAGAAAAATCTCTTATTTTTTATTCTTTGAGCACCTGCGGCTATTGCGAGATAACAAAGAAAATGCTTGATGACCTCAAGGTTGAATACGAATCCATTGTTGTTGATCTGCTGCCGGCAGAAGAGAAGGAAGAAACTATCCAGGAAATCTTAAAATTCAATCCACACTGCAGTTTCCCAACGCTCATCTTCGGCGAAAAAGTTATAATCGGCATGAAACTGCAGGAAATAAAAGATATGCTGGGAGTGAAAACAGAGGTTGATGAACTGCATGATAGGCTGCACAAAACCCAGGAACCAAAGGGATATTTCTTCAACCGGGACAAAGAAAAAACATTCCAACTTTTAAAGGCACTGCTGGTAAACAAGGACCGTTATGGCTATATGTCTTGCCCGTGCAGACTGGCAGCAGAAGACCGTGAAAAAGACCGGGACATCATCTGCCCCTGCGTATACCGGGAACCGGATGTAGAGGAGTTTGGCAGCTGTTACTGCAACCTCTATGTCTCAAAAGAGTGGAATGACGGCTCCATTGAACGCCACCTTGTACCAGAACGACGTACTGCAGAGCATTATGTTAAAAAATAACACATTATGAAACTGACACCTATACCACCTGACGATACCTTTCAAATCAGATGCCCGCGGCTTGGACAGCAGATCCATTTTTCTTACTGCAGAAAGGAAAACATGGGGCTTCCCTGTTTCAAGACCCTTGACTGCTGGTATATTTACTTCCAGGTGGTGGAACATCTTCAGAAGGAACTTTCAGAAGATGAATGGCAGAAAGCATTCGAAAAACCAGTCACACCCAAGATGGTTTCTCTGGTTGAACTGATAGAAAAAGCACAAAGTCAGGCAAAAAAACAGAAATAAAAAAAGGCCCGGTTGGATTACGCAACCGAGCCCTTCTTATTAAAATGATTTGCCTTTATTTTTTGCCGTATCCAGGAGCCTCTTCTTTCTTTTCTCCTCCATATCCTGGAGCAGCATCTTTTTCCCCGCCATAACCCGGGGCGGCTTCCTTTGCCTCTTCACCATAACCCGGGGCGGCTTTTTTTGCCTCTTCACCATAACCCGGGGCCGGGGATTCCTTTACCACTTCCTGGGTGCTAACTGCACCCTTTTTGCTACCGCTTCAGCCGCTTGGGGCCGGAGTAGCCTTCTTGGCTCCTCAACCGCTGGCGGCCATAGCAGCGCCGGTCATGCCTGCAACCAGGCTGGCGACACTAAGGCCACTTAGCACTTTTTTCAGGTATTTCTTTTCCATTTTTTCCTCCTTTTGTAACGATTGATCATTATATGCGAAAGACCAACTTTTAACGCCGATTTTATACTACTATAAGTTGTCAGAAAATTACAGCCAGTATCAATAAAAAATTAATTTTTCCGCCCCTTACAGTTCCCCATTGCTTTAAACAGCTTTTTCAAAGATAATAAAAATATGCAAACATCAAGACCTGTTTTCCTCTCAAAATCACAGTTCACCCGCGGCCTGCAATGCCATAAATCCCTGTGGCTTTTTAAAAACAGGCGGGATCTGCAGCAAAAACCTGACGCAGGTTTACAGGCCCGTTTTGATGCGGGTACAGAAGTGGGAATATTGGCTCAGAAGCTTTTTCCAGGTGGTATTGGCCTGGAATATGAAAATGGCATTTCAAAAAATATCATAAGAACTCAAGAACTTATTGCA
>JBHPCH010000031.1:0-22769 GCA_042576125.1 Thermodesulfobacteriota bacterium
CTGCTTGGCACCCTGATGATCTTTGTTTTCTATAATGACCTGGTCAGGGTATTCAGTGGTTAAGATTTTTTAGATTTTCATCAGCATATAAAGCCTTGACGATAATCAGGTATGTCTCATACGAAAAATGATATAGCAGGGTTGCAAAAACCGGTGATACTGGCTCTGGAAACTGCAACAATGTGTGGCAGTGTTGCCATTGTTGCTGCAAACAGATGTGTGGGGGAATTTTCATTGCAGACTGGTGAGACTCATTCACGCAGGTTGTTGGCTGCAGTTGACTGGCTTATACAGGAAACCGGTATTGCGTGGCCTGACATTGATGCAGTGGCAGTGAGTCTCGGCCCCGGGAGTTTTACCGGATTAAGGATCGGCTTGGCAACTGCTAAGGGCCTGGCTATGGCTGCGGATACAAAAATAATCGGTGTCGGAACCCTGGATGGTATGGCAGCACAATGCTCTGTAGCAGATATTCTGATATGCCCGGTACTGGATGCCAGAAAAAAAGAGGTATACTGTGGTTTTTACAGGTGCGACGAGAACGGCATACCTAAGCTCCAGGAGGAATGTCAGGTCGTCAACCCTGAAGCGCTGTGCGAGAGAATTGATGAGCCGGTGTTGCTTCTAGGAGATGGGGTTGAGGTATATGGGCCTCTTTTTCAGGAAAGGCTTGCAGGTCTTCTGAGGCAGGCCCCTCCTGGTATATATTTCCCAAGGGCTGCAAGTATCGGTTTGTTGGCATCTGGTAAGTGGCAGGAAGGTGATTTCGTAGATCCAGCCAAAGTAGAACCGATATATATAAGGCCGTCGGAGGCTGAGCTGCTTTTGGGAAAGTAGGCTTGGCGCCGGGAACCAAAGGAAAAAGTTTTGGATTAAATATTTTTTTTGAAACCTGTTTATCAATTTTCGGCGGTGTGAAATAGCCTTAAAAGCAGACAATAAAATTGGTAGAGTTTTTATATGACTAAGCGGCGCAAAACAAGACAGATTAAAATTGGAGATGTACCGATTGGAGGTGATGCTCCCATCACGGTGCAGTCTATGACCAATACTGACACCCGGATGGTGGAGGAGACTGTTACCCAGATACATCGCCTTGAAGCAGCGGGCTGTGAACTGATAAGAGTTGCTGTTATCGATATGGAGGCCGCAGTAGCCCTGCAATCAATTAGAGAAAAGATACAGATCCCTCTTATAGCTGATATCCATTTTGATCACAGGCTGGCTGTTGCCAGTATGGAAAATGGTGCCCAGGCTATCAGGATCAACCCTGGCAATATTGGTGGTGCGAAAAAACTTGCCAAGGTCGTTGATGCTGCTAAGGCTCACGGTGTTCCCATACGGGTCGGAGTAAACAGCGGTTCCCTGGAAAAGGACCTCTTGAAAAAACATGGTCATCCCACACCCGCAGCTTTAACCGAGAGTGCTATGCGTAATGTGGAACTCCTCGAAAAACAGGGGTTTTACGATATAAAGATTTCCATAAAATCATCTGATTCTCTCACTACGGTTGAGGCCTATCAACTATTGTCCAGTCGTTGTGATTATCCTTTTCACCTGGGTGTAACAGAGGCCGGAGGACTCATTGCCGGCACAGTAAAATCAAGTGTGGCCCTGGGTATTTTGCTGCACGAAGGGATCGGAGATACTTTTCGCATATCCCTGACCAGAGACCCGGTTGAAGAAATCAGGGTTGGATACGAACTTTTGCGTGCATTAAATATAAGGCATCGCGGTCCTGAATTGATTTCATGTCCTACATGCGGGCGCTGCCAGGTCAATCTTTTTAATTTGGCAGATGAAGTGGAGCACCATATTCAAACCATGGAAACGCCCTTGAAAATAGCTGTGATGGGGTGTGTGGTAAACGGACCGGGTGAAGCCAAGGAGGCTGATATCGGTGTTGCTGGAGGTAAGGGTGTGGGAATAATTTTTAAAAAAGGCAAGCTCTACAAAAAAGTAGCAGAAGAGGAGTTATTGGAAGTTTTTCTTAATGAACTTGACTCAATGGCTGGGGAAAAAGTCAAAAAGTGACAAAGGCACAAAGGCACAGAGTTGTTAAATCTGGAAACTCTTTCAATATGCTTTTGGCTGCTTTAATCAGTTTAATGCTTTAAAGGAATCTCTTACAGTATCAAATATTTTGTGCCTTTGTGCTTGTCACGGTTTATTCGTGCCAGATTAAAGGTTGGTTGTGACTGACCGGAAATTTACATTAGATCAGGATATAAACAATGCGCTATTCAGAACTGTTGTTACCCACCTTAAAAGAGACACCGACTGAGGCTGAAGTGGTAAGCCACAGGCTCCTGCTACGGGCCGGTTTTATCCGTAAGCTTACTTCGGGGGTTTATACGTATCTGCCGTTGGGGCTTGCCGCTGTTCGTAAAGTTGAACAGATTGTGCGCGAGGAAATGAACCGGGCAGGCGCCCAGGAATTGCTCATGCCCATGGTACAGCCTGCTGATCTCTGGAAGGAATCCGGGCGATGGGAGAAATATGGGCCCGAACTGTTGCGTTTCACAGATCGTCATGACAGGGAAAGTTGTCTGGGGCCGACCCATGAGGAGGTTATAACCGATCTGGTGCGCAGGGAGATTCATTCGTATCGTGACCTGCCTGTCAATCTCTATCAGATTCAGACCAAGTTCAGGGATGAGATCAGGCCCCGTTTTGGCCTTATGCGCGGCCGTGAATTCGTTATGAAGGATGGATACAGTTTTGATGCAACAGAAAAAGGAGCCGAGGTTACATATCAAAAAATGTATGATGCCTATCAGCGTATTTTTAAGCGTTGCGGACTGTCTTTCAGAGCTGTTGAGGCTGATACGGGAACTATTGGCGGCAGTTTCTCCCATGAATTTATGGTGCTTGCCGATACCGGCGAGGATACCCTGGCTATTTGCACGATGTGTGACTATGCAGCAAATATGGAGAAGGCAGCTGTAAAAAAACCGGTTGTATCGGATACAGAATTATTGCCACTGCAGAAAATTGAAACTCCTGGCAAGAGAAAGGTTGAAGTGGTCTGTGAATTTCTGGGAATTTCGCCTGAATATCTGGTTAAGACCATGGTGTATCTGGTAGATGGTAAGCCTGTGGCTGCGCTGGTCAGGGGCGACCATGAGGTGCAACCGGTCAAACTGAAGAATATGCTGGGGGCAGTTGAGGTTGAACTGGCTGACGATAAACAGGTGTTTGAGGCCACCGGAGTGCCGAGTGGGTATCTTGGCCCCATCAACCTGAATATACCGGTGGTAGCAGACCTGGAAGTTGAAGTACTCAGGAATTTTACGGTCGGTGCCAATGAAAAGAATTATCACGTGCAGAATGCTAATCTCGGAAGGGACTTTAATGTGTCACAGATAGGTGACCTGCGGCAGATAACTGAAAACGATCCATGTCCTGATTGCGGCGGCAATCTTGAGTTGACCAGGGGTATTGAGGTGGGGCATATATTCAAATTGGGAGACAGTTACAGCAAGGCACTCAAAGCCACATTCCAGGACAGCAACAGTGAAGAGCAGAATTTTATCATGGGTTGTTACGGCATAGGTGTCAGCAGGACAGTTGCTGCAGCAATTGAGCAGAATCACGATGAAAACGGCATAATTTTTCCATTGCCCCTGGCTCCCTTCCAGGTCATAATTTTAAATCTTGATCCCAGAAATGAGCAGATTACCAAGGCTGCAGAATCATTCTATAACCAACTGCAGCAATCGGGGCTCGATGTCTTGTTAGATGACCGCGATGAGCGTCCTGGCAGTAAATTTAAGGATGCTGATCTTATCGGCATTCCATACAGGATTACCATCGGGAAACGTTTCGTTAAAGATGGAGAGGTGGAGATCCGAACGAGAAAGAATGGTCTGACAGAAAGTTTATCGCCTGACGATGCTGTTGCAGAAGTTATCAAGACGATCGGGGCTGAAATGAAAGCAACACAAGAGTAACCATTTTAATACACAATGTCTGATTTTAATAAAATTAAGGAGCTTGCCCGGAGTTATCTTCAGGATGAGGATATTGAGTCTCTGGAAAAAGCCTATAAGTTTGCTGACAAGATCCATACTGACCATGTGCATCCAACTTCGGGTGAACCCTTTATTGCTCATGCCCTTTCAGTAGCAGAGATTCTTCTTACCTTGAAGCTGGATCTGAAGACAGTAATATCAGGCCTGATGCACGGTGTATTAAAGCAAGCCCCCTCCCTGTCCATCAAGGAGCTCGAAAAGGATTTTGGCAAAGATGTTGCCAATATTGTCCGTGGGGCCACCAGGATAACCAATGTAAAATTCAACAGCAAACTGACATATCAGGCAGAAAACATAAGGAAACTTCTGTTGGCAATGGCCTCAGATATTCGTGTTTTGCTGGTCAAGCTTGCTGATCGCCTGCATGATATGCGTTCCTTTATACTGGATGATAAGGAACAGCAAAGGGAAATGGCCCAGGAAACCCTTGAACTTTACGCACCCCTTGCCAGCCGTCTGGGTATCGATTGGATGAAACGGGAACTTGAGGACCTTGCCTTTAAGTTTTTTTATCCTGACGAGTATTCTGATATCACTGCAAGGATTGAAAGTTCAACAGCTGATCGGGAAAACTATGTCAAAGAAGTTATAGATATTCTAAGGCAAAAACTAATCGAGGTAAACCTGGAAAACTGTCAGATAATAGGCCGCCCCAAACATCTCTACAGTATCTATAAAAAGATCATTGCCCAGAAGATTCCTCTTGAAAAGGTTTATGACAAGGTTGCGTTCAGGATCGTTGTTAATTCCATCAAGGAATGCTATGAGGCCCTTGGGGTTGTACATGCCAACTGGCCGCCGGTTCCTGGTAGGATTAAGGATTTCATCAGCACCCCCAAGGCCAACAACTATCAATCCATGCATACTACTGTTATAGGCCCCTACGGGGAATTTATGGAGGTGCAGATCCGCACTCATGAAATGGACAGAGTGGCCCAGGAGGGTGTTGCTGCGCACTGGGCGTATAAGGAAGGGCAGTCAATCAACAAGGATGATGCCAAGGTATTCAGGGGATTAAAGCAGCTGGTGAAGTGGCTGCAGGAACTCAAGGACCCGAAAGAATTTCTTGATTCTGTAAGGGGGGAACTTTTTGATCCTGATGTGTATGCCCTGACCCCGAATGGTGAGGTAAAAGAATTCCCCCAGGGAAGTACACCTCTTGATTTCGCTTATACTATACATACTGAGGTGGGCAACACGTGTGTAGGGGCCAAGGTGAACGGGAAAATAGTGCCATTGAAATACAAGCTGCAAAATGGCGATGTGGTTGAAATTAAGACCTCTCCCAAGCAGAAGCCAAGAAGAGACTGGCTGTCACTGGTAAAAACGAGTAGGGCAAAGTCGCGTATCAGAAGTTGGTTACGAAGAGAAGAGAAAGAAAAGGCATTGAATGTCGGGCGTGAGATCAGTGAACGGGAACTGCGGAAGTATGACACCTCTTTGAAAAAAATCATCAAGACAGGTCATATGAAGCAGATTTTAAAGGAAATGCGTTGTAACTCTCTTGATGATCTGCTTGGTAAGATCGGTTCAGGATATATCCCCATTAAAAATGTAATTAAGATATTGCAGCCAGAGGAGGTCAGAACCGAAGAGGAAGAGAAGGCAGAGGAACAGGAACTGATAAGCGCTGCCACCACTTTGCAAAAAAGGGAGATCCCCGGAGAGGGTGGGGCCATTAAGATAGAAGGTGTTGATGATATGCTGGTAAAAATAAGCCAGTGCTGCCTCCCTGTTCCCGGTGATTCAATCATGGGATTCATAACCACCGGACGTGGCATTTCCATTCACAAGGCAAAATGTCACAATCTTCTGGCAACTGATCCCCAGCGGCGAATAGAGGTAAGTTGGTCTGCCGGGGTCAAAACAGTACATAGAGCCCAGGTCTATATTGTCGCCCAGAATAAAAAAGGAATGCTTGCCGCGATCAGTAATGCAATAAGTATTGATGATGCCAATATTGCAGAATTGGAAGTCAAGTCCAGTGCCGATAACCTGTCCACTATCAATGTTGTCCTGGAGGTTGAAGATCTTGATCATCTCAACCGTCTTTTGCAGCATTTACGGAAATTGGACGGCGTGATGGAAGCACGGCGCGGTTAATTAATATTACCGCCTGCCAAGTCGAAATGCCAGATGTGGAAAATTTGCAGGATAATATAGTAATAACAGAAATATTTACTGGAACTCTATTAGCAAAGGGCTTATTTTATGGTTTTCAGGTAAATATTTGAAGTAAACATTGCCAGTGGGCATCATGGTTTGTAAGCCTCTCTTAAATATTGGACATGTTGGCGAGAGATATGGACATTTGATTTAAATTTAGAGAGTTTGAAATCAAATCGTAAATAAATGGGGTTCCCATGAAAGAACTGACTCTTCTAATAGTTGTATTTTCCTTGTTAATAGCTTCGTCTGTAATGGCGAAAGAGCAGATTAAACCAACAACAACGCACTACCTCTATGCGACTTGTATGGATGTTGCCTATGAAGACGATACTCTCACCACTAGTACTTATTGTACAGCATTTATTCAAGGGGCCATAGATGCGCATAACCATTTCACATCTTATCATAACTTCCCAAGTCGCTGTTGTTTACCCAAGGGCATTTCAGGGAAAAAAATAGCTGGAATTTTTCTAAAATTTGTTAAAGAAAACCCTAATTTTCTTGAAAAGCCAGCAATGACAACTTTAGACAATGCGCTTAACAACGCCTTCCCCTGCCCTGAGTCCATAGCTAAGTAAAGTGGCTGACTAGTTATGATATTCATTCCACATAGTGATTAGTTCTAAGCTCAAAAGACTTGATGTTCTCGTAGCTATCAATTCAAACTCATCTCATAAATAACTGCTGCCGTGACGTTATTTTTCAATGTGTAAAAATAAGTTTCGGATTAATAGTTTAATGTACTTTTTGGGAAGTATTATTAAATGTTGTTGACTATTATCGATAATTATTTAAATTATAACTCAAGTAAACAGGGTAAAGCACCAGCTTGAGTCCTGACTGGCGATTGAGTTTCTTTCTAAAAGATATAACTTGACGAAATACTCTCCTTCTAAAGTTGTCAGTCAGGATTCAACCTTCAAAGCAGGGTTTTGAAATGGCTCTGCTTTTCTTGCTGCAAAACGATAGCTGCCTGCTATCATTTAAAACTTGTTAATTGCTCTCAAAGTGTCCAATCAGCCAATGGACAATTTGCCCTCTCAGAAAGACAAAATTGATAATAAAGATTGATGGCTTTCATCTGGATTTTGTAGGTCCACGTTGTCAGTGCAAATCGTAACTTTTTCCAAGTGAGTATAAAGTCAACATGCTGGAAATAAATTGTGCCACGGTATGCACTCCTAACAAGCTGGTTGTGTAATTAATTTCTTGACATTAAATTATATTGCTCTATTTATAGATTATAACATTTTGCATATTTTTTAACCTCAGAGCAGGAGGTAAGCTCCTATGAAAGAGGTTTTTCCAGTCAGAAGCGTTGATTTAAAAGCTCTAAAGGAAGGTGATGTCAATGCCAGACAACTGTTAATCGGTCTGTTTGTTCTTATCATTGGAGTCTTGTTCTACTACCTTTTTCGTTCCGCCGAGCATACCTATTTTCTCAAATTCTTGAGTAACAATCCATACTGTAAAAACTTCCTTTCTCCCGGGTATATCTTGATTGGGAATAGTCTGCCGACATTCATACATGTAGTTGCTTTTACCTTAATGACAGCAGGCATCATTGCCAGACAGAAAAGAGGATATGTGATTGCTTGTCTTTTTTGGTTTGCGGTTGATTTCCTTTTCGAGGTTGGCCAAGGGCTCGATACAATAATAATTCAAATTATTCCCGACTGGTTTTCGGGCTTTGCATTTCTTGAGAACTCGAAAAGTTATTTTCTGCAAGGACGGTTCGACTCTCTTGATTTGTTCTCAATAGCACTTGGTTCTTTAACGGCATACATCATTTTAATAAAAACACGTGAAGACAAGGGGGGGCATCATGAAAACCAAACATACATCAATCATTAGGCTGTTTGGCTTTGCAGCAATCATGGTATTGGGGGTTGTCTCCATCATTGGCAGTGGGGGTGGTGGTGGCGGTGGCGGTACGACAAATCCCGAAACAGTATTCCCTCTACATGAAATAAATACAGATGCTCCCCAAGGATTTGAAGCAACTTTTACAGGGACTGGTGTTGTAACAGTTGAGGGCACAAAATATGATGTAACAGGAAGTTATAATATTCAAGTTCTAGCAGATGTTTATCTTGCTACTTATGATGTAATGGCTACTCCATATCAATCTCTTCTGAATATTACGATAACATCTAATAATGCAACTATATCAATACTCACAACGACTTACATGAATGTTCCAACCGCACAAAATACTTACGATGGACCCGTAATTCAAATTGTTGATAATACGGATATTTTGATACCAATACAATACAACCCTCTTCCTGATGTTGGTCAATTAGGCGATTTTGGAGAAGTTACTTCCTGGTTATATGACAATGGTGATACTGTATCAGGAACATGGTTATTAAAAAGCTCCCAACCTGGTTTCATTAATTTAGAAATAAACTATAGAGTTGAAGATTCTTTAGGAAATTTAATTATGCTAGAAACTGACACTTTTAAGATAAGTGAAGATGGAGTAATTGTTTCAGCAACAGTCAATGCCCAAAGCTTTGTGGATGACGTTTTAATAGATTTTTTAGCCAACAGGAATTAACGAGGAAGAGTTCTATGTCAATCAAAGGCAGGAGGAGCAGAAGCGGCACTGTGTTCTTATTTAACAAGTCAGGATATTTATCCATCTAGACTGATGAATTATTATTGTAAAGTGGGCTATTCCTGAGAGCACAGAAGGTTTTTTGTTACAATTTATCGATACAGGTTTATATGGTTAGACTAATTTGAAAACTATGTTAAACACCAGATAAATTTTAAAAAACGATGACAGGAGATAGAGACATATGGAACTGAAAGTTCCAGTAATAGGTATTCTTCGCGGGATAGGGGCGGATGATTTCGGCTCCCTGATGCAGGTCTCTTTTGCAGCAGGACTGCAGGCTATTGAAGTGACCATGAATACTCCTGGTGCAGAAGAAATAATTGGAGCTAACAGAGACAGGGTGGTTGCCGGAAAGTATCTGGGGATGGGAACTGTCAGAAATCTTGCAGAGGCTGAAAGAGCCCATAAAGCAGGCGCCATGTTCCTGGTTACCCCTAACATTGATTTGGACGTAATTGCATTTGCCAGAAGCAAAGATATCCCGGTAATTGCCGGTGCCCTGACGCCGACTGAAGTATACAGCGCCTGGGAAGCCGGAGCTGCAATGGTCAAAGTTTTTCCCTGCAGAGCCCTTGGAGGGGCGCAATATATCAGAGAACTTCTTGGTCCCTTTGATAATATTCCTTTAGTGGCTGTCGGCGGCGTTACTATTGAAAATGTGGTTGAGTATTTGCAGGCTGGCGCAAAGGGTGTCGGGGTGGGAATTTCCCTGTTCGGGAAGCAGGCTGTAGCTGAAAAGAATTGGGATGCAGTACGTCAAAACGTGCAACAGTTTGTTCAGCGTTGCACAGTGGTATGAAGCAATCAGTCACCAGCTTTCAGTTATTTGGGGATTCTGGCTTATGTATAGTCTTTTTCTCTAGAAACCTTGAACCCTGGATCCCTGGAAACCTTAATATTAGTATTTCAAAGGAAGATGTTCCTTTTTCCAGGCAGAGATGCCACCCTTTAGATTATAGACCTCATTCCAGCCGTTTTTCGACATGAGTTTACCCAGCGCAAGACTGCGGCCGCCAACTGCGCAGATAAGCAGGATAGGTTTATTATGGGGAGGGCGTTGGGTGCCCTTGATGATTGCCCATAAAGGCATCAGGGTAGATCCTTCAATATATCCTTGGGTTAATTCATCCTGGCCGCGGACATCTATCAACAACAAATCATTCCGGTTATCAATTAGATTTTTTGCTTCTTTCGGAGTGACCGTTTTAAAAAGGGATTGTTGTTGCTCCAGGCCGGGGAATTTTTGCTGGGCTGCAGGAACAAGCTGGGAACCTACGAAAACAAGGAGAATTACGGATATTGTCAGGGTTATAATTTTTTTCATTGTATAATTAGCTGTTTAAAAAGTTTATCATGCAGCAAATAGTATTTGCCTTATCCAAGCCAAGATAAAATTAAGTACTGCAAACCAGTTTGGCAAGGTAAAATTAAATGCAAAAGTAAACTGAAACTTATTTAGGCACGGGTCAATTGGCGGTATTTTATTCTGTGCGGCTGTTCGGCTGCTGCTCCCAATCGTTTCTTCCTGTCATTTTCATAATCTGAATAATTGCCCTCAAACCAGACGACCTTGCTGTTACCTTCAAAAGCCAGGATATGGGTGGAAATTCGATCTAAAAACCATCGGTCATGGCTTATAACAACAACACAGCCGCCAAAATTCTCAATTGCCTCTTCCAGGGCACGCAATGTATTGACATCAAGATCGTTGGTCGGCTCATCAAGTAAAAGAACATTGGCTCCTTCTTTCAGCATGCGGGCCAGATGTACCCTGTTCCTTTCCCCACCGGAAAGCATCCCTGCCTTTTTCTGCTGGTCAGAACCGGAGAAATTGAAACGCCCGACGTACGCTCTGGAGTTAACTTCACGGTCACCCAGGGTAATGGTATCCTGATCATCAGCAATAACCTGCCAGATTGATTTTTCCGGATCAAGAACATCGCGGCTCTGGTCAACATAAGCCAGCTTCACGGAATCTCCAATTTTTATTACGCCTGTACTCGTTTTCTCCTGGCCGGTGATCATTTTGAACAGTGTCGATTTACCGGCACCATTGGGCCCGATGATTCCTACAATACCACCCGGTGGCAGACTGAAACTCATATTTTCAAACAACAACCTGTCACCGAATGCCTTGGATATCTGATCAGCCTGAATCACCGTTTTGCCTAATCTTGGCCCCGGCGGAATATATATTTCCTGGTCTTGGATTATTTTCTGTGTCTCCTGGTGAAGAAGGTTTTCATAGGAGTTAATCCTGGCCTTTGACTTGGCATGTCTGCCTTTGGGAGACATTTTAATCCACTCAAGTTCCCTTTCCAGGGTTTTTTGTCTCTCACTCTCCTTTTTTTCATCAAGCTGAAGCCTTTTTCGCTTCTGTTCAAGCCAGGATGAATAGTTGCCCCTCCAGGGAATGCCATGTCCCCTGTCCAGTTCGAGGATCCAGCCGGCAATGTTATCCAGAAAATAGCGGTCATGGGTTACAGCTATGACAGTACCCGAATATTGCTGCAGGTGATGCTCCAGCCAGGCAACGGATTCGGCATCCAGATGATTGGTCGGTTCATCCAGGAGCAGGATGTCCGGTTTTTGTAAAAGCAGCCTGCAAAGGGCCACCCGGCGTCGCTCACCACCGGATATTACATCGACAGGGGTGTCTCCAGGAGGACAACGCAGGGCATCCATAGCCATTTCCAGCCTGCTTTCAATATCCCAGGCATCAAGGGTATCAAGTTTTTCCTGGATTTCGCCCTGTCGTTCAATGAGGCGATTCATTTCTTCGTCATTGAGAGGTTCAGAAAATTTCGTATTGATTTCGTTAAATTCAGCCAGCAATTCAACCTGCTCTTTGGCTCCCTGTTTGACAACTTCCCAAACGGTTTCAGTCTCCCCGGCAAGGGGTTCCTGCTCCAGGTAGCCGATGGTAAATCCAGGGGTCATGGTTATTTTGCCGTTAAATTCCTTGTCAATCCCAGCCATGATTCGCAAAACAGTACTTTTGCCGGCTCCATTCAAACCAAGAACTCCAATTTTGGCACCATAGAAAAAGGAAAGACTGATATCTTTGATCACTGGTTTTTTGTCATAGAATTTACTTACTCCTATCATGGAGTAGATAATCTTGTGCGGGTCATTTGCCATTGTAACAAATCCTTTGCTGTATCAGTTCAGAGTGTGTTTTTAAGATGAATTTTACAGAGGCCGGAGCATACCATAAGTGACAAAACTGCGCCAGCTGGTAATAAAAAACCCTCTGTAAAGAATTAATAACGGGTATAAATTTTAGTTGTTCAGCTTTTTGGGAATTGAAATTACCTGCGGTAAAATTTTCTGAATATTGAAAGAACATAGCGGGTAAGACTTTTTCTTCGCATCAGAAATTCCGCCTGGACATTAGTAACTTCCTTACCCCTCTGGTCACGAAAGGAGGATGATTTCATAATGGCGTATACCTGGGAAGGATAGACACTCCGGTGTCCTGTCATCAGGAAACTTGTAACACATGCGACTGCAGCATAGGGAGCTATCTGGGCCCCAAAGAGTTCTATTGCCAGAATAGATGCGGCAATTGGGGTGTTTGCAGCCCCTGCCAGAAGTGCAACCATACCGATTGCCGCAAAAGTTGCAGGATCAACACCTAGAACTACTGCCAGCAGGGTTCCAAAGGTGGCACCGATGAAAAAAATTGGGGTGACCATACCCCCGCTACCGCCGAATGAGAGGGTAATGCAGGTAAAAAGTATTTTTGCGGCAAAGGCGTACCATACGATCTTTGAACCGGCAAGTGCAGACTCGATGGTTTCAAGGCCCAGTCCCAGATAATCTGTAGAGAGAAAAAGTGCGAGGAGAATAAGGGCAGAACCGCCAAGAAGTCCTTTCAGTGGAGTCCACCATGGTATTTTCTCAGAAAGCCTCTGGAACAGGTTCAGGGTTTCGACGAGTAGAAGGGAGCAAAGGCCAAACAAAATTCCGGCAATGAGCACCTTGATGAAAAAAAGTTCGGTGAATGCAGGGACAAAATCGATTGTGTGATAGAAGTAGGTAACCCCCAGGGCGGAAGAAACCTGATAACTCATAACCCCGGCAATGAAGGTTGGCAGAAGTACTTCATACATAATTCCACCTATAAAAAGTACTTCAATACCGAAAATAGCTCCTGCTATGGGTGTGCCGAAAACAGAGGCAAAACCGGCGCTGATGCCGCAGATAACAAGTTTTTTACGGTCTTCTTTGTCAAAATGAAAAATGTTGGCAACCACTGAAGCAAGGCCGCCGCCGATCTGGGCACACGGGCCCTCCTTACCGGCCGATCCCCCGCAGGCAAGAGTAATAACTGTTGTCACCAGTTTGATAGGCACCACAATTGCCTTGATTCTGCTGTCGTGGCGGTGTACCGCTTCAATAACCTTTTCAGTCCCATGACCCTCAGCTTCTGGAGCCAGGTATTTAGTGATATAGGAGCTTAAGGCCAGGGCGAGGGGTAGCAGCAGGAAATACTGGGAATGTTCCCCCAGACGTGAAGTGCTCCAGTTCAGACAGGTTAAAAAGAGGGTTGTTGAAAGGCCAACAATTACACCCATCAGGCTTGCTATAAAAAACCATTTAAAGATGCTTATCAGGAGTATGGATTCTTCTGTAATGGATTTTTTCATTTATCCTAATTGACTCGAGACTATTTTTTTATTTGTTTTTGAATGGACTTTGCCATAATACCCAATATGCCTTTTAATTCAAAGGCTATTGATGTGCCCATTTCTTGTGCTTCATGAAGTGGTTAGGCGGTGTGTTGCTTTAAGCAGCAATTGAAGATTTATAAGGTGGGAAATTCCTTACGTAATCTCTGTGGATTTATATCTGCCAGCTCAGTCGTGACAGATAAAGAATTTTTTGACAGCCTGTATCTGGTCGGAATTGCAGAGTACAGTGATAACATCGCCGGGAAGTATTTTTGTGTTGCCGTCAGGTACGAGAACAGAACCATACCTGAGGATTGATACAATATTGGTACTTTTGGGCAGAGATATATTTGCCAGCCGTTTACCGGTGCCAAGGCAATTGGATTCAACCTTGATTTCGATAAATTCCAGGCCGGTTACTTTGCGAAGGGTGGAACGTTCGCTGGCCATTTCATCTTTTTGCTTGCGCATTAATCCGACATTATAAGCCCGGAGAATATCACTGCGGCTGATGACCCCGACAAATTCTTTCGGGTTGTTTTTTGAAACCACCGGCAGTCGGGCCAGGTCACGGGGCGCCATTTTTTTGATGGCTGACCAGATAGGCTCATCCGGAAAAACCGTGACAGGGTCTGGGGTTGCCACATCCCAAACTTTCAGGTCCTTTAAGTTAACTTCTTTTCTATGCAGGGTACGTTCCATGTCATAGATGGTGGACTCCATATCCTGCATGGTGACCATGCCGTATAATTCTTTTTTATTGTTCAATACAGGAAAGCCTCCGAGATTGGTTTCCTGAAAGGCTGCGAAAAGTTCAGCAACACTTTGTTCCTGTTGTATAGTGATCGGTGACTTATTCATCACCTCTTCGACCTGAACTGTCTGCATGATATCCATGTCGCGTCCCTGTTCAAAGCGGATGCCTCGCTTGGTGAGCTTCAGACTGTAAATGGAATCGGATTGCAACCACTGGGCAAAAGTGGAAGCAATCATACCTGCTGTCATAAGAGGCAGTATCAACCGGTAATCGTTGCTCATTTCAAAGACAATGAGCATGGAGGTGAGTGGTGCCCTGGCTGCTGCAGAGAAGACGGCTGCCATGCCGACCAGGGCATAGGCCCCGATTTCTATATTGAGGTCAGGGAAAAGATGCATGGCTATATAGCCAAAAGAACCACCGAGCATGGCCCCAGTAAAAAGTGATGGAGCAAAAACACCACCTGAATTACCGGAACCCAGGGTAAATGAAGTTGCCAGCGGTTTGAGGAAAATTAGGAGAAAAAGCAGGAAAAAGGGAGCACGTCCCTGGAGCACTTCCTCAAGAAAAAGGAATCCTGAACCAAAAATATGAGGATAATTTTCTACAATGGGAAGCCCTAATGCCATTTCATCCAAAGAAATATAAGAGATAGTACCTACATAAGGATAGCAGAAGGCCAGGATGCCAAGGAGCAGCGCCCCAGTTGCAGGTTTGAGCCATTCTGGTATGGGAAGACGGTCGAATACATCCTCTGTATAATAGAGCATGCGTATGAAAAGAATACCGACAAGTGCTGCCAGGAGACCTAAAACAACGTAGAGCAGAATCTCCCAGGGTGACTGCATGATATAGCCGGGAATTTCAAAAGCAGGACGGGAGCCAAGAAAAATTTGACTCACAATACTTGCAGCCACTGCTGAAACCACGACGTTACCGAATACCGCTACCTGAAGTTCACTGAGCAGAACCTCGATAGCAAAAACCACCCCGGCAATCGGCGCGTTGAATGTAGCAGCAATTCCTGCTGCAGCACCACAGGCTACAAGGTTTTTTATCCTTTCATCAGATACATGCAGCCATTGACCAACGGAAGACCCCAGGGCGGAACCGACCTGGACGATCGGGCCCTCCCGTCCCGCAGATCCCCCTGTTCCTATACAGAGGGCTGAGGCGATAACTTTTGCCACCGCAACACGGGGCCGGATACGGCCTCCTCTTAAAATAAGGGCCTGCATAACTTCAGGGACTCCATGACCTTTAGCTTCCACAGCAAATTTGGAGATGATTGGCCCTACGAGCAGACCGCCTATGACCGGAACAAGGATTATCCAGAAACGGCCTAATTCTGGAAGGAATTTTTCGCCGCCGCCATAGAAAAAGAGCTGGATAAAAGCAATGAGGCGGATAAAGAGAACAGCCGCCAGTCCGGTCGCTACCCCGATCACAACAGCCATGACCAGCAGAACAAGCCCCTCCCGGGGGGCAAGATGGTCAAGCATTTTTGCCAGGTAACGTTTGAGCATGATCAAAAAGGATTGATAGTATAGGCTTGTCAGTTTTATTAAAAATGAAGCAATAAATTCCAATATAACAATTGCTTACTGTAGATAACAGGTGCTGTCAAGGAAGTACCCGTTTCAATAGTGAAAAAGTGTTTGTAGCAGTGAAAATCTGGCAAAAGAAGAGAGAGGTGATTATTCTATAACAATAACTTAATTTTTGGGTAAGTGAGTCTTTGTGCGGTAAAAGATAATATTGCAGGGATAATATTAAGGAATTGGGATCATGCAGAAACATAAAGTTATTTATAATAAAAAAATACCGGATGTTTTTTTTGCAGCGCTTGCATCAGTTTTTGTGCTTTTCACTCTTGCTGGCTGTGCAGGAGGAAATTATGGAACCGTGGTGTTTGACCGAGAACTCGATGATACGTTTGTGAGTTACCAGGTTTTGCCTGACCATCGCTATTTTATTACCGGAGGCTATGGAGCACCATCTGCAATACTGGCAATACATAATGATTACCAACTGGAGAATAGCGCTAATCTGTGGGTGCCTGTTCCGGATGTGAACTCAAGCCATGTAAAGAAATGGATAGATAATCTTTCTCCTGATGAAAATTTCTGGGAAGGAGACCAGTTTATGGCGGGATATATCCTCGCCCCGAACGGTGACAAGATTGGTGCCTGGTATTCTGGTCAGAGAAACACGACGGTAAAGTTCCTAGAGGGCAACATGGTCAAAGTTTATACTCCCAATTTGAAGCCGAGTTTTGGCAGGGACAAGAAGGAAAAGACGACCATAAAGCCCTAAAAATGAACCAATGGGGACCTGACAGCATCGGACACAAAAATGACGGACGCCTCTCTTTTAAAAACAATAAAATATAATTGCGACATTTCAGATGCCAGGGACAATGGAATTTATTCCATCTGCACCCTGGTTTTGAAATTACGGAATCTCTTCAAATGGGAGAAAGGACTTGAGCCGTGGCAGGAACCTGATTCTTCCGTTCTTCTCGACTGGATCTCCGCTAAAGAGGAGTACTGGGAATCAATACATGAAGAGTCCTTTTTGCAGATTCCCATTAATCGTGAAAAGGTTGATCCATTTCTGCTCTCAACAATAAATGAGTTTCTTGCATCCGGAAATCATGTTTATGGCGCCGGCTATGGCAGATCGATGAAGGCGGTTTTCTTTATTGCTGAAGTTCTTGAAGATCGAGTTGTGGAAGGCACCCCGACCCTGATTCTGGGAGAAGAAAAAGCCCGGGAACTATCCAGTCCCTTTGCCATGTTGCAGGATGATGTCATATATATCAGGAAAGAACCGCTGCGTTTCTTTTTCTGGGACCAGATTCAGGAACTCAACCCTTCCAATAAAGCTGCAATGCTGCAGGCCCTTTCCTGCTATGGTCTGATGCGAGACGATTGTAGTACCTTTGACCGGCAAAGGCTGATTGATGTTTTTGATACTATCATTGATAAGGAACTGGATATTTTCATTTATCACGAGGTGGGTGAGAATCAAAAAAACCTGCTTGATAGCAGCATGCTTAAAAAAATAATTTCTGTTTTTCCTGCAACAGCTCTTGAACTGGTCGCCAGGTCAGTCAAAGATATTCTTGCCGATACTCATTCAAAAGGACTTCTCGGCCATGTTCTTGCCAGTGAGAAAAAAAGTTCACTGGGCTTCTATATATCTTTTCTGGACGGAATGCGTAAACTTCTTTTTCCTGAGATTATTGAAGCCAGTAAACAATTCTGGGGAAGTGGCGACTGGTCACTGATTGAAAAGGCCCGTCTTGAAAGCCGTGTAAAAAATGAGGGAATTGCGGCTGACCTTCAGTCCATATGTAACAGGTTGGACCAGGGAGAATCTCCTGATGAACTAAGAGCCTGGGCAGACAAAAATGTGCTGGCACCACTGGGACTGGGTGTGCCGGAAAGGTAGAGGGGTTACTTTAGCTCTCTGCTGGTCAAACCTGTATAATCAAGGATTACGCCTCCTTCTATTGTGGCGCCATATTTTTCCGCACTTTCTTTTGAGTCGAATGCCACAATTGGAGCCCCGTTATTTTTTTCTTCAAGACAGAAATATGCTTTTCCTATTCCAATTTCTTTACCTGAGTAATAATCATAGACCATGGCAGTGGTATCAAAACTAACCATCTCCATGGCGCAGAGTTCTTTGTTGCGGTGTTGAATGGCGCAACTTATACCACTGAAAAATATCGGGCCGTTGGCCTCACCGTGCACTGAATATTTTCCCATTTCGCCACTGGCTTTCGTGTCAAGCTGTAAACAGGCTGGTGCTTCATTTTCAGCTATGGCTTGATTTGAACCCGAGATGGAAAGTGCCAGAAAAGCCAGTGATATAAGAAAGATTATTTTCAGCATGATTTAACACTCCTTAATGGTCGGCAATATGCATGAATGAAAACTAACAATATTTTAGCTGTGAAGGTCATACTTAGTTTTTGAGAAAATGACATAAAATTAATGGACTGTCAAACTCAACTATAGCATGATGGTATGATATCATCATTAATGACAGGAGGTTATAATGAACAATAGAATAGAGCTGGTTAATTCCGATATCACAACACTCAGGGTGGATGCTATCGTAAATGCGGCAAATAATTCCCTCTTGGGAGGCGGCGGTGTGGATGGAGCTATACACAGGGCTGCCGGGCCTGCTCTGTTGGAAGAATGCAAAAAACTCCATGGATGTGCCACCGGAGAGGCCAAGATAACCAAAGGATATAATCTGCCTGCTGAATATGTGGTCCACACAGTGGGGCCTGTTTGGCACAAAGGAAATTCCGGAGAAGATGACCAACTTGTAAGCTGTTATCAAAAAAGTTTTAAACTTGCCAGGGAGTATAACCTGCAAAGTATTGCCTTCCCTGCAATCAGTACAGGTGTTTACGGTTTTCCCAAGCAACGGGCTGCCTATATAGCCATTCGGGAAACTAAAAAGGAGCTGACTGAAAACAATAAATTGCTAAAGGTGTTTTTTGTCTGCTTTAATAACGAAACAAGAATTGCCTATGAAGAAGCACTGCAGGAAAAGAGATAAAACTGCATCCAAGCCGGAATTTTTTTTATTTTTTATGGACATTTATAGTCAATGACAAAGGTTTCGGCGATCAGCTGTCATGCAGCTTTTACGTAAAAAATGATCGACAAAAATAATGTTAAAATCTTAAAAGTAAGTTACATAACATTTCATTGTATGAGGACAAAAAATTAGTATATCCTGAGCTCTGATTTTTAGAGCATTTATCATTGAAAAAGGACATTTTAGACAGGGAGGCATAAATGTTAAGCGAAAAAGAAAAACTGGAATCCATTGCGTCTTTAGGCATAGAGCTTAATAAAATCAATGACCTTGATATCCTGTTGGAGCGGGTGCTTTTCAGAGCTCGTGAGTGGGTTAATGCTGATGCCGGCTCCATTTATATCCGAAATGGAGATCAACTTAATTTTGTCTATACTCAGAATGACACACTGCAAAGTCAACTTTCCGAAGGTGAAAAACTTATTTATTCCACATTTACCATTCCCATAAATGATAAAAGTATATCAGGCTATGTAGCCTCAACCGGGGTGGCTCTCAATCTGCCCGATGTTTATAATCTGCCTCCTGATGTACCATATCATTTCAGCAGTCAATTTGATGATGCCATCGGCTATAAAACAACTTCCGTCCTGACCATTCCCCTCAAAAGAACCAATGGTGAAATTTTAGGTATACTACAGATCATCAATGCCCAGGATGATGATGGGAATGTCATTTCGTTTACAAAAGATGACGAGAAGATGATGTATCATTTTGCCGGCATAGCAGCCATAGCCCTTGAGCGAGCCAAGATGACCCGTTCTATTATTATGCGAATGATCAGTATGGCGGAATTGCATGATCCAAAGGAAACAGGTGCTCATGTTAACCGGGTGGGAAGCTATGCTGTTGAAATATACGAAAAATGGGCTCGCCGGCGAAAAATTCCCCAGGAAGAAATTGACAAAAACCGTGATATTTTAAGAATGGCCGCAATGTTACATGATGTTGGCAAGATTGGCACGTCTGACATGATTTTGAAGAAACCGGGCCGTCTGAATGATGAAGAGTTTGAGATCATGAAGCAGCACACCATCCATGGCGCCAAGCTTTTCATTGATTCGCAGTCAGAGTTTGATGAGGCAGCAGGGCTCGTAGCGTTAAATCATCATGAAAGATGGGACGGAAGCGAACGTGGTTATCCGGGACATGTTGCAGTGGATACCAGCGATCCTGAAGGAGAAAAAATTTCTTTCGACGGGACATTAAAGGCCAAAAAGGGAGAGGAAATCCCTCTTTTTGGCAGGATTGTAGCCCTCGCTGATGTGTATGATGCTTTGTCGTCTGCCCGTTGCTATAAAGAGGCCTGGGATGAAGAGAAGATTTTATCAATTTTAAAAGAGGAATCTGGGAAACACTTTGATCCTGAGCTGGTTGAAATTTTTCTGGAAATTTTTGACACGATTAAATCAATCGAGAAACGTTATTCGTCTTGAGATTCTTTAAAATTATTTTATTTGCCGGAGTTAGACGAATTTCGAATAATTCCGACAGAATAGTGCAGTAGAAATATTTACTGTTTGATTATATATTTCTGTTTGTTGCCATCCCAGTAATATCCTTCACCCGACCAGATATAGTCAATTTCCTGCCAATCATATTCTATATTGTCCAAGGCACTGAAGGTGTCATAGACAGCCAGGATTTCAGCATCCTCGATGCGGTTGTCACGATTGGCATCGGCCCAGTGATAGTCTGCTAAGGGAAGAACCAGTGAACCGGCAATGGTTGTTTCCGAAGATTTTTTATCACGAAGGGTAACATTGCCACTGAAGCGCAGAGGTGTATTGTCGGATGTATTTGATTCAGTGGCAGGTTTTCTTGCCAGATAAACAAAAGTTGTAACTTTCCCGGTTGCCCTGGCAATCCATTTTAGGCTTCCTGTTTTTTTATCCATACCGGTAAAAGGCGGAGCACTGGTAATTGGTTCGCAGCCTTCTGGGAGCATTTCTTTCAGGATCAGGGAAAAGGGCCCCTGTTGTTTTGTTTGGACTTGAATAATGACCGGAAAAGGCTGGCCGACAGGAATATGGGGCGGAAGAAGCCGGGTGGCGAAAATGTTTACCGGTTCAGGTTGTCTAATTTGATACCAGGTAAATGGCAGGAGCAGGACAATGGTCAGGATCATGAGCCAGAGAAAAAGCCGTTTCGGTTTTGGGGTTCTTGTTTCTGAAACAGCAACAGTCGGCATTTCTTGCTGTATTGCAGTTGCCTTTTCTTTTTCAAGAATGTCGGCAAGTGGTACTTCTAGTGCCTCGGCAAGTTTAAGGGCATTTTCCTCTTTAATTGACGGATAACGCTTGTTTTCCCAACGTGAGATAGTATCTGTGGTGACTCCTACAACCGTGGCAATATAGAGCTGTGTCAGTCCTTTTGCTTCACGCAGGCTTCGTACCTTGGAGCCGTCTATTTGGGCCATTTGAGAGGGGCCGGGATATACCTGTTCACTCATCCTGGAAGAAATAATATTATTTAAATTTTTCAGTAAGTTTCAAGATGCGTAATAGTAGCCGAAGTATGCAATACGTGCACAGGCTTTTTCATTACCAGCCTAATAATAGTAATAATTCGCAATTTGCCTCAGCACAATATGTCGGGGCGACATCGGTCAACATCTATGGCAATATAACCCTATATCATCTATCACTTGTTTGAGTATTTTTTATAATCCCAGACAGGCAAGCTGGGTAATAAGTTTTAATTCAAACAAAAAGGAGAAATGTAAATTATGAGTAAGAAATCTTTATTAATGTTGATTGTCGCAGTTTTTGTCATGAGCCTGGGCTTAAGTGTAACGATGAGTTTGGCAGACAATGGTCCTGCTGAAATCACCCTGAATGCAGATGGCAAAAAGCCCGCAGTATTCCCGCATGCAAAACATCAGGAAAAGAATGATTGTGCAACTTGTCATCATAAAAATGTTGATGGTAAACAAGCCCCTCTCGCTGAAGGCGATGCAGTTGCAAAATGCGCTACCTGCCATAATGCTGACTTTGCAAACGAAAAGCTCCGCACCTTTAAGGATATTGGTCATGGAATGTGCAAGACATGCCATACAAAGATGAAGGATGAAGGTGCTCCGACCAAGTGCACAGCGTGTCACATTAAAAAATAAAATTATTCATGTACAATTTTTGAGGCCGGGACAGTTTGTGTCCCGGCCTTTTTTTTAATACTTTCGATATATTGCACATAATCGATGTTGAAGGTAAAATATAATGATTTTGAACGGAGGATGATATTTTCTATGCTACATGGTGAGTATGGAATTTGTCGCTGTGTTCACAAAATGGCAGAAACACATCGACTAAAAAGTATTAAATAATTTTTCTTCATGGATTGAAGTGTAAAAAATTTCCTTCAGGGGGCTTGATAGATGTCCGAAAAAAAACCACCCAAATGCTTCCCTTCGGCCAGTGACAGCATTAAAGATGCTGCATTTTGCGTCGTGTCACCCCAGACAAGATCCGAAAGTTACAGGCTGGCTTTTGATGATCCGGATTTCCTGTTACGGGATGAACTTCGGGCAGTACGGTTGCAACTTGAGATTATGAAACCGGAAATTATTCTGCAGGAGCTTGGGATCAATTCTACTGTTGTTATGTTTGGAGGAGCGCGTATCCCGGACCCGGAAACAGCTGCGAAAAGATTACAGGAAGAGGAGATGAAGGCAAACAGGGAGCCTCTCAGTGATGTGGCTGATAGGCGTGTACGTTGTGCCAGAAGTATTTTGGGAAAGTCTCATTATTATGAAGAGGCAAGAGAACTTTCCCGGCGCATAACCGAACATTGCCTTAAAGATGGAGGTTGCGATTTAGTCGTAGCTACAGGAGGAGGTCCGGGAATCATGGAAGCTGCCAACCGGGGCGCCCATGAGGCTG
>JBHPCH010000032.1:0-21759 GCA_042576125.1 Thermodesulfobacteriota bacterium
GTGCTGTTATGGGTTCAGGTGTCAGAAAACATGCAGAAATTGCCCGCGAAATATCTGCAATAAAACTTGACGAAGTAGAAGATGTACCGCTTCATGCTGAAAATCTGGTTGAGGTTCTGGAATGGCATGTTAAAAACCATCCCAATCGACCACATATAACCCTTTACAACGATCAGGAATCTGATGAGGTTATTACCTATCTTGACCTATGGAAGGGGGCAGAGGTTGTGGCAGCAGGACTGCAGCATTTGGGTCTGGAACCCGGAGAATCGGTCCTCATTATGCTGCCGACCGGGACTGAATACTTTTTTACATTCATGGGAGTTCTGCTGGCAGGAGCAATTCCGGTTCCGGTTTACCCTCCAGGCAGAATCAAGCAGATTGAGGAGCATCTGCAGCGGCATACCGCCATAGCAAAGAACAGCCTTGCCAGGATACTGGTTACTGTGAATGAGGCTAAAAAGTTTACAAAATTCCTCCGTACTCAGGTTGTAAACCTGCAGCATGTTTTAACCGTACCGGAGCTAAATAGGACAGGCAGCAACACATTATCCATATTTAGAAGACCCTTTCTTTCTGCTGAAAATATAGCCTTTCTGCAATACACTTCCGGGAGTACAGGCATGCCCAAAGGTGTCGTGCTCACCCATGCAAACCTGTTGGCCAATATACGGGCCATGGCTAAGGTTATCAATGTATCTTCTGATGACGTCTTTGTTAGCTGGCTGCCCCTTTATCATGATATGGGACTTATTGGCGCATGGCTTGGCAGCCTCCACTTTGCCTGTCAGTTGATTATCATGGCCCCGCTTACATTTATCGCCAGGCCGCAAAGATGGTTGTGGGCAATTCATAAATACGGAGGCACACTTTCCGCGGCACCTAATTTTGCTTACGAACTCTGTGTCAGGCGTATTGCTGACAATGACATCGAAGAACTTGATTTAAGCTCATGGAGAATTGCCTGCAACGGGGCCGAGGCAGTTAACCCTGAAACAATAAAACGGTTTATTAACCGGTTTGCCGATTACGGCTTTAGGCCGGAAACCATGATGCCGGTTTACGGTCTGGCAGAATCATCTGTGGGTCTTGCCTTTCCAAAACCTGGAAGCCCGACCAGGATTGACAGAATAGACCGTAACCTTTTTATGGATACCGGACAGGCTAAACAGATAGATAAAACAGGAACTGGAGTATTGGAATTTGTCAGCTGCGGGCAGCCGTTGCCGGGCCACCAGGTTAGAATCGTCGATGCGGCTGACCGTGAACTCCCGGAGCGTACGGAAGGCAGCCTGCAGTTTACCGGGCCCTCCACAACTTCCGGCTATTTCAAGAACCCCGAAAAAACCAAAGAACTGTTCCATGGGCAGTGGCTCGACTCCGGCGACAAGGCATATCTGGCTGCAGGCGATATCTATATTACAGGCCGTTCGAAAGATATGATCATCAAAGCCGGACGTAATATTTATCCTGTTGAACTGGAGGATGCAGTAGGCAAAGTTGATGGTATACGGGATGGCTGTGTCGCTGTATTTGGCTCCAGGTCTTCGGACAACGTTACGGAACGGCTGATCATCCTTGCAGAAACACGAAAAAAAGGAAAAGAGGCCCTGGAACGTATCACGAACCGCATCAATATCATTGTGACAGACCTGACAGGTACACCCCCTGATGAGGTGGTGATGGCACCTCCCAATACGGTTTTGAAGACATCCAGCGGAAAAATTAGACGCAAGGCAAGCAGAGACATATATGAGCACAAACTTATCGGCAAGCCCCAAAAGGCTGTATGGCTTCAACTCACCCATTTTGCGTTCAAGGGAATTCAGCCCAGATTACGCAGCAGTTTGCATGGGACGAAAGCAGTACTCTATGCTTCCTGGTGCTGGTTCATTTATTGCCTGCTGGCCCCGGTTGTCGGAATCCTGGTTTTCATGCTTCCCGCCGAAAGACCCAGATGGGTAATCATGCGTCTTGGAGTGAAATTTCTTGCTGCAATGACCGGGACAAAGATAACGGTGCACGGGATTGACAATCTATTGGAGAAAACAGAAACCTGCATCTTTATATCAAATCATGCCAGTTATCTTGACGGATATGTACTCACTGCAGTACTTGACCGCGCCTTCAGCTTTGTTGCAAAAGCAGAACTCAAAACAAGTCCTGTTGTTTCTGTTTTACTCAAAAAAATAGGCACTCTTTTTGTTGAACGTTTTGACCGACAGAAAGGTATTAAAGATTTGCATATACTTGCTGACAGGGGAATGGCCGACCGCTCCCTCTTCTTCTTTCCTGAAGGGACGTTTATGCGAATGCCAGGTCTCCTGCCGTTCAGGATGGGGGCATTTGAAACTGCAACCCGGACCGGTCTACCAGTTGTCCCCATTGCAATCAGGGGCACCCGTTCAATACTGCGGGCCGACTCATGGTTTCCCCGTCATGGTGCAATCTCAGTGACCTTCGGCAATCCTATAACCGTCGCCAAGCCACCTGAAAAGGAACAGGACACCTGGCCTAAAGCACTTGAACTCAGAGATAAAACCAGGGAATGGCTCCTGCAGCATTGCGGCGAACCGGACCTTGGTCATGAACGGCCACAATTACAGCCATCCGGTCCTAGTTTAAAAGAATAAAAACTTATTTAAGCCCGCATTTTTCCTGACTGGAGATGCAGACAAAGAGGTGACAGATGGCTTACAGAGGTGACAAGCAAACGCTTTATATGACCGTCCCCGAATTTTCTGCCGCTCCTCAGAACACTACGCCAAAATCATCAAAAGCAAATTCCTGTCGCTTCTTGACATGGTCCCGGGCATGAGGTTAGAGTGAATTTGGTCAATTTATGGTTGCATGTTCGTTTTGCGGGAGCAAATCCCTGTCACTTCTTATCTTGAGGTCTCAACATGAAAACATCATTCTCTTTTCTTTTTTGCGCCCTCGTCCTTGTTCTTTCATTGTTGCTCCTTATCGATACCGCTGTCGCAAATATTTACTGCGGCGACGGCAACATAGAGGGTCTTGAAGAATGCGACGATGGGACGAACAATAGCGACACCCTTCCCGATAAATGCCGCACCGATTGCCGCTTGGCTTATTGCGGAGACGGCGTTACCGACAGTGATGAAGAATGTGACAAAGGCGAACGCAACAGTAATGAGATTCCAGGAGCCTGTCGTAGTGACTGTCGAAAAGCATATTGTGGAGACGGCGTTGTGGACCCATCTCTAGGCGAAGAGTGCGATTTCGGCATTGATAGTTCAAACTGTAGCTCTGACTGTCGTAGCTGCGTTACTCCATATGATAATATGGATGTCGGTTATTCCGGCAATGCCGCCTATACAAAGCTCTGTCCTGGAGAATGGCGACTCTCCGACAGCGGTTCGCCGGGAGTCCTCCATCTGACCTCCCCATATACAATGCTTGACTGTGACGGCGCCAGGTTAATAGGCGACGGAAAAGGTTCCATAGGTATTCAGGTTAGCGGAGAAGGTTCAATTGTTCGAAACTGCGATCTGTCCGGTTTTACTACGGGAATTAGCATAACTGCCGATGCAGTTGGACTCTATGCCAACAAAATCTGCGGGAACTATAAAGACATCATCAACGAATCCGAAAGTCACGGTCTTGATAATGAGTGTAGCCGAGCAACCAATTGGCAGGAAGCAGGTCAAGAGGGTTGCGCCCAACGCTGCCCTGCCAGAGACCTTACTCCCATGAGAGTTAATACCGGAATCACCGGCAATATGGATCCCCAGAAGCTCAACCTCAAAACTCAACAAACACCTGCCTCAACATCCTCTTCCGCTAATTCAAACCAAAGCAGGTTGACTGGCAGGCAGAGCAGTTCTGCACTGACGGACAAAGTAATACGCACAGACCCGAAGAACATAGTTCATCAGGCGGCTGCCGGTTACAGTTTCTATCAAATGGCCGACAAAGCGAGATGGGCCAGCAGCACCGGTAAAGTAATATTCGGCAGCGATCGCATTCCAGAAACAGGAATAGCGCGCAAGTCTGCCGAAACTACTCAGCTCAATGGCAGAAGGGTAAACTCGGTTCTGCTCACCCAGCCAGATCAAAAAAACAACGGGTTTATCCAGGGAGCCTACCCATTTCAACGCTTAAATAAAAACACTGAATTCAGTTCCACAATTGCCCTGCAGCCAAACGCACCACGCGATGCCGAGGCACGTTTCGAGGTGATTATAAGTGAAGGAAGATCGAAGAAGGTTATCGCCAGTCGTAAAATTAAAGGCGGGAGAACCGGGCTGCTTAAAGCGGATTTATCACCGTGGGCAGGGAAAGAAGGATACTTGATTTTGCGGGTAAGCTCAGTCAAGCGTGGACAAACACCACCTCCTGCAATATGGGTTAATCCCCGGATGAATTAATCCTGAATCCGGTGAGTACATCAATTTAAGAAGTTTTTCTGTCCAGTGCATCGGAATAGGTTGACTGAACTGGCGTAATTATCAACGCCAATAAAATGCCTGGGAAATATTATGTTATAACTACTGAACCAAATTGAACGGATCATCTAAAAAAATCATAAGAGGTTCATTTCAATTAATGTTCAGTTAATATTTACCTTTTCAATGAACCACTAAGTCCGCATTTTTCCCCCTGACTGTCGATGCAGACAAAGGTGGTGTTGGTGGAAAAGATCGATTCCTCATCGCCGCTGCCAATATCGTGCCGATAAACATCAACCGTATACTGTACTGAAGAATTCCCTTCTCTGGATCGTTTGGCCTCAAACCTGAGCAATGCACCCTGGCGGACGCTTTTCCTAAACTCCACCTTATCCATACCGATGGTAACAAAATTACAGCCCGGATAGTCCATGCTGGCTGCAATCCACCCTACCTCATCAACCCATTGCAGGAGGTTGCCCCCGAAGAGATAACCATAATGATTAAGGTGACCCGGTAAAACCAGTTTGTAGTTTTCCATATATTTATTCCAGAGTTTTCTTTATTTGCAGTTTTTATATAATACAATTAACTTTTGACCACATCAGATGCACCAGCTTCCAAACTTGTAAAACATATTATTATAAAATTGAAGCGATATTATGCTTAATCCCCCTTATTCGAGATATTCCAGAATATATACCTACCATATTGACGGCACAGGTCTTCCTGCCCTTGATGACCCGGACCTTATCGGCGCCTGGGACGAGGACGGAAAAACCATACTTGTCTTTCATAAACCCAAAGACAATATGATTGCAAAACTTTGCAATCAATATCATTGCCAGCTCTTTTATCAGGCAGACATTGATTATAATGACTGGGAAATGGGACATGAGGTTGTCCCATTTTCAATAGGTCCATTAACTGTTGCCCCGATCTGGAACGAGGAACCTGCAGATATCAGGTTAGACCCCAGTGTAGTATTTGGTAATGGTTTTCACCCTTCGACCCGTTTATGTCTGGAAGCACTTATCAACTACCGCAGTGATTTAGACTCTGAATTTACTGCACTTGATCTTGGCTGCGGAACAGGACTTTTATCAGTCGGCGCTGCCCGTATGGGGGCCTCTTCAGTCATGGCTGTTGACTTTAACTCCCTGGCATGTGAAGTAACAAAAAAGAATGCCATATACAACAACGCAGAAGAAACGATTGAAGTAAAACAGCTGGACCTCAGAAAAGAACTTCCTGAAACAAAAGTGGATGTCCTGATGGCAAATCTGCATCACTCGCTGCTTGCCGATCTCTTCAATTTACCATCATTCTGGCAGGCGAAACTCTATATCATCTCCGGCTTCATGCCAAATGAAGAAGAACAACTCCTTGCCGCACTGCCTGACAAGCCTCCTGCTTTCCTGAACCGCTATTCCAGCGACAAATGGCGTCTTTGGGTCATGGGCAATATTTATCGCATGACCAGATAACTGGCCAGCAATACATATTCAGCGATAATAGTGGCAAGGTACAATAAATTATTCGCTGTTCGTGAATATTCCTTGCCCTGATCTATTGGTGAACTTTCTGCAACATGACTCCTGGCATAATTACGAACCCAGAAGGGAACCTTGTTTTCCACCAGATATTCCACAAAAATTTTCTCAATCTGTTTTTCCGGAGCTTTCTTCCCATACCAGGCAATATAAGAATCCCTGAATATGGCAAACTCACTCACTTCCAGATAATTTGCAGCATTTACTACGCAATCTATGTCGGCGGGATTAAATTCTGTTCGTTGCATGACCAATACCCCCTGCCGAGTATTTACTCTATATATCAAACGCATAAACGTTTACCAATAATTCCGGGAAATCCTTTGAAATCCCTGTTTAAAAATTTCTGCACGAAACGAATTATTGTCAAGTGAACGCTGGAGAAATTATTTGGCTTCCGGGAAAAAATTCTGCAGATTTTGCAAAGGGACTACATGCATATGCATCCGGTCATCTCTGTCGGCAAACAGGGAAAAATACTGTTCAGCCAGGGGTGCCACATTTTGAGGATCTTCCACGGCAAGCACAGCTCTGAAACGATTCAGACCACTGTCATCTCTTTCTGCCTTGCCTGTTTTAAGCATTGCAACAAGACCTTGCTGCAGGTCCATCGGATCATCCGCTTCCCAGACATAAATTAGCAGCCTTTCGCCAATTGTTATTTTTCTCGTATGGGGCGAAAAAGTCGAATCGACCATCCTGTGTTCAATCTGCCCAAAGACTTTGTCAGGACATGTACAGCCTAAAACATTCTGTACAAACTCTTTTAAAGGATTGCGGCTTTTCATTATTGATTGGGAAACAAACTTCAATCTTCAAGAAAGCAGTAGGGATCTTTCTCGGTAAAAATATCAAGTCCAAGGCTGTGGGTTACGGCAAGACAGCCACGGCAGACCACATTCAGTCTGCAGCTGCGGCATTCTTCCGATCCCTCCCTGTAGCGGTTGGCAGCAGCTGAGTGATAGATATCTGAAAGGGACTGATCCAAAAGACTGCCCAGGGGAGATGGAAACTTACGGCAGGCATGCACGGTGCCGTCTGCCAAGACGGCCATGAAGTTGAAAGCCGCACCGCAGCCGTAACCTGTACATCCCCCGAATACAGGGACCTTTTGTTCATGGTATATAATGTTCAAAAGGTTATCCTTTAATCCAAGGCAGGGATTTGACGCAACCGCTTCGGAGTATTTTTTTAGAAAGGCCGGATAGCTCTCGGGATCTACTGAGAGCAGTTTTGCACCTTCACCGACCAGGGAGAGCCGGTTGAATGTGAAAAGATCTGCCCGATCACGAAGGATTTCAGAAAGCTTTAATACCTGCTCCACATTATCTTTTGTCAGGGTGAGCATGACCATGGAGTAAACGCCCATCTGCCGCAACAGGTCGAGAAATGCCAGCACCTTTTTGAAGTGTCCTTTACCACGCATATAGTCATTATGTGCTTCCAGGCCCTCCAGGCTTACTTGATAAAAAGAAAGCGGCTGAATAGCGTCAAGACGTTCTATCTGTGCGCGGGTGGCAGGATTACCCAATATGGCTATGGTAAATCCACGCTTTGCCGCCCCTTTGTATAATTTTTCAAAATCAGCGTGGAGCAAAGGGTTGCCGCCGGTAAAAGTCACCTGACCATGGACATTATGGGAAGTGCAGAATTCAGAAAAATCGTCAAGGATTGCAATTTCCTGCTGCAGAGATAGGGATTTATATTGATTGCGGTCATAACAATGACGGCAGTGAAGATCACAGACCTGGGTAATATGCCACTGCAGGCTGAAAATCCTGGCTGTAAAAAATGAGGGGTCAAGCTCTGCGTCTCTATCAGGGATAAAATTTCTTTTAATACGCGGTTCCGGGCCGGTAATAATACCATCGTTTAAAGCATTGATGACGGCAGCCTCAACAGCACCAATATGTATATCGCCCTGCAGGGCGACTTCGTGGCTCGACAATCCCTCAAGAGCCATTTTCAGGACGAGCATATCTTCATCAGTTGCAGGTCTTATCCTTAAATTTCCACTGATGGGATGGGTCCATATAATAACAGATTCCGCTCCCTTTTCCGGCTCAGGACCTGATGGTATCCCAACAATCAGTTGGGATAAATTTTTCCACGTATTCTCGAAAAGATGGACCGACGGATTAAATGCAATCTTTTGTGTGTATTGCTCAATCCGGGTATTGTTTTTTTCCTGATTATAGACTGCCAATTCCAGGCGGGCCAGTTCACCAAGATAATCCTTTAATTGCAACTCTGCTGTCTTGGCACTCAAAATGTCAGGAAAAAACTCTATATCCTCAACTGCACCGATGAGTTCCTGCCATTCATTTTCAGGGACAGACCTGCTGACGGTAGAGTATACCCTTTTGAATAACTGTCTCTTTCCCTTTTTTCTGTTTGGCATGTAATCCCAAAATAGAAAACCGGCTCCTGGATTTATATTCTCCTTATCCGGAACCGGCAAATATTGCGCTAACAGTCTGGCTTCACCGCTGGAGCCGACATGTTTTTCAGAGGCGCTTCCCTGGCAGTTGTGCCATGCTGCATTTTGATGCCACCTGCATCAATCTGCTTTTCTCCACCTCATGGGGTGGCGCATCCATTCATTGACATTCCGGCGATGATAATCAAACAGGAAAAGCCCAGACCGGACAAAACCCGCTTCATTTCTTTTTTGTTCAAATCAACGTCCTTCCTTGCGTTACTAATAACTGCTGCTGCTATTATTCAATAAATGTTTCCTTATCATAGTCAACGAGGCAGTGGGACTGCCATACAAAAAAAACATCAGGGGTAAAGATCATAACAGGCAGGATGTAAAATCTCCCAACAGCTCTGCTGTAAAATGAAGGCCATGCTACAATTAATATTTCAAACCATATTCCATGGTGCCATCTTCATTTACTTTTACCCAGACAAGTTGCGCATCATATTGAACCAACTTATCATCCTCTTTAATCTGAATACGCATATCGACAGGCTCATCAGTTACAATCCGAATTCCGGCATCAGATATATCCACAGACTTGGCCATGTATATATCGTCCTCGGTATGAAATGTAACCTCTGTTTCAACCAGTTGCCGTTTTTTAGCTCTTTGCTCTTTATTTTTAGAATCTGCCATTTGTAAAACCCCTTAGTTTTATTTGTAATATATATACGCAAGAAGCTAAATTAGCCTACCGCGAAAAAAGTGTAAAGAACATTACATAAAAAAAGCCCCCTCCTGAAAAATTTTGGAGGGGGCTGATAGATAATCGGCAGCAGAAAATCAGCCAACTGTATCTTCAATCACCTTGCGAATATCAGTTTTCAGAGTTTCCGAAGGTGTTACTACTACATTCTTTTCACTGATTGATATTGAATAGCGGGGTTCTTCCTGATGTTCGATGTAAATTTGCTTCAAGCGATCGCTCAATTTTTCTAGGCTGATCATAGAAAGGCCCTTTTCTTCCACCAGGCTTTTAAAGTTCACGACCTTGCCGTCTTTGCCTACCCAGGCGACACCAAATTTTTTAGGAGGTTTGCCTATGAAAAAAAAGGCTGTTTCATCATCTGGAATAATCTCGAGCGGATCATTGATTTCTGAAACAAAATTTTCAACAGGCTGCCGCAAAGCGTCAATTTTCTGTGCAGCAGGGTCGCTATTATCCAAGGGGGGATAATCTTTTGATGAACCGAGCAACTTGTCCAAAAAACCCATAAACTCCTCCTTTTTTTAGTTGTGGCGAGTCATGTGTTTTGAACACATATATGTCTTGGCAATTGTTCGACCAGGCTATTGCCATGACTCAACCTTTCTGTATCTCCCTGGTCGAAATTAAGATTATAATATTGATACCACCGCAGAAAAACAAAGTCAAGAATAGATACAACTACAGGTCAGGGAAACGCCGGCTTTCCTGACCTGTAAAATGCAAAAAAACGTTTTTAAATAGGAAAACAATAAAAAAAACAACTGTATGAGTTACTTTTGCTGCATTACATCCCATATTACATCAAGAACAACTCTTGTTTTTTCATTCAGCAAAACGATATCACCACCAACCTGAAGCCTGACAAAACCTGAAGGTAGACGGGACAGGGATCTTTCCAATCCTGGCGAAAGTCTCCTCCCCTCAAGACCCGGGGGCAATTTCCCATTTTTATCAATATGCTTTTGCAGACCAGGGGGCAGCTTATTTTTTTTAGCCAGGCCGGGCGGCATTGTTTTGCTTTTCCCTGTTTTTCTATAGTGTTCCCTGATCCTGGCACGGTCAGTATCGCTGAAAACAATCACTGCACGCATATCTTCATTTTCAATCTCAATTCCACCACTTTTAACAGTTGGAGTTGTGGCACATCCAGCCAAAAGCACAGACAGTAGGGCCCCAAAAATCATAAATGCTCTAATAAACATGGTAGTTTCCCTTATAGTTGTTTTTTATGAGTCTGAAAATTTTCCCTTTTTATTTTCTACCGGCCAAAAAGGCCTCTGCCTCATTTATATCATCTCGTGAACCAATAATCAGCGGCACCCTCTGGTGCAGCTCTTCAGGTTCAATATCCATTATCTCCCTGCCGTCTCCCGTGATCGCCCTTCCGCCTGCCTGTTCAACTAAAAAAGCAAGAGGGGCGGCTTCATACAGCAGCCGCAGCTTGCCGTTGGGCTTATTGGGATCTTTAGAATCCTTTGGATAAAGAAAAACACCTCCTGTAATCAGGTTTCGGTGAAAATCAGCCACAAGGGACCCTATATACCTGGCACTGTATGGTCTGCCGGTTTCTTTATCCGCTTCTTTGAGATATTCAATATAACGATTCATGTTGGTATCCCAGTAGTTGGTGTTTCCTTCATTAACACTGTAATACCTGCTCCTGTCCGGTATTCTGATTTCAGGATGGGAGAGATAGAATTCACCTACACTGGGATCAAGTGTAAACCCATGTACACCTTCTCCCGTGGTAAAAACAAGCATTGTGCTGGAACCATAAATAATATAACCGGCCGCAACCTGGTGACATCCCTTCTGCAAAAGATCTTCTACTGAACCAGGTTTTCTTTCACCCGGTTTCCACTCTTCTAATGTGTCTGTGCTTCTTCTGCCAAATGGAGGTTCTCCAATTTTTGATTTTCGGCGGTGAATGGAAAATATCGTACCGATGTTTACATTAACATCGATGTTGGAAGAGCCGTCAAGCGGATCAAAGGCCAGGGTATATTTACCTTCATAACCTTCCGCCACAGGGATAATGTCCTCCTCCTCTTCAGATGTCATGACACATACATACCCACATCGGGCCATTCTTTTCTTTATGGTATTATTGGAGAATTCATCCAGCTTCTGAACCTCTTCGCCCTGTATGTTTGTTTTTCCGGACATGCCGAGAACATCTGCAAGGCCGGCCATATTCACTTCGGCTGAAATCGTCTTGGCCGCAACGATTAACTCGCTCAACAACCCGGACAGATCACCGGTGGCTTCAGGATGCATGCGCTGTAAATCCATGATATGTCTGCTGACGGTTATTCCAAGTGGCCTATACATAAATTTCTCCTTTTTATAAATTTCCCCGGCCGAGTATGAATATGATTATACTACCCATGAACAATATAATTGTACGGAATAAATTATCCCCTTGTCAAACAAAAGCGATATCTGTAAGAACGGTTGGGAAGATAAACCTGTATAAGTTTAACCAAAAGCTATGAAAGCAGTCAACATATCTGAACCTGAAGAACAAACGAAACCCTTTCTGGCTGTTGGCCGTTTCCAGTCGTATAAAATACTTTTCACTACCAATCGTCCATTCAGAATATTCTGGCTGGCCGGGGTAATCAGCCAGCTTGGAAACTGGTTTAATTATATTGGCATTTTTGTTCTGCTCACAAAACTCACCGGTACCGGCGGAGCTGTCAGCTGGTTTTTAATAGCAAAATTTATCCCTACTACATTTCTTGGTCCGGCAGCCGGAGTTATTGCTGACCGCTTTTCGCGAAAAACCATCATGATCATTTCTGATCTGCTGAGGGTATTTATCGTACTCGGTTTCCTTTACATTCGTCGTCCTGAACATGTTTGGCTCGTGTATATTCTTGCTCTAGTGCAGGAATCAATCTGGTCTTTTTATGATCCTGCCAGGAAGGCTTCTGTTCCTAATCTCTGTAGTGCAGAAGAATTACTGCTGGCCAATGCCTTAAGTGGTGCAACATGGTCTATCATGCTGGCATTTGGTGCTGCATTAGGCGGATTTGTCACCCAGTTTTTCGGCTGGGAGACAGCAATTATTGTTGATGCCTTGACCTTTTTGATTTCGGCTCTGCTGCTCTCCAGACTGGAACTGGCTCATTTTCCACCTGAGAAAAAGGAACGACCTACATGGCACGATCTGACCGGAATAACCGACCTGCGTGAAGGGTTAAAATATGTCACCCGGCATAAGGAAGTTGCCACTCTATTACTGGTCAAGAGCGGCTGGGCACTTTCAGGCGGAATCCTGGTCCTGCTGACAGTCTTTGGTGAACAGGTCTTCTCCACCGGTGGCCAGGGCGGTAAAAGCGGTATACTATACTCTGTAAGAGGCATAGGTGCAGCCCTGGGGCCAATCCTGGCATGGCACTATCTGGGAGAAACCAGAAAGGCCATGTATAGATCTATCAGTTTCTCGTTTTTCATAGCATCCGGAGCCTATATATTGTTTTCACTGGCGCCTACCCTGCTATGGGCAATTCCCTGTGTACTGGTAGGTCATATTGGCGGGTCAATCCAGTGGGTATTCAGCACAACTCTGCTGCAACAAATTGTTCCGGACCAATTCCGCGGCAGAGTTTTTGCCGCAGAGATGGCCCTTCTCACCCTGATCTTAAGTTTTTCAACCTATTTTACCGGACTTGGACTTGATCATGGCGTCGACCCGCGCCTTCTCACCATGCGGCTTGCCTTCATCTTTTTACTGCCCGGTAGTTTCTGGGTTATATATCTTCGTGTGAACAAAAAAAGTATCGGCAGATCCTGAACTTTCCAGTTTTTCTAGTTATAAAAAGCCCACATAATAACCACAAGAAAAACGAGAAGAGGGAAATAGTATGTGATAATACCAATGAACAAGCGTTTTTTTTCTTTTGCAAGCAGATCATTTCTGTTGAGGATCGAACGCACATAATTCCGAACCCAGAAAGGAACGGCGTCATGTTCCAGAAAATTAATAAAATGAGACTCTATCCTTTTCTCAGAAGGTTTCTCATTATACCACTCCCGCCAGGCGTCACAAAAAACCTGGAATTCGCTTATCCCGAGCCAGGAAGATGCTTTGTAGACGAGCTGAATATCTGTGGGGTCATTTTTCTTGAACATGAGTCACATTCCTTTACTAAAACAGTATTTATTATACAATAATTATTAACAGTCCCCAGGCCAAATCCGCAGTTTCTTTTTATTCTGCCTAAGACAAAACTGTTTGACTCTTATTAAGCTGCCAGCCTGAAATCATTTAGCACAATTGCACCTCAAATCATGTGATGAAGAACATTTATAAGTGTTTTATGGTTGACAAATCAGCCCCGATAATTAAAGTAAATAAAGTTTTTAATAATGATTCCCAACTAGAGGTTTAGTTTATATCAAATAACATTAATTAACGGAGGAAATTATGGAAAAATATGAATGCCCCTGTGGATATGTCTACGATCCGTCAGAAGGAGATTATGAAAACGGCGTTGAAGCCGGAACAGCTTTTCAGGATCTGCCTGATGACTGGGTATGCCCTAAATGTGGAGCAGAAAAGGAGTACTTTGAAAAAGTAGATTAAAAAAAGACAAAATTTCAATGTAAAAGCAGGGCCAATTCAGCGCCCTGCTTTTTTTTGGGAACAAACCCTGAAAGCATCCTCAAGAACTTTTCCTTCCAGCACTTTTTTCAAATAAATATCACCTGAAAATATCACCAAACTAGTATTCCCCAACCATAAAACTGCTTGACAACTTTAAAGAGGAAATCAAGACTGCCAGTTTTTCCTACCAGGCGTACTGTCATTTTTTTTCATTGAAAATAGGTGGTTATATGCATTACAAGGCAACATGCATTTGTGCACATATGCTGATTTTACAAAGACCACAAATCAATTACTCAGTTTTATATTAGCTGAAGGAGGAGTAATCCAATGAAAAATTTTCAACAGGTATTTCTTGCAATAATGCTGGTTCTCCATGTTTCCGGCAATGCCCTGGGAGGTGAAAAGGCAAAACTCGGTCCATGTGTTCGCGCCTGTGTCCAGGCCTATAACCCGTCACTTGCAGATTCCGGGGCTGACGAGTTCATGGCAGAAGATTTCCGGGCACGGGAATGTGTACAATTATGCAAAGAAAATACATACTCAGGAGAATGCAGTTCTCTGGCTGATGACTGCTGCAATGCTGACTTCATTGACACAGACCCTGACTGCCAGAGCGAACCACCGACTGATCCGCCTGACCCACCAGATCCTCCGGGAAACGGCCTGCCTCCTGATCCGGGAGAGGCCGGCATGGCTACACTTGAAGGTATAGACTCTGACCAGGATGGGATCCGTGATGATATCCAGCGCTATATTGCCCTGACCTATCCGGACTCGCAGAAGACAAGGGCAGCTCTCAGGCAGTTTACACTCGCTTTCCATACAGCCATACTTGAAAGTCCTGACAAGGAAAATGCCCTGAATAACACTGAAGATATACACCGCGCTCAAGAATGTCTCTGGTACATCCATTCCAGAAATTCAATAAAAATATCAGACTTTTTAATGGCCGAGTTTTTAAACACTATAGAAAGAAGCAAGGCATATATTGAATATAACAGAAAACTCAGTGGTAGTGTTTTCGGCAGTAAGGACCTTGATGAGTACAAGTCATCCTGCATCTTTGACCCTGATATTATGGAGGACTGAAAATGAAAGTTTATGCTTATATACTAATTTCATGCCTGCTGGGAGGTTTACTGCTTTCTGATAGCAGTTTTGCATCCATTTGCGATAAAAAAGAAACCATAGTTTTCTTTGGTAATGGAGTAAGAACATTAGAAAAAAAAGCTTATGATTCCCAAAATATCATTAAAAACCAATTAGAAAAATATTTGCCTCCTGAAGAATTTGATTTGCTGGGGTTTGATGTTGCATACAACGGGACCCACACTTTACCGTTGGACCTGCTTGAATCAAGTATTCAACACCTGACAGGAAACCTCAGTGGGTTCTGGCGTATCTTCTCGAAGCTGGTCCCGGCCCCCGACTGGTTTACCGACAAGTTAATCCTTTTATCCAGTGGTCTCGAATACAGCGCCCTGGTAACAACGGACAGCCTGAAAGATCATGTGACAAAATATAAAACAGCCATTGCTGAGGGTAAAAAAGTACTCCTGGTGGCCCATTCCCAGGGAAACTTATTCGGCAACCAGGCCTATAATCTTTTAACGCCCGGAGAACAATCAAGCTTCGGCATGGTTTCAGTTGCCAATGTGGATAACAACGTCCTGGGCAATACTACTGACGGAGCAACCTACACCACTCTAACTGATGACAGGGTTATTTCAGGACTCATCGCCCTCCAGTTGAATCTTCCCACCAGTCCCATGAATCCAAACACGGAGAATCTGGCTGCATCCGAAGATGCCTGGGGCCATTTATTTCTTGATTCTTACATGGTTGACGGAAGTGTAAGCGAAATGCAGATTACTTCAGACATCCTGACAACTCTTGAAAATCTGCCCGAACCCTATCAACTTGTTGAACCGGGGATTATTACTGTTTCTTTGACCTGGGGACCTGCGCAGGATATTGACCTGCATACCTATGAGCCGAACGGCATGCACGTCTACTGGATGTACATGCAGGGTATATCAGGTTCCCTTGACCGGGATGACCGTTCATACAGCGGCCCGGAACATTACCATGTGCCAAGTTGTGATACACTTGAAAAAGGAGTGTACGAAATTGCTCTGGATTACTTCAAGGGTACTTCCCCGGATATAGCAACTGTGCAGATAGATGCAGGTCTGCTGTCAAGAACGTATGAGGTTCCGATGGACTCGGAATATTATGGTACTTCCTCGTACCCTGTACGAATAGCCAATATCTGGGTGAAGGATGATGGAAAAGGAGGCTATAAATTTGAAATTTTCCAATAATTGTTTTTAAAAAACCTGCAAAAGGCCTTTCAGTTCTACAGCAACTGGAAGGCCTTTTTCTTAAACAACCTTCAAATAATTCCGCAAAATAAGACCCCGACTCATTGCATAAGAATACTTATGCCTTTAGATTTAATCGTAATATGCATTTTGCAATAATTTCTTGACACAAAACCTGCGCTATGATAAATTAATTAATGAATGAGTATTCATTCATTAATTTGCTGGAGATGTGATTTTTAGATGTTTTGTAATATGCTGTATGATTTTCCGGGAAACCTCCTGGATTTGCTTCACCTTTCGGATTCAACTTTCCACCATCTGCTTGGACTGCTTGCTGTAATTGCACTTTTTCGCCTTTTCATCCCCCTGCATATTATAATGACCAGAGAGCTTACAAAAAGAAACGAAGTTGCCGATCTCGCAGAAGAATGTCATTGCACAGAGTTTGATATTTTTGTCACAGCCCATACTTTTTATTATGGTTCAAATCATCCTGATAAAATAAAGTGTGACTTCATAACATACCTCAACAACTGGCCTGATAATTATGTGCTGCCCTTTTACATCCGGAATTTTCTCTCGGAATTCAAAAGAGACAGTACAGACTCAAGAAAAAATCTCCCTGGCACTAAAGTCAGCACTTTGAATAAAAAATTACCGACTCTCTGAGATCACTGCCAATAATATCAATGACAATTTCGCAGCGTTCCAGATAAAGACAACTTCACATCTTACCTGCCCGGCAACACTGATACAAAGCTGGCAAGCTGCACCATTCACTATATGCAGTTTCCGAGACAATAGCTTTCGTTCTGCACAATCAACATAATTTTCACCTTGCAATGAGCTTTTAAAATCAATCTATCGCCGGGAAAACTTTTCTGTTTATCAAAAAAAAATTCCTGTTACAGTATAGTTTACTTAAGAAACCGGTAACGCAAACTACAATATTCGCGGAGGTGGACCATGCCTGTTTTTTCATCACGTCTGGCTTTTTTGCTCATTGTTTCTTTTATTATTTTCAATACATCTTTCCCTGTTCAGGCTGCAGAAGAAAACAAATATGGACAATGGCAGTCTCCAGATGACAATCTGGGAAAATTGATAAATGATCTCGATAGAATCATCGAGGAGGGCACTAGATCCAGGGCAGCCCATCCTGGATTCCTGCAGGATTTAAACAGAATCATTGATCAGTACCGGCTTCCCCAAAAATTAATATTCTTTGCAGATGATTTTGCAGACAATAATTTTACTGAAAAACCGAAATGGACTGTCAAAAAAGGTTCGTTCAGTATTGACAGTTACGGCGGCCTTTATTCATCCATTGCCATTCGCAAACCCGCTGCAGAAAAAGAAACTGAACCTGAATCTGACGGCGATCGGAATCTGCGTATACTATTCGGCGCTTTAAATGAACTTACCGGAGGCGAAAAAGAGCAGGAGGCACAAGACGCAAATATCGAGACCCAGGCAATGATCAGCAGTGCAAAGATTATCGCCAACAGTTTTACTCTGAATTTTTCTTTTAGATCTAATGCCAACTGGGGCTCAACAAGCATAGGAGTATTCCAGGGGGATAACCCACAGAGCGGTTATCATCTTGTTTACCAGGCCTCCCCGGCTGAAAACCGTCCCATGCAACTCATCAAATATCGCTATGGGAAACCATATATTATTGATGAAGTTCATGAGAATTCACCAGATCTGGATGATGGCGTGGATCATACCTTTCAACTCATGCGCTCACCAAACGGAGATATGGTTCTTACAATTGACAACTTAGAGGTAATGCGCACCTCTGATTTTTCTTTCCGGGATGATTTTGCAGGTGTTGTGATCGCAAACAACGGGGGGAGTTACAGTTACGACAATATAGAAATTTACATGGAACAATAATTTTGAGATTTTCGCTGGCCATGTATGAAAAAATACTGCCTTCTTCTTTTTAATATTCTTTTCATCTTGTCATTGGGCTGTACGCAGGAACCTGCAGGTCCATTGTTTAAGGTGTCAGACAAGTCACATGCGTCTCTTTCAGACGCATTATTTGAAACATTACATTCACAAGTCTTCCTTGTCGGGGAACACCATGATAATCCCCAGCATCATTCCAACCAGTTGAAGCTTATACAAGAAATCCATGAGATTGCCGAGAAACCTTTGAGTATTGGACTTGAAATGTTTGAGACAAGGTACCAAAACCAGCTTGACCAATGGATTAAAGGAACTCTTCCTTTGGATGTCTTTGTAAAAATTTATTATGAAAATTGGGATTTGCCATGGATTTTATACCGGGACATATTCTTTTATGCGAGAGAACATCAAATCCCTCTGATCGCATTGAATATACCACGCAGAGTAGTAAAAAAAGTTGCCAGCAAAGGATTTGCCTCACTGTCAACAGATGACCTGGCAGAACTTCCTGATGGCATTACCTGTGATGTCACCCCTGAATACGAAAATTTCATAGAGCGTGTATTTGGATGGCATGGCAAAAAAAATGATTCATTCACCAAATTCTGTGAAGCACAGGTTTTATGGGATACTGTCATGGCAACAAATATTTTACAATTTAACGACCAGGACAACCTATCAAAATTTGTGGTTCTTGCAGGTGAAGGACATGCCTGGAAACCTGGTATTCCCAGGCAGATCTCGTTGAGAAAAAATGTGCCAATGACAGTTTTTCTTCCGGAAACGGCAAATCTGAATCATAAAAATGTTTCTCTGAATGATACAGACTACCTTTGGCTGTTAAAAGTTATGTAATAAACCCTTGTTTAGGCACTAATGAAAAATACGGGTAGTTTTGGCAGCCAGCCGATTGTTGAAGTCATCACGCAAACAATTTTCCTCTTTCGCCATATCTGCCGAACTTGCCTTTTGGGGCCACATCCATCCGATCACAAAAATAACGGATCGTCTCAGGAGTATAGCCCCGCAGCCGCAATCCAAAAATTGCAGGAATTGGTATCTAAACAACTGCTCACATGGCCCTCTGTCACAAGTCGGACCTGCTTACGCATACCCATGATTTTCTAAATGAGATTTAAGCGGGGAAATATTATCTATTGTGGATGACAGGCAGGTTTCAGCCCATCAATAAACCAGTCAAAAATGGGCTCTGAGCTTCAAATTCCGCTGTCCAAGCCGAATGGGTTATCCTCTCAATGGAATCGGACTGGCAATAGGCTAAATTATACATCAAATATCTGGTTTAAATAACATTTAAGGACTGAGACATGTTGTGCCTGAAGGATTAATGTGGTAGGTATGCCCTGAATAATTTTTTGTAGTCCAAATTAACTATAAAGGGATACGCATCAATGCATTTCTTCAATAAAAGAGTTTTTCATGTTTTTTTTGCTTTATTCATAATTCTGCCAATGATCGGTTGCTCTAACAGTCAGCAATCAGCACAGGATAAAATTGACAAGATTGCAAAAGATATCAAGCCTGAACTCCCAAAAATGCTGGATGCTGAAACTAAACTTGTCAATGTCTACACAAAAAAGCTGGAAATTGTCTCAGAATATGAACTGCTAAAACATAAGGCCGGTGATGCCGACAATCAAAAAACCAAAGATAAAATAGAACGTTATCTTATAAATAAGGTCTGCCCTGAAATCAAAGGTGAATTACTCAACAAAGGTATATCAACACGATATATCTACAAAGGAAACGAGGGGGAAATTATTGTGGACAAATTACTCTCATCCGGCGATTGTTGATGCTCTTGCCTTCTTTGCTGCTGAGCCAACTCAAGACTTTTTCTTAAGTCTGGCCCATGTGTCCCTGAGGGTGACAGTCCTGTTAAAAACAAGCTTTTCTTTAGTGCAATCGTATCTATCCGCACAAAAATATCCCAACCTTTCAAACTGACAAATATCTTCCGGCTGGATACCACCAAGACTTGGTTCTACACGACAATTACCAAGGACCTCCAGGGAATCAGGATTAATGTGTGCCGTAAAGTCCTCACCTTCCATCACATCTGCAGGATTTTCCTTAACAAAAAGATGGCTGTAATTCCGCACCTCCGCCTGCAGGGCATGTTCAGCTGAGACCCAATGCAGCGTAGCTTTTACCTTGCGTCCATCAGGTGCATTGCCACCCCTTGTTTCAGGATCGTATGTGCATCGCAACTCTATCACTTCACCTGTTTCCTCATCTTTTACAATATTGACACAGGTAATAAAATAACCGTATCGCAGACGTACCTCACGCCCCGGTGCAAGTCGGAAAAATTTCTTTGGCGGATCCTCCATAAAATCATCCTGTTCAATATAAAGCACTTTGGAAAAGGGCACTTTACGAGTACCGGCACCTGGATCTTCGGGATTATTTACTGCATCAAGCATGTCGACATTTCCCTCTGGAAAATTTTCCAGGACAACCCTGAGCGGTTTTAATACAGCCATGAACCTGTTGGCCCTTTTGTTGAGGTCTTCACGCAAACAATGTTCCAACAACGCCATGTCAACCATACTTGCCTTCTTTGCCACGCCTATCCGGTCACAAAAATCACGGATCGCCTCAGGAGTATAGCCCCGCCGCCTCAATCCTGAGATGGTAGGCATTCTGGGGTCATCCCAACTATTTACATGACCTTCTGTCACCAGTCGGACCAGCTTACGCTTACTCATGATTGTATAGGTGAGATTCAAGCGGGCAAATTCTATCTGCTGTGGATGGCATTCAAGTTCCAGCTCATCAATAAACCAGTCATAAAGGGGACGGTGATCTTCAAATTCAAGGGTGCAAACTGAATGGGTAATCCCCTCAATGGAATCAGACTGGCCATGGGCAAAGTCGTACATGGGGTAAATGCACCATGTGATACCGGTTCTATGGTGACTTGCATGTAAAATCCTATACAATACCGGATCGCGCATATTGAGATTGCCGGAAGACATATCAACTTTAGCGCGCAGAACATATTTACCTTCCGGGAATTCCCCGTTTCGCATACGCTCAAAAAGATCGAGATTCTCTTCGATACTTCTATCGCGGTAAGGGCTCTCTTTTCCAGGCTCAGTCAGGGTGCCTCGAAATTCTCTTATTTCATCAGCGCTTAAACTATCGACATAGGCTTTGCCTTTCTTAATTAACAGAATTGCAAACTCATAAAATTTCTCAAAATAATCCGAGGAAAAATAAAGGTGATCCTGCCAGTCAAATCCAAGCCACCTGACATCCTCCATAATAGAATCAATATATTCCTGCTCCTCCTTGATAGGATTAGTATCATCAAAACGCAGGTTGCACAGGCCGTTAAAATCTTCTGCCAGGCCAAAGTTGAGGCATATGGATTTTGCATGCCCGATATGCAGATAGCCATTCGGCTCTGGTGGAAAACGTGTCATCACCTTTCCATCATTTTTATTGGCCTTAATATCAGCATCGATAATTGCTGCGATGAAATTTGAAGCTTTAACTGTATCCGGTTTTGTCATTTGAATTCCTTACCAAGTTAGCAATTATTCAAAAAAACCAACGAGGGTTAATCACATATAGTTGAATTAAAATATAGGCATAAAGGCCACTTCACGCTACCGAGTAGCACAGAATCTGCTAAATAAGGAGTTTAACTGTTTGAGCACCCCTGCGGGGCATAAACACCCCTGCGGGGCATAAACACCCCTGCGGGGCATA
>JBHPCH010000033.1:0-21162 GCA_042576125.1 Thermodesulfobacteriota bacterium
ATGCAAAGGTCATGCGCTCAAGGATCTTGACCTCTGATTCCTCATGCCTATGGGTTTGCAGCTTTGAGTAGTAGGCAAAAATGTCACCATGCAACAGTTTTATGTTTTCATAAAGCCTGTCTATTGAGATTTTCTTTTTTGCACTTTTTTCAAGGGGCAGGTCTTCGTCAAACACCGATTTCTTATCAATTCTCAGCAGGCGTAATCCGTAAAGCTGGCATTCATGAAGCAGATGGATAATTTCGTTTCTCAGGGCTGAGGTGGCGGCTTCGATGACTTCCGTCGGGGTATTGTTAATATAGACAGTTAGAACAGCTTTATAATCGGGAAACACTTTATAAAGCAGCTTTGCCAGCAGTCCGATGAAAGGCAGGAAGAGTATGACACCGATAACATTGAAAACAGTGTGGAAAAGCGCCAACCCCATGACAGCGTTTGTCTTTATATCAATGATATTGGCAACGAACCAGACAAGCCCCTTGATACTGATAAAAGCAACAATTCCCGTTATAATATTAAAAACCAGGTGACTGAGAGCCACTCTTTTTTTAGACGGAATGCCTCCGATAGAGCCGAGAATAACCGTTATGGTGGTTCCAACATTGGCCCCGATCACCATGGCAACTCCAATATCAAATGTAATGAATCCACTGTGCAGGGCGGTCAGAACAACTGCGATACTGGCGGCACTGGCCTGCATTACCGCTGTAAGTAAGGTGCCTATAAGAAGATACAGCCAGAGCCCGTAATCAGGAAAATTACTCAGGTTAAAATCCTGACCAACACTTTCCACGCTGCTTTTCATGTAATCGAGCCCTAGAAAGAGAAATCCGAAACCGATGAGAAGTCGGCACACCTGGAAGGGTTTTTCTGAAGAATCACAAAAAATGAGGCCTATGCCGCCGATACCTATAAAAGGCAGGGCAAAGCTCTCAATTTTAAACTTGAAGCCAATAATAGCGACAATCCACACCGTTAAGGTAGTGCCGATATTGGAGCCCATAATAACTCCAATGGCATTCTGCATGCTCATAACGCCAGCCCCGACAAATGCCAGAACCATAAGTGAAACGGCGGAACTGCTCTGCAGGATTGCGGTAACCAGGGTGCCGCTGCCGATAGATCTGAAAAGGCCATTGGTATAGAGCCTGATCATGCGCCGAAAAGCCTTGCCCGACAAAGTTTTTATCGCGTCTTCGAGCATGGACATTCCAATAAGGAATATGCCCAGGCCAGCTACCAGTTTCCAGAATTCAAATGATCCTACCATCTATTGTTTTCGCCTCAACTTATTTGCCCTGAGCCAGGGACATGTGGAAAATGTTACTTAGATTCACTCATAATTAAGCTCACTGCATTTGAGTCTGTGAATTCTCTACTTTAAATCCAGGTAGGTATATTTCTTCAGGGCTTTTTCATACTCTTTCAGCAGCAGCATACCCTCTTTAGGTTTCAATAAATCATCTTTGATTGCCCGGTCAAACTGCTTCTTCATTTTTCGAGTTAATTCTTTGACGTCGTACTGCACCAGATTTAACACCTTACCCATGGTTGTTCCCTGTATAGTTTCTTCAATGTAGTAACCTGACTCTTCATCCTCTTCCAGAAACACATGGGCCTCATTTACACGGCCGAAAAGATTATGCAGGTCACCCATAATGTCCTGGTAAGCAGCTGTAAGGAAAAATCCGAGGTAATAAGGAGCATCGTTTAATTTATGAAGCTGCAGGGTATCAACTCCTTCTTCGTAGTGATTGATGAACTTTGACACCTTGCCATCCGAGTCGCAGGTTATATCAACCAGGGTGCCTCTTTCTGTGGGTTCTTCATGCAATCTATGCAGCGGCATGATTGGGAAAAGCTGTCCGAAACCCCAGTGATCAAGAAGGGATTGAAACACGCTGAAATTACACAGGTATTGACCGCTTAAATTGCTTTCAAGTTCAACCATTTCATCCGGGACATACTCCTTTCCCTTGTAATGTTCTAAAACAGCTTTGCATGTCAGCCAGAACAACTTCTCTACTTCTGCCTTAACCTCCAGGTCAATCAACCCGAGGGCAAAATGGGTCTGCACCTCTTCTTTCAGATGCAGTGCATCATGATATGTCTCAAGAGGGTTGCCTTGGTTAATATTCTCATACGTGAACCAGGCATCCTCTACCAGCTTATGATCCACTGTTGCCTTTACTACTTTTTTGTTATCAGGAGTTTTCTTTATATGACCGAATGCTTCCACTATCAATACCGAATGATGGGAAACCACTGCCCGCCCGCTTTCATTAACAATAATAGGGTGTGAAACCTGTTCCTGATCACATATCTCCATGATGTTATAGACTATGTCCCTGGCATATTCGTTCAGGGAGTAGTTGACCGAGGAATGAAAAGTACTGCGGCTGCCGTCATAGTCAACTCCCAGACCTCCGCCAACATCTATGTATTCCAGGTCATGGCCATGTTTTTTAAGTTTTGCATAATACATGGCAGCTTCCCTGGTCGCTTTCTTAATGGCCAGGATATCCGGGACCTGAGAGCCTATGTGAAAATGGACCAGCTTCAGGCAATGGCCCATGCCTGCATCTTCAAGCAATGCAGAAGTTTCAAGAATCTCCGATGCCGTGAGACCAAACTTTGCATCATCGCCGGTGCTCCCATACCATTTCCCCTGGCCTCTGCTTGCAAGCCTGAGTCGTACGCCTAGTATTGGATCGACTTTATATTCCTTGGCCAATTCTATTATATTTTTGACCTCTTCAACCTTTTCAACCACCAGGACAACTTTTTTGCCAAGTCTGCTGCCGAGTAAGGCCGTTTTGATATAACGATGATCTTTGTATCCATTGCATATTACAAGGCTCTCAGGGTCCATCAAATAAGCAAGGGCGGCAATAAGCTCTGGTTTAGAGCCCGCTTCAAGGCCATAGTGATAAGGCTTGCCCGCATCAACAATCTCCTCAACCACCTCTCTCAGCTGATTTACCTTGATAGGATAAACTCCCCGGTAATCTGACTTGTAATTGCTTTCTTTAATTGCATCCAGAAAGGCATTATTTATCCGCTCAACCCTGTCACGCAGTAAATCCTGAAACCGGATAAGCATGGGAAAATGGAGCCCCTCCTCCCTGGCCTCCTTGATCACTTCAAGTAATTTAATACTTATCCCTTTGTCTTTCAGGGGAGAAACCGTGACATCACCATCCGAATTAATATCAAAATATTTCAACCCCCACCGGTCGACACCGTAAAGTTCCCGGGCCTGATCAACAGACCAGGTTGAAATTTCTTTTGATTGATTGTCTTTTGTTTTTTTCATTATTTATTCCCGAGCGACTACTATACACTTTTGGACCGGCTGATAATCCCGATCAAGGTATAGACCAGTTTGGCAGCAGTGAAATCAGCAGCATGCAAACCGTCTGATGGGGCCAGTTCAACCACATCAAATCCGCATATGTTTCTTCCCGCTGCCACTTTACCAAGCAGATCAATCGCCTGGTACCAGCCAAGGCCTCCTGGTTCCGGGGTGCCTGTAGCCGGCATGATGGAAGGGTCAAGACAATCAACATCAAAGGTGATATAAATTTTTTCCGGAAAACCGGGTGGCAATACCTCCTCCGGAATCCCTTCCCGATATATTGTTTTCGCATCCAGGCAGGGAATAGAATTTTCCCGGCTAAAGACATCTTCCGGCTGAGAGAGGCTGCGGATACCAATCTGCATTATAGGAAAGCCCAGCTCATGCACCCGGCGCATCACACAGGCATGGCTTAATGGATTATTTTCATACGTGTCTCGCAGATCACAATGGGCATCAAACTGTACTACTCCGATCCTTTCATTGCGTTCGGCAAAAGCCTTCAGGGCTCCCAGGGTTACAGTATGTTCACCACCAAGGATGATCGGCACTCCCAGGTGGTCAATAATTTTGCTAACCTCTGCAGAGATAGTTGCCAAATCTTCCTGGACATTTTCAACACCGCATTTCACAGGTGGGTGGGTGTGAATACCGCTTTCAGCCGGTATATCCTGGCCGTCAAAGGCTTCGAGCTGCAAAGAAGCCTGCAAAATCGCCTGCGGGCCTTTTGCAGTGCCACTGCCGTATGAAACACTCTTTTCCAGTGGTGCCGGTAGTATATGGAAAAGCGCGTTCTCAAAGGAGGCAGGGGTAATATCAAGCTCCAGGAAATTGGGATAATTTTTATTTTTCATTGGCTCAAATAATCAAAATGATCAGGACAGGCGAGACCTGTAGTCCTGGTATCCGAATTCCCTGATAATATTAACTGATCCATCTTCAGGCTCATAGGTCGCAATGGCAGGTAGCTGCAAACCGTTAAAGGTGGTGTTCTTAACCATCGTGTAGTGCAGCATGTCAAGGAAGACCAGACGCTGGCCAACCTTGAGGGGCTGGTCAAAAGAGTAGTAGCCGATAACATCTCCGGCCAGGCAGCTGAGTCCTCCTAGCTGATAAGTAAATTTCTTATCACCCTCCATACCTGCCCATATCAATTCCGGCCGATAAGGCATTTCCAAGACATCAGGCATATGGGCAGCAGCTGATGTATCAAGTACTGCTATGGGCTTGTCCCTCTCAATGATATCGAGAACCGTGGTTACAAGCATGCCTGCATTCAAGGCAATAGCCTCACCTGGCTCAAGGTATACTTCCAGGTCATAGCGTTCCTGAAAACCATTTATGATGTTACAGAGCCTGTCCACATCATAATCACTTCTGCTTATGTGATGGCCGCCTCCAAAGTTTATCCACTCCAAATCTGCAAAATAGGGAGCAAAATTTTGTTCAACTGCAACCAGGGTCCTCTCAAGGGTATCGGAATTCTGTTCGCACATGGTGTGAAAATGAAGTCCGCTGATTCCGCTAAGATCCTGTCCCTCCAGTTCTTCCAGAGTTATGCCAAGCCTGGAATTAGGTGAGCAGGGATTATATATCTCAACCTCTACCTCAGAATACTGTGGATTAATGCGTAACCCGCAACGGATGAATCGACCGCTTTCCAATACCTTTTTTTTATGATACTGCCACTGATTTATAGAATTAAAACTGATGTGATTTGCCAGGGGCAGAAGTCCTGCCATATCTGCCTCGCTATATGCCGGGGCATAAACATGAATTTCTCCACCAAATTCTTCTTTGCCCAGCCTGGCCTCATGGGGAGAACTGGCACAGATGCCCTGCAGGTAATTGCTGATCAGGGAAAATGTACTGAACATGGCAAACCCTTTAAGGGCCAACAAAATCTTGCATCCGGTTCTCTCACGGACCCCGGCAATCACATCAAGATTTTTGCGCAGAAGACCCAGGTCACAGACATAGCATGGACTTGGAAAGTCTAAAGGATCAAAGGACAGTTGAGTCATCTTCTCTATCCAGAATAATTTCGGTCCAGGGCAGTCCGTGCAGCGATAACTTCTTCATAAATGGATCCGGGTCGAATTCCTCCACATTAAAAACACCTGGTTGATGCCATTTATCCTCAAGCATAAGCATTCCACCTATCATTGCAGGGACTCCCGTTGTATAGGAAATTGCCTGGGAGTTTGTTTCTCTGTATGCCTCCTGGTGATCACATATATTATATATGTAATATCTTTTTTTCTGCCCATCCTTTACTCCCTCGATCAAACAGCCAATGCAGGTTTTACCCTTGGTCTTTGGTCCCAGGGACGATGGTTCCGGCAGGACAGCCTTTAAAAACTGCAGAGGTATAATCTCCTGCCCCTGATACTGGACAGGGTCTATCCTGGTCATACCAACATTTTCCAGAACCCGTAAATGGTTGAGATAATTCTCAGAAAAAGTCATCCAGAATCGGATGCGTTTGACCCCTTTAATATTTATTGCAAGAGACTCAAGTTCCTCATGGTACATGAGATAAATTTCTTTTGGACCTATACCTCCGGGGAAGTCAAAACTCTTATGCACTGACAGAGGATCGGTCTCCATCCACTGGCCATTATCAAAATAACGCCCCTTGGCAGTGACCTCCCGGATATTAATCTCAGGATTAAAATTTGTGGCAAATGGCAAACCATGGTCTCCGGCATTGCAGTCTATAATATCGATTGTATGTATTTCGTCAAAATGATGCTTTTGGGCATGAGCACAGAAGATATTGGTTACGCCCGGATCAAAACCGCAACCGAGAAGCGCCATGAGGTCGGCCTTTTGAAAACGTTCCTGATAATCCCACTGCCACTTGTAGCAGAACTTCGCCTCATCCCGGGGTTCATAGTTGGCTGTATCGAGATAATCCACTCCAGTTTCAAGACAGGCATCCATTATGGTCAAGTCCTGGTATGGTAAGGCCACATTTATAACAAGTTGCGGCTTAAAATCCTTAATAAGAGCAACAAGTTCAGATACATTATCTGCATCGACCTGGGCCACCTGTATTGGACGGGATAATTCCTGCTGTATTTCCTGACATTTTGACAGGGTCCTGCTGGCCAGGCAGATTTCCGTGAACACTTCCGGATTTTGTGCACATTTATGGACTACAACCCGTCCTACACCACCGGCACCAATAATCAATACTTTGCCTTTGTTGATCATCTCGACTTCCTTTCAGTTGATGTTTGCATCTGCAAAACACGACAACCCATAAAATAATTATCCCAAATCAGTTATTGGAAAAGAAGCGCCATTTATACTGATTATATGAAAAGTGCAAACTGTTTTTAATACAACATCAGAAAATATCGTAATTATATGAAAATTGGAATGTATTTCTTAAATAAGAACCTGCAGATTCTGAAAAATTAAGGGGATTCCCAAAATTTTATTACAAAAAAAACAACCTCTCCGACTCCAGGAAGTTCCATAATTGGTTTCCAGTTTATTATAACCTTTTTATCCATGACACCAGTGTGTAAAATAACTATTGACAATTCCCTGTTGCAGATGTCTATAGCAGAAAAATATGGGTTATGTTGGAAACAAATTATTTGAGAGAAACAGAATGACAATTAAACTTCATCTGGACATTTCTACACAACCAGATGATACCACCTGCGGCCCGGCTTGTCTGCACTCTGTATATGACTACTACGGCGACTTTATATCCCTGCAACAAGTGATCACTGAAGTCAAAAGTCTCGACGGGGGAGGAACTCTTGCGGTTCTTTTGGCAAACCATGCATTAAGGCGGGGCTACAGGGCGACCATTTACACATATAACCTTAATGTTTTCGACCCAACCTGGTTTGCGGAAAAAGTCTCATTGCCAGAAAAACTAAAAGCCCAGGCGGCAATCAAAAATGATGAGAAGCTTTCATTTGCAACACAAGGCTACCTGGAATTTATTGAAAGAGACGGCAAGCTTCTTTTTGAGGATTTAACGATCGGCCTGATCAGGAATTTTTTAAAGAAATCGATTCCAATTCTCACCGGCCTGTCCTCAACCTATTTATACCGCTCTGTCCGAGAAAATCCTGACAATGACTTGGATGACAATATTGCAGGAAATCCAACAGGTCATTTTGTGGTGCTCTGCGGTTATAATAAATATAAACGCGAAGTGCTTGTCGCCGACCCGTATAAAATGAACCCGGTCTCTTCCGATCATTATTACAATGTATCGATTGCCAGACTGCTTGGTGCTATCCTGTTGGGTATTATAACGCATGATGCCAATCTGTTGGTCATTGAGCCCAAATAAATAAAATAAACTTTAAACATAATGCCATGCAAATACTCGTCGTCGTAAACCAGAATGATAATTGGCCTTTGAACATTGAAGGCGTGCAGATTGTAACCTCCCGCGTCTACCTGAGCGATCCCCAGTTCAGCCTCATGAGGAGAGTCCGGGTGTTCAATCTCTGCAAGTCCTATTCCTACCAGTCCGTGGGATACTATGTTTCTTTGCTCGCCGAGGCCAGGGGACACAAGCCATTTCCCGATGTATACAACCTGATGTCAATGCAGTCCCAGCAGATAGTCAGGTTTATCTCGGACGATCTTGATGAACTTATCCAGAAAAGTCTGGCTCCCCTGAAAAGTAAGCGCTTTGATCTGAGTATCTACTTTGGCAGCAATATGGCCAAGCGTTATGACAAGCTTTCACAGAAACTCTTTAATACACTCCAAGCACCCTTTTTACGCGCCAGCTTTGTGAAACATAAAAAATGGATGCTGCAGAAGGCTTCTCCCATTGCTTCCAAGGATATTTCCCTAACACACTGGCCTTTTGTAGTCAGCGCTGCCGAAGATTATTTTCGCAAAAAGAGAAAAGTTTCACCCCGGAAGGTGGAAACCCGTTTTGACCTGGCCATTCTTGTTGCCCCGGATGAAAAGCAGTCACCCTCGAACGAAAGAGCGATCAAAAAATTCATGAAGGCTGCCGCTTCTCTTAACCTGGGTGTTGAATTGATACAGAAGGAAGATTACGGCAGGTTGGCTGAATTTGATGCACTTTTTATCAGGGAAACAACGAGCGTTAACCATCATACATACAATTTTGCCCGGAAGGCAGCAATACAAGGTCTTGTGGTGATTGATGACCCTGAATCAATTTTAAAGTGTACCAACAAGGTTTTTCTTGCCGAATTGCTGCAGCGTCATAAAATTCCTATTCCTAAAACCATGATTGCTCATCGTGACAACATGGCACAGGTTTCTGCTGCTCTTGGTCTGCCCTGTATCCTTAAGCAGCCGGACAGCTCATTTTCCCAGGGAGTGATGAAGGTTGAAACTGAAAAGGACCTACAGGAGAAAATGAAAATGCTTCTTGCCAGTTCGGAGATGATCATTGCCCAGCAATTTCTGCCCACCGATTTTGACTGGCGCATCGGAATACTTGACAAGAAACCGTTGTTTGCCTGTCGCTATTACATGGCTAAGGGTCATTGGCAGATAATAAATTATGGGAAAACCGGCAAGATACTGGAGGGTAATGCCGATGCCATTGCATTTGATGATGTGCCGGAGCCGGTGATGAATACTGCTTTAAAAGCAGCAAATCTTATCGGTGACGGCTTGTATGGTGTCGATTTAAAGCAGATCGGGAAAAAGGTCTACGTCATCGAGGTAAATGATAATCCAAATATCGATGCTGGCATGGAAGACAGGATTTTGCAAGATGAACTCTACCTGACGGTGATGCAATCTTTTGTCAGACGTATCGAGGATAGGAAGCTGGTTGCAAAAAAATGAGCAAGAAAAAGACATTAGGCCTTTTCGAGGGGATAGGCATAGAGCTTGAGTATATGATTGTCAAAAGGGATACCCTTGATGTTCTTCCTATTGCCGATGAATTGATAAAGAGTGTGGTGGGATCATACACAAATGACTATGTAAAAAAAGATATCTGCTGGTCCAACGAGCTTGCTTTGCATGTGGTGGAATTAAAAACATGCGGCCCGGTTGACACTGTCTCTGAAACCGCTGAATTGTTCCATCAGGATATCAATCTGATTAATCAGCTATTAAGTAATTATAACGGTTTGCTGCTTCCCACGGGGGCACATCCATGGATGGATCCGGGTACTGATGCAAAATTGTGGCCCCATGGACAACGCGCCATTTATGAGACATATCACAGGATTTTCAACTGCGGGGGACACGGCTGGACTAATCTGCAAAGCTGCCACCTGAATCTGCCGTTTAACAGTATTGATGAATTTGGTCGTCTGCATGCGGCAATCAGATTACTTCTTCCAATAATTCCTGCGCTTGCTGCAAGCACCCCGATTCTGGATAGCAAGCGCCAACCATTTCTGGACACCAGAATGGAATATTACCGGACTAATTCAGCCCGTATTCCATCAATTACCGGGGAGATTATTCCGGAGCCTATATTTACGCAGACTGCTTATAATGAAAAAATATTAAAACGCATGTACCGGGATATCGAACCATTTGACAAGGGTCAAATATTGAAAGGGGAATGGCTCAATGCCCGTGGTGCTATTGCACGCTTTGATCGTAATTCCATTGAGATCCGAATCATTGACATGCAGGAATGTCCCCGGGCTGACCTGGCAATAGCTGCAGGGATAAACGGATTTCTGAAAGCAATTGTTGCGGAAAAATGGAGTGCTTTTCCCACCCAGAGGACCTGGCAGGTTGAGCCCTTGAAAAAGATTCTTTACGATACGGTCCGCGATGCAGAAGATGCTGTAATATCAGACACCGCCTATCTCGAAAACTTTGGTGTTTTTGGGCAGAACAGGATGTCCGCTGGTGAACTCTGGAGTTATATTGCCGGGCAGATTGATGTTGAAGAGGAGCTTGCTGCTACCTTTCAAGCCATAGTAAAAAATGGCTCCCTTTCCAATCGCATTCTCAAGTCACTTGCCGGGGAGATTAGGAGGCAGAACCTGGTAAAGACCTACCGGGAACTGTCTGACTGCCTTAATGAAAACCGCTTGTTCAGGGCTTAAAGTATGGAATGCATTATCAGCTGTGAACATGCCTCCAATCGAGTGCCACAACGATTTACCAATTTATTTAAGGGCAAGGAGGAAATCCTTTCCTCACATCAGGCTTACGATCGCGGGGCAGCGACCCTGTCAGAAAGGCTGGCAAAGAGTTTCAAGTCTTCCACCTATCTTGGATCAATAACCAGGCTCCTCATCGATCTGAACAGATCCTCGTCAAACAGAAAGTCACTCTATTCTACATATTCAAAAAAACTGGATATAAATGCCCGTGAACTTTTATTGGAGAAATATTATCTACCTTACAGAGAAAAGGTTGAAGGGGCAGTTGCCGGGATAATTGACAAAGGCCAGCCTGTTCTGCATATTTCCGTACATTCCTTTACTCCGGCAAAGAATGGCAAAGTAAGAAAGGCGGATATTGGTATGCTCTATGACCCTGCACGAAAGTACGAAAAGGATATATGCGCTTTTCTTGTAAAATTTTTGCAGATAAAAATGGGATCCTTACGTGTGCGTAAAAACTATCCTTATCTTGGAAAAACGGATGGCTTCACTTCTTTTCTACGTAAAAAACATCCGGCACATTTATATGCTGGAATCGAAATTGAGATAAATCAGAATCTTTTATTTACAAATGAAATTAAAAAAAAGAAAATAGAAACTTTACTCACAGAGGGAGTTGAAATTATATTGCAACTACAGGAATTTCACCAAGTTGAAAACTTATTATCAGTGAAGGTGCGCAATTGATGGAAATCAGTTCCTTTGAGTTCTGGGCCAAAATCTTTGTCAGTATACTATGCGGAGGAATTGTTGGCCTTGAACGCCAGATACGTGGCAAGCCCGCAGGAATCAGAACAAGTATACTCATATGTATGGGCACCCAGGTATTTGTCAGCCATGGCACATCACTTGCGGCAGGAGACCAATACCGGGTTCTGGCCCAGGTTGTCACAGGTATAGGTTTCCTCGGCGCAGGCCTCATGATCTCCCAGGAAGGGACCGTGAGGGGGGTAACATCTGCTGCTGTTATCTGGGTTCTTGCAGCAATCGGAGCAACTATTGGCCTGGGTAGACTTTCAGAAGCCCTGGTGCTTGTACTGATAACGGTCGGGATTTTAAGCGGTGTTGAGTATCTGGAAAACAGTATCAGAAGGCTGCGTAGCGGAGTCCACGCACGACAGCAATCCTTCGAAGACATTACGACAAAGAAGAGGAAAAAGCTTTGAAACTGGATATTTTGAGCCGCTATGAGTCCCATTCAAGCAGACGCCTCGCCATAGATGTTTCTGTAGGTAAAATAGAGGAACTGTATGAAGATTTTGATAGTGCAGCTTCCTATGTCAAAAAAGATCTCGATCAGGATTTTGTGGATTACCTTATTGAATCAGTCCGGGAAATACGCAGTAAAGATTTTGTCATTCGTATTAACCTGCCTGGCCATGTGCAGGATAAACACCGGGATCGCTTACAAAAAAGTATAAAGAACTATTTCAGATATTTAGAGTTCCTCGAACAGCGCAAATTACATAAAATACTGTGGCGGTCTTTTCTGCTGTTCTGTCTGGGCATGTTCCTTTTGATCATTTCAATCACACTCAAAGGAAACATGAGTCATTTAAGCGGTATGATGCAGGAGTTGACGATAGAAGGATTGACCGTGGCTGCCTGGGTCTCCCTGTGGAGCTCATTTGCCATCATAATTTTTGAACTTGCAAACATTATTGGTAATATAAGACTATTCCGGTGTATTGCCGACCGGGAGGTTGTATTTAAAACCAATAATCCTTCCAAATCATGATTGGTGACAAGGCAAAAGTTAAATAGTTCTGTTTTCTATCGGCATAAATTTGAGTAAAGATGGACCTGTATATTCTGCACGAGGCCGTATCAGCTTATTGTTACTCCACTGTTCGAGCACATGGGCAGTCCAGCCGACAGTCCGACTTATTGCAAATATTGGCGTATACAGCTCAGGGGGAATTCCCATGGCATTGTAAAGAGGGGCTGTGTAAAAGTCAACATTTGGAAACACTTTCGAATGAGACAGCATGGTTTGTTCTACTGCCATGGCAATTTCAAACAGTCTGGTATCGCCGATTTTAGAGGTGATCCGTCCTGCATACTCTCTGAGTATAGGCACCCGTGGGTCCTCGCATCGATAGACCCGGTGGCCGAAACCAGGTATTTTGGTATTGTCAGCCAGTTTTTCAAGCACCCATTTTTCTGCCTGGTCTGCAGTGCCTATCTCTTCCAGCATTTTCATTACTTCCATATTTGCTCCGCCATGTAGCGGCCCTTTAAGGGTTCCGATTGCACTGCACATTGCCGAATATATGTCAGAAAGGGTCGCCGCAGTGACGCGGGCTGCAAAAGTCGATGCATTCAACTCATGGTCCGCATGCAGGATGAGAGCAATATCAAAAGCGCGAACTATCTCAGGATCAGGCTCCACACCTTTAAGTGTATACAGGAAATTAAAAGCAATTCCCTGGTGAGCGATGGGGGTTATCGGCTCCAATCCTTCCCGGAGTCTCTGGTGGGCGGCAATGATAAGGGGAACCCTTTCCGTGAGACGCTGGGCCTTCCTTAAAGAGGCATCAAGGCGGGTGTTGCCGCTGTCCGGGTCCCAATGTCCCAGGGAAGAGACCGCTGTCCTGAGAATCTCCATCGGTGTTGCCGCATGGGGAAACATCCTGAGAATCATAACGGTTTCCACCGGCAGGAACATACTGCCGGTGAATCCGTCCAGAAATGCCTGGAATTCTGTAAGCCCTGGCAGGCGGCCATACCAGAGAAGGTAAGCGACTTCTTCAAAAGAACTGCCGACTGCCAGTTCCAGCGCATCGTAACCACGGTAAATAAGCCGCCCTTTTTTTCCATCAATAAAACAGATGGAAGATGTACAGGCCACTACATCACTGAGACCCTGTTGGCTTTTTGCCTGCAGTTCACCGGATTGAGACATTATTTTTTCCCTTTTTATCTCGAACTTTAAATTTCGAAGTGCGTATTATTATTTTTGTTAACCTCGCAAAACCACATTACCATCGCCTTTCCAAGTCCAGCTCATAAGATTCATCTATAAGGAGTTCTTCAAGTTCTAAGCGTTTATTCATGAGCTGTTTTTCTTTCCATTTAGCATGTAATCTTTCGAGCCTTTTCATCTTGTCTTTATTCTCTACCGTTTCTACCTTTTTTCTCTTCATGGCAATATCTCTTCATTGTGTTTTTTTGTAGTTTTGAATTTTCTCTTCCAGCACCAAATGTTTACGGTTTGTTTCTAACGTATCAATACTGACTAACCCATCCCCTCCTTCTTCATGTTCATTTATAATATTCCTGGCGTGAAAATCGTCAGGGTCACTGTACGACAAATAGTTACAAAGCAATTCCTCTCCAATGTCTATATTCCGCACTGCATGCATTTTGCTTTTTGATGGACCATGAAAAACATTGTCATGAATTTTGCTATGGTTCATAAACTGGGCATTATCCGTGCATAGATATATGAGTCCTTCTTCCTTGTAGCTTAGCCGGATAAGATTCACGAAGCTCTGGGTTGCAATACTTGCTTTCACTGTATCCCACTGATCAAGTGAATAAACCAGGTCAACTGCAGGATTGAATTCCCAGACTATTGAGCCCGCCATTATTTCCTGGTTGGCAAACAATCCGATCCCGTGAATAGGGGAACGGTCAAGATAGGTCTTGACGTTGAGCATGAGGATTTTCCTTCAAAAGAATTGCATTGAGATAAAATAAAGGATCAGGATTGGTTAGTTCCTGGAAAAAGAAATCAGAGTCGTCATATGAAAACAGATAGTTTTCTAAAATTTCCTCATTGGGCATAATTTCCCGCAGGGTAACTTCAGTATAGTCATCGACGAAAGCTATGTTGGCAATGTCTGAATGATTTATAAACCGGGCATTGTCAGTAACATAAAAATATCTGCCGGCCCGTCTATAAGAACTGTTTAGGAGATGTTGCAGGGTATTTGGATGTGCATTACGGCAGATATTCAGAAAAAATTCTTCTGAGTAGATATTATCAATATGTTCATTATACTGCCAAACCACTGAGTTGGCAGGAATTTGCTCCGTGGCAAAAAGGCCGATGCCATGAATTGACGAAGGAGCAAGGTAGGTTTTGACTGTTAACATTAGCGTACTAGAGCAAAAAATAATGTTGTTAAAAAACAACATAAAAGGGCCCCAGGAAAATCGTCACAGCCGAGGACTTCTGGTTAGCATTTCATGTTGGACAAAAAACTATTTTTTTAAATAATAACACCTCTTTTTTTATTAAATTCACATTTCATTTTCGGCTATTAAGTTATTCGAAAAAAATTGTCAATTAAATTCGTCTCATCAAAACCATATCCATATTTTTTTCGTATAAAACAATCAATAATAACAGGTTGAACACTTCTCTGAGGTTTTTGAGACGGCCAAGGCTGAGGCCGCCATGGCAGCGGGTATCTTCTACAGAGAGGAAGTGCCCATTGAGGCTGTAAAGGAACAGATGCGTGATGAGGGGATTGAGACGCGATAGATATTAACTCCACTGATAGCGGAAGTCTCAATAGCCACCTTCAAAGATGATGAGGGTGACTATTTTTTATGAACGGTAAATATGGTCAACCCAGAGAGGTCTATATATGGGGTCGCCAAGGTACTTGGACACAGCCAACTCAAGACGACACAGAGGTACGCTCATCTCTTTCAGGAAACATTGCTGGAGGCCGTCGATGGCGCAGCAAAGGCAACAGGTACTGACTGGGGTCAGGCACAGATGGAATAAAAGACAGACTCACCGCCACCCGGTCTGCATATTAGGATACAGAACCGGCTGGGCGGTTGGTGGGTATATATATGATGTCCAGGGGCAATAGTAACTTTCTTTGCCGGGCTGCTAGTCATGATTGATAGACATAATGTCAAAACGCCATTCCAAGGCTGAAATGATAGACCCACGAATCCTCATGCCAAATCTCTTCCGGAGCCGGATTGTAGGCAACATCTAACCTGAGAGGACCGACGGGTAGAAGATACTGCAAGCCGATACCGATGCCGAATTTGAACTCACTGAAAAAGTCATTAAGGGTATCATCAAACAATTCTGATCTGTCAGTATAAGGTAGAAGATTTCTATCCAAAAGCGATCTGTTGGGCGACACATTTCCGGCATCAACATAAAGTGTTGCGGCAAAATTCCTGTAAAACCTCTTGCGCAATTCCAGGGACAAAATGTTATAACCCAGGCCACCTACTGGTTCATTATTGTTATCTTTTGGGCCAAGCCGCGAATGCTTGTAACTGCGGACCGTATTGTCACCACCGTTAAAAAATCGCTCGCTGATCGGAATATATGTCTGGTTGTTAATCGGGATGATGAGACCTGTTGAAGCTCGTACACCGAGGATATATTCTTTAGGCAGCCCTATGAAATAACGGCACCCCAAAGTGACGCGTCCGAACTCAATATCACTCCCAAGTGCGGGCATTGAAATATCAAAACCGCTGGTTACCCGCATACCTTCAGACGGGAAAAATATATCATTCCGGGTATCCCAGACAGCCTGGATGCCCAATGTACCCTGATTATAATCATCCTCTGCTGTCAGGAGAGGTGTTCCGTCATTCAGGTCAAACAGTTCCGTTATTTTGTACCGGTAGCCGGTGGAAAGAGTAAAATTCCTACTGATTTTTTTTGAAAGCAGGACCGCCAGGCCCGTTTCCTTAGATGTATAGGAGGGTTCATCCCTGTGTTCGTAATATAAGGGAACATTCATTGTAACATCGCTTTGCAGCAACCAGGGATCGGTATAGCTCAAAGTGATGGTTTCCCCCTTTGTGGAAACAAGTGCGTCCATCCTGCTATTTTTCCCGGTACCGAAAAGGTTCTTCTCAAAAGCACCGGCCCGCAGCCGTAATTCTTCATATGATCCCCAGCCCGGTTCAATATAATATTCCCTGCTCGGCTGCTCCTCAACTTTCACTTCAAGAACCCGGCTTCCATCATCCCCTGGCTCCATAAGCGCTATGGTGATTTTTGCAAAAAGCCCTGAATCATACAGTTTTCTAAAGCTCTCCTTTTTTTTGCTTCTGGAATAAATATCACCGGGTTTAAACTGCAACCGACCCCTGATAAACGATTCTCTTGTACTCTCATTGCCGGAGATGACAATATCAGAAATCCTGCCCCGGACACCACTCTTTATATTTGCATGAAGTGTAATACTGCCGGTTTCTCCCTGCTGTACTGCCTCAATCTTAACATCTACATCGGCATACCCGATAGCATCATAGGCATCTTCCAGACCGGTACGCAGAAACAGTTTCCGCCGCACATAATAAGGTTTGCCTATCAGGTCGGTTTTGATCTCTTCCAACTCAGGAGTAATTTCAGGAAAAAGATCGCCATCCACCTGAACATCCTTGATGGTATATTGCAGACCCTCTTCAATGGTGATGGTAATTGTCACCCCGGACCGCTTCTCGTTGAAGGTCATAACAGGTTTATTTACTGAAATATCGGTAAACCCTTCCCTGCGATAATGCTCTCGCATCCTGTTTATGGCATCCCTGACCGTGGATTCAACAAATACTTTCTGTTCCTTTTTTACCAGGCTTTCCCCGTTATCCCTGAAAAATTCCAAAAGCATCTCGTTTGAAATCTTCCGGTTGCCCTGTAACACAATATTTTCCACGATAACCCGTGGTCCTTCCTGAATGTCAAAAATGACCTGTATAAACTCTTCTTTTTTGTCGTAGATATAATCAACGAGCACAAAGGGGAAGCCAGCCTGCAGGTATGCAGACCGAATCTGGAATGCCGCATCATCTATATCCGCCTTCCTGTAGCCTCTTTGTTCAAAAGCCTGCAGTTCAACAGCAGCAGCTTTGAGAATATCTTTTTCCTTGATGTTATTATTGCCCTGTATGGTTATTAAATACGGCTGCACCTTCCCTGAGCTCGTATCTGCAGCAGAAACCATGCCCGACACCTGGCTGAACAGAACCAGGAAGCAAAACATTATTGTAAGTGTATTCTTACTCAAAACGAAAAACCATCCTCAAGCCATAATTAAAGGCATCATACCTATCCTTTTCGCCTGACAGATAATAAACTCTTTTCTTTTCTTCATTCAATTCAGACAAGCGAAAGGTTGACTCTATAGTCTGCTCGCCGCTTCTTGTTACACCCCTGCCATAGTCCAGTTCAAAACGATCAAGAATGGTTTCTTCACTTGTGCCGGATTCATCTTCCAGCCACTTGGTAAGAAAATCACGGCCAAGATAAACCATGACATTTGTCGCACTTCTGCCCTGTGTCCCCGAAGTCACCTCCTGCTTTGGTGGCTGCCCGGTCAACAGGAGAAGCAGCAGATCATCATTCGGCAGTGCAGGACTTGAACTCAGGGTGATGACAGGATCATCCAGCGGACCCTGTGTCACGACATTGATGTCATAACCCTGCACCTTGGAATTGGCCAGGAGATCAAGCTGTGGCCTGTCAGGATCGCTTTCCAGGAAACGGATCAACCCGGACTGCACCTGCAATCTTCCGGAGGGGAGCAGGATTCGTGATGGGTCAATATAGATTGTGCCAACAAGAAACGGCAGTTCTCCTGTGCCCTTTAAAAAAAGTTCCGGTCGCAAGGTGCCGCGTACAATGTTATTGCGTATCCTGAAAGGTTCAACGGTAGTGATTTCTATATCAAGAATGGCATTTTTAAGCGGCTGTTCTTCAAACGAGAAAAGAAAATCCCCTTTCTTTGAAACTGGTGTCGATGAAGAACCGATCTTTTCGAGAAAATCTATGTTTCTGGTGTAATACCCTCCTGTCAACCCGGTGGTGCCTTTTATCATGAGCTTCTCCAGCGGTCCGGAAGCCTCCAACTGCACATCACCGCGCATCCTCAGATCATTGTTGCGGAAAAGAAGTACATTTTTCCCTTCAATCTGAAGACTGACGTCGACAATATCCTGTTGGCCTCTATTTATCTTGCCATTGAGAATAACGGAAGAGCCTCCCACCTCCCCCTGCATGCTCGATATGGTCAAGGATTGCGCATCGAACTCACCCTGTAGGTTAACCGAAGACAACATCGGGAAATTGAAGGTATGGCTCACTTCACCATCCTGCATTATGAATGAGCCCCTGAGGTCAGGATCAGATGCAGAACCTGACACATTGAGTTTCACCTGCGTGCTACCATCTAAACGGCGCAGCCAGGCCAGTTTGTTTCTGAGAAAATTCATATTTTTGAAATCTACGATAACATCGGCTGACACTTCACCCCGTAAATCCGTTATTCGTTTTTGCAGAAGTTCCTTGACAGAGAGACCGTGCTGCCAGGATCCCTTTGCCTGAGCTGAATAGTCGTTAGATATAAGGTTTGCAGAATTTAAAACAATGGTATCTGGGTCAGCGGTAAGATCACAGGTTATATTAAGGGGCGAGTCATTATACTGTTTTAATATATTGGGAGGTTCTATCCCATCTGCCTTAAAAAATAAGCGGCCAAGAGGCTGCTTCCATGAACCGGTAAGATTTATCTCCATGGAAAGGCTTCCCCTGGATATACCCAATGGCTCCAACAATAATCCTATACCCTCGAGAGCAGGAAAATCTATATGCCCGTTAAAGGTCAATTCTCCGTCAAGAAAAGGTGATGGCGCCAGAGGGTCATAGGGCAGAAAGCCTGTTAATTCAAGCTGATTTTTTTCATGGGATTTCCAGCTGAATTCTGAAATTTCTATACCTTTGGGTGAATATTGCAGAGCAAAACTTCCAGCGATTGGAAAAACAATCCCTTTCCCACCTGCCCCGTCTACGGAACCTTTAAGTTCTATCTGTGGATTTTTGGGTAAACCAGTGACAAATGCTTCAATATCAGCCCCATTGAAGAAATACTTCTTATCTAAGAAATTTCCCAACCAGCCTTTGCTGTCTAGATTGCGTGTAATAATCTTTGCTGAAATTTCTTTTACGGATGTGCTTTTTACTGAAACGTCAGCTTCACCTTGTCCGTCAAGTTGAACGTTTGCATCCATTGAGAACATTTCCTGTTGCCAGGAAACTTTTGCAGGTGCCAGAAGCGACAACGTTCCGGAATCGTTTGTCTGAGTCATATCGTTAACGATTAACTGTATTACCTTTATTTTACCGAGTTTTTCCTGAATGACCCTGAGTTCCCCCTGCAGGGCCAGCGTACCCAGTTGCAACTCTTTATAACCGAGATCTTCGCCGGCAATACTCAGACTGCCCCGCAACTCTTTTATGCTGCCGGAAATATTTATGTCTGCAGTCGCCTTACCATTGAGAGGAATACCACCGGATAGTCCGGATATGATTCTCTCAATATTGCTGCTGTTAAATTCAGCTGTAAGCTCAATCGGCACCGACTCAAATGTTTCCATGGTTGCAGGTATTGGAATTTTTGCCTGATTAATGAAGAGATTTGAATTGTTTACCTTAGCATGAGTGTCATCAAGATATATTGTTCCCTCTTTCAGGTAACCGTTCACGATTGTAGAATCCGGCCTGGAATCTTCGGGGAATATGTCCTTATCGACTTTGGTAAGCTGAAGAAATTTAACAAAATCTGTTATTTCTACTCCGAATTTTGCCTCGACTCCAGCTAGTATGGTAAGGGTATCACTATCCTGCAACAGGGATGTCGGTACAGCAGCGTCTCTGATATAGATATGATTACCAGACGTTTTAATCTCTGCTAACAAAACACTAAAGAATTCTTGATCAAAACTTCCATTCAGAGAAGCGGTATCAATTTCAACACCATGCACCTGTCCTTCCCGTGCCTCAAATGAAAATGAACCGGAAAGATCACGCACTGCAGCAAAATTATAAACCAGATCAGCCTCGCCATTCACGATTCCTGAAATATCCCACCCTGATCCGCCCAATCGTTTTTGCAATTCGCCTATAGCAAAGTTGTCTGTTCTGACACGCGCCTTTAACAACTTGTTGTCTATTGTTCCTGAGACGCTAATTTTGCTTTCATCAAAAACAAGACCTGAATCAAAATCTGCATAATTCTCATCAATCCTGGAAAGGTTTATAACACCTGATGCCGATATTTCCTGCTCACCGAGATTGAGGGAATCAACAATGAGTTTATAGTCGGAATAGCGCAGCAACGATGTAACCCCGGTATCAATCCTCGTGATACTCTGCTGGTTGAACATGAACTTTTCTATTTCCAGATAAAGTTCAGGGACTGATGCATCTGAGCGTAAACTGGAGTTTATTCCTCTGGCTTCAACATCCCAGTCGGAACCGGTCAGAATAACGGTGCCGCTGTGCACATCAACCCTAGGGATTACGGGAGGTAGAATAAAATGTTCAGATTGAACAGCTGATTGCTCTTGAGGTGTCTCACTTCTGAGATCATAGCTGAGCTCTGGAGCACTTGCTGTACAGCTGAGCCCCTGCAGGAAAACATCGTATCCATCCCTCAAATCCCATAAATTATAGGTACATGTTAAGGATTGGGCTTTAAGATGATATTTCTGAGGCTGGCCTGTTTCCGAGCGTAAAGATAATGTCTCAAATGTTGTTTTTGATAAAGGATTACCGCTTATTCTGCCGATGTCGAGGACGACATGCTCTCTTTCTGCATAATATCGTGCAACTTTACTGAGGCCATAATAACTTATTGACTCCCACTTCAGGATAAAAGTTAAAAGCAGTATGCCGAAGGAAAGCGATACATAGCCAGCCCATTT
>JBHPCH010000034.1:0-21047 GCA_042576125.1 Thermodesulfobacteriota bacterium
ATAACGGCTACTGGCATCTGTTCCTGATGAATGGTGCCACAGTCACCCCGAACTACCAGATTTTGTTGCCTACCTCTCTAAACCTGGAACCGTCAGGAATAGCTGATTTTAACAACGACGGCAAAGCAGATGTACTGCTGCGTAATAGTGATAACGGCTACTGGCATCTGTTCCTGATGAATGGTGCCACAGTCACCCCGAACTATCAGATTTTGTTGCCTACCTCTCTAAACCTGGTAAATCCGTTTGAAATTGGAACATCAACTCCCGAGGTTCCTCCAACTGCTCCGTCAGGATTGTCGGTTGGGAGTCCTACCACTTCATCCCTTACCCTCAACTGGACAGATACCAGTGATAACGAAAACGGTTTCAGTATTTACAGGGCTACATCCAGTGGTGGGGTTTATACTTATATCGGAAGTGTATCCGCCAATACGACAACATATCCTGCTACTGGGCTTGCATCAGCAACATTATACTGGTTTAAGATTACAGCTTATAACACGGTTGATGAATCTGCTTTTTCCAACACGGCTTCGGGAACAACTTCAACTGCCGTGCCTAACGCACCCACGAATATCAATGCAACAAATATCACAACAACAAGTGCCAGAATTTATTGGACAGATAATTCTAATAACGAGACAGGATTCCAAATTGGCACATGCTCTTTAGTTTCATCAGATGGCTTAGGAACATATTGTCATCCTAGTTTCTGGACGCTCAAATGGTCAACCGGTGCCAATGTAACTTATAAAGATATCACAAATTTACAATCTGGTACCGGGTATTCATACTATGTGAGATCATACAACTCGGGCGGTGCTTCAAGAGCTTATCGGGTGCAATTTACTACGGCAAGCCCGACAACTACAACTTTTTATCCTTCAATGGACAATCTCGTTTTAATTAATAGCCTTAATTCGGCTATAGCAAACACGGCGTACTCAAACAGTATTGACTTGGGAGTTGGTTGCAACTGGTCCTACAGCTACATAACTTATTTACAAGATTTTGTCTGTGCCCAAAGTCTGGTGCAATTCAATCTGGCCAGCCTGTCAGGAAAAACAATCCAAAATGCTACTTTGAGATTAGAGGTATATTCTTATGGGGTCGGTTATTATCCTCGCACCTGGCATGTTTGGGCCAATGCCACTTCATGGAACAGCAATGTGACATGGAATCAGGTGTCAGGCATGTTGCATTATACTGGTTATGTGATAGAGGGACTTTCACCTCCTGGTTCATATGGTTATATGGATATAGATGTAACGACCATGGTTCAAAATTGGGCCAGTGGATCGTGGAACAATTACGGATTCATTTTCGGTAGCGATAATTACAATTTCCCTTATGCAACTTCTTTTGACGCTTTTGCTTTTTACAGCAGTGCGGATACTGGCGGAGGTAAACCTAAGTTGATTGTAACTTATCAGTGATAGCTTGAAGGAGGGCCGGGCCTGAAAGAAGCTGATTCAGTGTCCAATTGTTAACATGCCAATACGCAACTGTAATTTATGGCTTGATATTAATCTACCCTAAGATTTAATGGCTTAAAATTAGTGAGGTGCATGATAAAAAAAGGGGGGGAGAAGATGAAAGTTAGAATGTTATTGATAGTACTTTTGTCGCTTAGTATTGTTGTATTATCCGGCAAGTTGCATGCAGGAGTTTTCGAGAACCTTAACTACTTTGACAGTAACAACACAGCTGATATACTACTTCGTAAAAGTGATAACCAATACTGGCACCTATTTCTAATGAATGGTGCCACAGTCACTCCCAATTACAACATCTCTCTGCCCACCTCATCCAATTTGGAACTTGTAAGCATAGCGGATTTTAACGGCAACGGCAAAGCCGATATGCTTTTCCGCAACATGAATAATGGCTACTGGCACCTGTTCCTGATGAATGGTGCCACAGCCACCCCCAACTATAAGGTATCCCTGCCCACCTCCCTTAATCTGAAAGTAGTAGGAATAGCAGATTTCGACGGTAACAACACAGCGGATGTGCTGCTTCGCAACATAGATAACGGCTATTGGCATCTGTTCCAGATGAATGGTGCCACAGTCACTCCCAATTACAATATCTCTCTGCCCACCTCATCCAATTTGGAACTTGTAAGCATAGCGGATTTTAACGGCAACGGCAAAGCCGATATGCTTTTCCGCAACATGAATAATGGCTACTGGCACCTGTTCCTGATGAATGGTGCCACAGTCACCCCCAACTATAAGGTATCCCTGCCCACCTCCCTTAATCTGAAAGTAGTAGGAATAGCAGATTTCGACGGTAACAACACAGCGGATGTGCTGCTTCGCAACATGGATAACGGCTATTGGCATCTGTTCCAGATGAATGGTGCCACAGTCACTCCCAATTACAATATCTCTCTGCCTACCTCATCCATTCTGAAATTGGCTGGAATAGCTGATTTTGACGGCAACAACAAATCTGATGTGCTGCTTCGCAATGAAGATAACGGCTATTGGCACCTGTTCCTGATGAATGGTGCCACAGTCACCCCCCATTACAAGATATCCTTGCCCACCAACCTTTATCTGCATGTTGAGGGAATTGCTGATTTTAATGGTAATGGTACCGCCGATGTGCTGCTCCGCAACTTACTTGACGATAACAGCTATTGGCACCTGTTCCTGATGAATGGCGCTGCGGTCACCCCCAATTACAAGATCTCTTTGCCTACTGATTACAAAGTGAGAAACCCGTTAATAGATATTGTTGCCTATACCAGAAAAATGATTGTTGGTGCATGGGCCTATGATGGATCTGCTTCAGGATGTGCAATTGATCCCAATGTAGAAGTTGAGTTAGACGGTAGTTTTATATGTCCTTCCGGCGATTTCAAAGCTAATGAATGGTGGTATGAAGCCCCAAATTGGTTTCAAGGCTTTGCGAATGGAACATACTATGTCTCGAATGAGATTGGTTTGGATATTGCCTCCATTGTCTTAGACTATGAGACTACTTTTTGTGATACTCAATTTTGTTATCCTTTTGAAGGACCATTAGCACGCCAAGAAGGAGATATGCTATATCGTTCTGACGATTGGGCTTGGGGGGATTACATTTCATATAAATATAATGGTTGTTGGCATTGGCTGTATCGGTTTATTGGCACTCCCGAAGAAATTAATTTTGAGGAGAACTGTGTTTACGATGGGCAGGGAGACCAGTGTAGTTTGAATTCTGATTGTGGACGATGTTTTTACTGCGACACAGGCGGCTCTACAAATGTCTGCAAATATGGTGGTGAAGGCCCTTATGGTTGCTATCGTGGATGGGAACCTTATTACTATTAAGGTTACAACAAACTTTGAAAAATTAATTCAGTTATATGAGCGAGTTAGTGAGAGAGAATAAATGAAGACCATTATGTTTTTGGTAACAGTTTTGGCGCTTCATATTGTAGTATTATCCGGCAATTTATTTGCCGACGATTTTTATGATTATAACCATAAAGGCACTGCAGATGTTCTGCTGCGGAACAGTATAGACGGCACTGGCAAATGTTTCTGATGGCCGGTGGCACAGCCGTCCCTTATACAAGGCTATAATTATTTAAACGTGTAAGTTTGATCAGTCTGGAAAACTGGTTGATCATCACCAATTAATCATAAAGGCGGTATGCGGACACCGAGTGAGATCAAATCTCACTCTGTGTCTGTTTTTTTATGAATTGAATCTATAATGAAAACGGATTAGATTTTTAAACTCAAAAAGCCATTTATGATGTTTTTTCTATTTCAAAAGTCAAGCACCCTGCAATCAATCTTGACTAGTTATTAGTGTCTCAATATTCAAGAGTCGAATAGCCCCGGTGAATAATAAAAAAAGGTGGAAAAGGTTGAAGATTAGAACAATATGCCAGATATTTGTAATCACATTTTCATTGTTGTTCTGTTTCATATTTGAAGCCTCTGCTCTGTTTCAGGGCAATCCTAAACTTTTAAGCAACTATGCTTCGCTTAACGATGCTGTTGCAGATATCGGCACAACGGAAGCCCTACTAGTTATCGACACTAAAGTAATTTTAGAAGATAAAAGCGTCACCATTCCAAGTACAATGACTTTACAGTTTGTAAAGGGAAACATTATTAAAGGTACCCCAGGAGGCAAAATAGAAATTCTTACTTTTTCGTCACAGGCAGGTCTTAATGTGATTGCAAACGATAACCAGCAAATATTTGGAAGTAGCTTAACCGTTGTTGGTTTATCTTTAGCGAATCCTAGATGGTTTGGTGCTGTTGGAAATGGAGTTGCAAACGATTATGATGAAATAATTGCGGCCTTGGCATCATTAACAGGTGGGGGTACACTCTACGTTCCTGCGGGTACTTATGTTACTTTACAGTCTGAGTTTATAGATATTCCATACACTACACATATAAAAGGTGATGGCGTTGGAAAAACAATATTCCATAAAGCACGCTTTATTTCAGATCAGGTGGATAATCTTCAGTTCTCTGATTTTTCTATAAATGATGGTCATTATGGATGGGAGCTTTTTGAGTGCAATTATCCAACTTGGACAAATGTAGAATTTATAGGTGATTACGACGATTCTACCCCTAGAGGCATTCAGGTCTATGGAAGCTCTCATGGCAAGGTAATCAATTCACATTTTGAAGAAGGGCAGTTTTTTTTATGGCTCAAAGACAATGCTACTGCCCCAACAATTGCTGGTGGATACCCTAAAGACTACAATGCTGCTGTTTCAAGCGATAATGTTGATTGGTTAATTAAGAACAACAGTTTTGGGCCTAACCCTGCAACTGCTGTTTATCCAGCAGCTGTAAATGTAGCCGCAGGAACTAATGTTGTTGTTGACGGTAATTACTTTAAAGACCTTCTAGCAACTGGTGCTTCTCATGGTTATGCATTTTATCAAGGAGACAATACTACTGCTGAGGCATCAGATCTAATTGTTTCAAACAATATAGCAGATAATATAGATTTTGCTTTTGCTGCTACACATAACGCAAGCAGGGTGACTGTTACCAGCAATATTGCCTATAATACATCTATTTTATTTTACGGTTTTGGTAGTGGGATAGTTGCTGTTGACCCAAGGGACTATACTATCAGAGATAACTATGGAGATGGTTTTATTTTACAGGAAACAGATATAGGCATTACTTTTTACAATATGGTTATTACAAGAAATACTATTATTACTGGTGGTTACGGTATCTTTTTAAATGCTAAAACTCTTACAGATACAATCAGAAATGTTGTTATATCTGATAACATGATAACCAATTCTGAAGATTCAGGGATTAAGGTATCCAAGTCTTATAATGTTAATATCCACGATAATATAGTTGTTGACCCCAATACAGACGGAAACGCTGCTGGGGCAGCAGGAAACAACGCACATATAGAATTGCTTTCATCTGTAAATGTAAAAGTTCACGACAATTTATTAATACAGACAGCCGCAGGGCTTTCACATCATGCAATAAATCAAAATTCTTACTCCATTTCAAATGAGTTTTATAATAATATGGTTTTAAACGAAGATGGCGGTCAAGTATGGAGTAAAATTTACAGGAATATACATTTATGACCACAGATAATGGTGGTTGATTATGATTTTGTTGTTGAAGGTGGTGGACAGAATACAATAGCAATCGGAATTACCTCAGACGATGCAACTGGAATATTGGTTGAATTTGCTTTTGACGGTGCAGCGTTTACTGACACGATTCCACATGATGCTATCCCATATGGGACAAAAAACGTTATCGCAAAAACAACGGCATATAGAACAATAATTGTAACAATAGCAAATGCAGACTTAACAGCAGGGTAATTTGTTTTATATTTTTAGATGTGACGATTCTTTAAAGATAGGTATATATGTTTTTTACATATTTGTCAGTATTGACTTGACCTGTTTGTTAACAAAATTGCGGGTGTTAATTCCGAGGAAATCATTTTAAGTAGACTGTGTAAAATAATCCACAAGCGTGGTGTTCAATAAATGGCTAGCCATTTATTTTTTAGGCTTAAGTTATGTAATTTAAACAAAATCCAACTTGCTATGCAAAATTACTCTTATATGACTTCTATGTTTTTTGATTTTCATTAATTATGTGAACAAAAAAAATCTGAGATATTCCTCTTTAATTTACCATTAAAACAATAGCAGTTTGAGACAATTGTTGATTTCCTTAAATATTTTGTTTCTATTGCTTCCACTTTTGGGTTCTTGTAATTCTAAATAGTTATCCCATATAGATGGACTAGGGTGGGTTTCCCGAACGGAAATGCTGAACCGGATTGGAAGGTAACTCATATGAACCAAGGAAAATATTTAACAAAAATGTTTCTGGCACAAAACTTCTGTTAACCGATCAAGAGGAGAAGTTCAGAGTAATCATAAAAGCTTCAATTATTTGGTAAATTTTATCTGTTAGGGTTCTGCTATGAATAAACCAAAAGCATGGATTGTTACTACAGTTTTTAATCGGTTTAAAACATTACAGAGATACTTTGATTGTTTAGCAGCACAGGATTATGACAACTTCAGTTTAGTTTTAGTGGACCATGGGGATGAAAATGTGACTGATAACTTATCACTACCCAATAATACCATTCTTCTCAAATCATCTCCGGAAAAATGGTGGACTGCGGCGGTCAATGTTGCTTTAGATTATCTGTTAAACAATATTAAAGTACCTGATTCGGATTTAATTATTCTTCAGAATGATGATTCAACTTTTGGCCCAACCTTTATAGGTTCTCTTGTTAAAATAGCTGTACAGGAAAAAGCTGTGATTGGATCTGTAGCGATTGATCGTCGTACTAAAAGAATTCTCCACGCAAATTTGCAATTTGTTCCCGTGGCAGCCAAATATAAATACTGTCATTATGGTGAAGACTTATCTGCTTTAAACGAAGGTAACCTGTTGAAAAGTGATGTATTGAAAGGACGAGGAGTTGTGTATCCTGTAGAAATTGTACGCAGAATTGGTTTTCTTGAGGAGCGATTACCACAGTATAAATCTGATCATGAATGGTCAAACCGGGCAAAGCGTTATGGGTTTGAGGTTTATGTAACCTCGCAGGCTATCACAGAAACAGTTATAGACACACAGGAGCGAATGAACAAAAAGCACCCCCTAAAACAATTTTGGAAACTGCTTTTTGGAATTCGCAGCACGAGTAACCTGCAAGATTCCTTTTATTATTTCACGATCTGTTATGGCAAAACATTGGGTTTTTATCTTTTTTTTGTTAGTTCCATCAGAACGATTGTTGTTTCTTTTTTACAGATGATTAAGTCGTTTATAATTCGCTCTAACACATTGAAAGGATGAAGCTTAATAAAAGTTAATATTTTAATGTCCAACGATTTTCTTGCAACTTATCTGGTCTGAAAGTGACAATTTAATGAGCATAAAACAAGAACCGACATGCCCAGTCTGTTTAAAGTTGAGTAAGCGTTTATTCCCTGCTTTATATGGACCTATTCCAGAAGTGGCAGGTATTTTTTTTAAGCTTGATGTGAAACCATGGATTCATGAATGCTCTGATTGTGGTGTTCGTTTCACACATCCATTCGTTCCTCAGGAAACCTTGGATTCCTGTTACGAAAAAGCAGGTTCCTTTGTATGGAAAGATGACCCTCATAATGCGAAGAGAAGAGGATTCCCCTCTATGGTCAGAGTTGTTGAGCAGGAAGTGTTGAATAAGTCGATACTTGATGTAGGATGCTATACAGGGGCCTTCTTGGAATGTTTTCCAGAAAGTTGGTTAAAGTATGGAATAGAACCTTCAAAAGAGGCCGCAGAACTTGCCAGATCTCGTAATATTGAGATAATTAGCAATTATATTAAACAGGTGAAGTTACCTCCGAACAAATTTGGATGCGTGAGTGCTTTGAGTGTTCTTGAGCACATAGCAGATCCACTCTATTTTCTGAGAAAACTGACATATGCTCTCGCTCCTGGTGGTATTCTTTTACTCCAAACAGGAGATCTAAGTTCTTTGTACTCTCTTCTAATGGGTAAATATTGGTGTTACTACCATAAGCCTGAGCATATATTGTTTTTTTCTTTTCTTTCTTTAAAACGATTACTTCATTCATTGGGGCTAGATGTTATTAAAGTTGAGAGAAACGTTGATCATAAAAAACCTTATGGTCTAAAAGTAAATATCAAACATACTTTAGATGTTAGCGTAGCAGTAATGAACAGGTTTATTTCTCCTTTTAGGCAAAAAGATAAAAATTATGTTTTATGGGCTATCTGTTGTGATCACATGGTTGTTTATGCCCGGAAAAATGATAATAAGTAATTTTGTAAGTTTTAATGAAGACTTAGCTCCCTGTCTAGTAGTAACTCTAAGGCACCCTATATGGCATCATCTAGTGATATTATACATTCTTTACTAAAAAAACGCCTTTTTTCCGGAGGATTATGGGCAATAGCTGGAAGCATGCTTACTGCATTGATGGGTTTGATTGTGAATGCCCTTTTATCAAGATTACTTACCCCGGAGGAATTCGGAGCTTACTTCCTCACTTTTAGCTTTGCCACAGTTTCTATGCTTCTTGCTCGGTTGGGCCTAGGCGCTGCAGTTGTTCGACTGATTGCGGAATCAATAGGTTTAAATAATCTTGGGCGTGCAAGAGCTATCATAAAAAAAATCTTTATCCTTGCAACAATAGGCATATTGCTAGTCTGTACAATTATAGCTATGGGTTTCGGACAGTGGCTGTCATTGGAGTTAATGAAGTCTTCATTAATGTATAGTGTAATAGGACTAGTACCAATTTTGATCGCTATTAATACGTATAGAAGCCTCATTGCAGAAACTTTTCGCGGTTTTCATGATATTAAATTTGCAAGTATCTTTAACGGCTTAATAAGCAGTATATTTTCAGCTCTTTTCTTTGCTGTATTGTGGATAGTTTGGGGCCACTCTAATCTAAAGGAAATTTTGTTATTATCCATAGTGGCCGGGGCTATGAGTACATTAATGTCATTTTTTGTACTCACCCGCAAGATTCAAACTTTAGAAAATGATGGAAAAGTTAGAATTAAAGAAATATTAGCGATTTCGTCACCTCTTTTAGTTGTAAATTTGGCTTTATATGTTTTCACACAGGCAGATATTTGGGTTATTGGGGCCTTCCGTTCACAGGAAGATGTGGCTGTATATGGTGCTGCAGTTCGTTTGGTACAACTAGTAGCTATGCCGCTTCTTATAGTCAATTCGGTTGTTCCTCCAGTAATTGCTGAACTTTTTGCGCAGGGGAAAAAGGAAGAATTGGAAAAAATACTACAAAAAACTGCTTCTATCGCATGCCTTCCAACGTTTGTTATATTGGTAATATATTTTTTGTTCAGCGGCCCTATTTTGAGCCTAGTTTATGGTGATTTTTATTACCAGGGTGCTTCTGTAATACTAATATTAAGTTTTGGACAATTAGTAAGCGTATGGGCGGGATCATGTGGACTCACTTTAATGATGTCCGGATATCAAACAATCATGATGGGGATCACATTATTTTCTGGTTTTGTAACTATGGCCTTAAACTTATTTGTTGTCAATCGATATGGAGTTACAGGTGTTGCTGGAGCTACAGCATTTGGCTGGGGGCTTCAAAATATTATAATGCTGTTGACTGTTCGGTATAAAGTTGGAATATGGACCAATGCTGATTCTAGGAGTCTGCGCAGCATAATTCAAGACATTAGGTTGACAAATGATTGATATAATTAAAAATGTAGCAAAAGTTTTTTTAAACAGAAATCCTTCTGGGCAAAATATTTCAATATTTTCAGAAGATACGTTTATTGTGTCATATCCAAGATCTGGAAATACCTGGGCAAGGTTTTTGATCGGAAATTTAATGAATAAAGAACCTGTTACATTTGCAAATATTGAAAAAAAGGTTCCGGATATTCATAGAAATAATGACAAAGAACTCTTGTGTATTCCTTCCCCACGAATTCTTAAAAGTCATGAATGTTTTGACCATAGATACAAGAATGTCATTTATATAGTTCGTGACCCCAGAGATGTAGTAATATCGTATTATCATTTTCAAATAAAAACCAAAGCTATTTTAGAAAGCTATCCGATAGACCAATTTGTATCACAATTTATTGATGGAGAATTAGATTCATTCGGATCATGGGGAGAAAACGTTGGGAGTTGGTTAGGAGCAAAGCAGTATTGCAATAGGTTTTTAATGATCCGGTACGAAGATATGTTAGAGAACCCAGTATTTGAGTTGCAAAAAATTACTTCATTTCTAGGCATCAATAGAAGTGAAGAACAATTGATGAGAGCAAACGAACTCAGTTCATTTAAAAATATGCGTAAATCAGAGATCAGAGATTCGGATCGATGGAAGCCTTTAAGTAAAAGTCGAAAAGACAAATTTTTTGTAAGATCTGCTAATAAAGGAGCTTGGAAAACTGAACTATCTGATTCTTCAGCTAAAAGAATTGAAATGGCATGGCATAATACTATGTCATTGTTACGATATTACTAATGTGCAGAGATTATGTAGTGCTTTGAAGATTTTAAAAGTGTGGCAAAATAGGTTAGCTGATGCATGAGGGTGATGCAAATTTTAGCCCCTATTTAGGGACCCTCTTAAAAGAGATTATCAATAACAATAATTTACGATACCAGTAAATTATTGAAGCGATATTTCCCCTTTCGTCAATGTAAACAACGAACCGAAAATAAATTTATTTCTTCTCAATTATGTGCGGAATCTGTGGATTTTTTCTTATAGGCCATTCGGTTGACTATGCCTGTTCTCTAATGCAGATGAATAGAGCTCTACGTCATCGTGGGCCTGATGACGAGGGTTTTGCTTTTATAGACCCACATGGCCAAAATATAATCTTTTCAGGAAAAGATTCTCCCCGAGCTGTACAGGATAAAATTCCGATACTTGGTTATGAGCCTTCGGTGGAGGCCGTGGCTGGTATCGCACATCGACGATTTTCAATTATTGACATAACTCCTAAGGGACACCAGCCATTTGTTGATTTAGCAACTGGAAACATGATGGTTTTTAATGGTGAGATATACAATTATCCGGAGTTGCGGGAAGAATTAATAAATCTTGGACATGGTCCATTTGAAACCGCCTCTGATACGGAGGTGGCTCTGCGTGCTTATCGAGCGTGGGGAATTGATTGTTTTCGTCGTTTTAATGGTTTCTGGGCCATCGCCATTTTAGATGCCAAGAATGACAGGCTTGTTTTGAGTCGTGATAGGTTTGGCAAGAAGCCTCTTTACCTTTATTATCATGATGCCCAAACACTCTTTTTTTCCTCTGAAATACGCAGCCTTATAAGCGCATTACCTGAAAAGCGTTTCGGCCTGAATTCAAACGCGGCTATGTTGTACCTTTTATATGATCGTCGAAACACCCTTGAGGGCTGCATGTGGGAAGGTATTGAATTGTTTCCCCCTGGCAAGATACGTATTATAGAACGCCAATATGGTAAAATTACAGAGAAAAGCTTTTGGACATATCCCGACAGTCGCTTGTCAGAAAGTGACATTTCCATGGATGAAGCCGTTGATGAGTTTAGGGAGCGTTTCAGGCAAGCTGTAAGTCTACGTTTAAGAGCTGATGTCCCACTTTCGGCTAATCTGAGCGGGGGGATGGATTCAAGTGCTATTGTAGGGGTGGCACAGGATATATTGGGAAAGCATAATAAACTGGAAACTAATATCATCCGCTATCCAGACGCCCCAGAGCTGGATGAGAATGATTATGCCAATGCTGTAGCCCTGAAATCAGGCTGTAATCATTCAGAGTTATTTTTAAGGTCAGATGATTTCTGGAGTAATCTTGATGAGCTTATCGGTGTCATGGAGGAACCGGTGCACACGCCCGCATTCTTCACCCAATGGCTAGGATGGCAACATATAGCAAAACAAGGCTTCAAAGTTATTCTGCATGGTGCGGCAGGAGACGAACTGCTGGGCGGATATCCTTATCACTGGACTTTGGATGATTGCAATACCGTGAACCGGTATGATTTTTCTCGTTATTTCTCTTCACATTCTTGCAAGGAATGGCGTTCGCATTTGAGAATGGCCAAATGGATGATGAAGGGGATGGTTTTTCCTGGACTATCAAATCCGTTACGTCGCTGCTTAGGAAAAGTTGATCGAAGACAGTATAATCGCGATTATGAACCTGACCTGTTTTCAAGTTTTTTTACGAAATCATTTTTGGAAAAGACATTTGATGCACACACAACTTTTAATCGCTTATACATAGATGCGGACTCCGATATGGGTACACGCATGAGAGAGGATTTTGCCTGGTTACGTATTCCTTTCTGGTGTAATACGATGGATAAAAGCATGATGTCGCTACCAGTGGAAATCCGCATGCCATTTCTCGATTATAAGCTGGTTGAATTTGCAATGACTTTGCCCGTGAGCTACATCTATCATAATGGCTGGACAAAATATGTATTGAGGCGTGCTACAGAGTCTTTGCTTCCTCCTAAGGTTGTATGGCGAAAACAGAAAATGGGATTTACAGCACCGACTCGCAAGTGGCTTAATGAGCGCAAAGATAAAATAATGCCTTTTTTGCTGAAAGAACAAGATTATTTGTTGGAATTCATTCGACTAGATAAGGTTACGCCATTATATGAAAGCATACCGGAGAAACTTCTTTGGCGGATAATTAACTTTGCAATGTGGCGCAAACGTTTTTCCGTAAAATAGTGTTTTTATTTTATGAATACTTTCAGTGATATATTTCAACAAGTGTGTCAAAGCTCACTTGAACGTCAAGCCCCAGAGGGTTCCATGCCAGCAGGGCATAACGGCCCTTATTGTGATCCCGAGACGCCAGTAAGAAATACAGCCCATTGGATACAAACTTTTATTTGTGCTTTTCATTTGACTGGTGAAGAAAAGTATCGTCAAGCCGCTAAACGTTGTGCAGATTATTTGATTGGGAAAAATGTTCCTCGGAGTGGTTCAATCTTCAGACATAGGGAAAAGCCGGGGAAAGATTCTTGTAACGGTCTTATCGGGCCGGCCTGGACGATCGAAGGGCTGTGTGCGGCATACGATGCTTTTGGGGAGGATAAATATCTCTCTTTAGCATGTGATTATTTTACGGTGCATCCATTTTCAACTCAAACCGGATTATGGAAAAGGGTCGAGCCGGATGGGACTATTTTATCAGAGGATTGGACATTTAACCATCAGCTTTGGTTTTGCATGTCAGGAGCATTACTTTACAAATCTGGTGTTGAAGAAGTTTATGCTTCAGTAAACGATTTTATCTCGAATATTAATAAGCACCTTACTCTTTCTTTCTCAGGCAGAATCACGCACTCCATATGGAGTAATACCCAAAAAACAAAACAATACATTAAGTGGTTGCTATATCCTGAATCCCGAAAACAATTACTCCTTAAAGAGGTCGGTTATCATGCTTTTAATCTCTATGCATTTTCAGTAATGAAAACAATATTTACAGATCATCCTTTTTGGGACACCAAAGTATGGAACTCCATGCTTAAATATCTGGATAGCCGTGAATATGTTTCACTCATTACTAAGAGTATTTATGGCTTTCCCTATAATCCTCCCGGATTTGAAATCCTTTATGTAAACCAGGTTTTTGGCAAAACTCTCCCCTTGAAGGTCTCTGATCAGGAGTGGTTGCAAAAGCAGATAAATTTGCTGCTTCATCCTGACATCTGGCAGCTGAGTCGGAACAATAATGACCCTGAAACATTGACTGCAAGGCTGTATGAGTGTTCCAGGTTTTCGAGAGATTTTTTTTCATTACCAATTGCTTTGCCGAAACCTTCTGGTGAAGAATTCAATTGACGTGCAGAGTTGGGAAATGAGTGACATATTAGTCCCGGTTATTTTACCGGTTTAAAATGGGGGTGGCATCTTAACCCAGTATCTACTAAATTGGTGCAATTCACTACCTGTCTTGAAAATTTGCAGCGACTGAGTTTTGCAACTAACACTTTCGTTTGAAATCGTCGATTTTTTTTAGACGCAAATAAGTTTTACCAGCTGGAATGTTCTGTTATTTAAGGGGATAGCATTGAATAATTTTAAAAGATTGACTCACGGCAGAGTCAAAACAAATAATATCATTTATTTTATTTTTTTCTCGTTAGTGTTTTATCCTTTGGCTATATACCGTATCCCCGTGTTGCCGGGGATTCATATATCCATTGATCGTTTTTCAGTTGCTCTAGCACTACTTTATGGATTGGCAACATTTCTTCTTTCAGCAAAACAGCGGAGTTTTAGTGCTTCCTTTCAGTTGGTTCTGTGGGGGAATCTTTTTGCCGGTATCCTGGGCATTTTTTCTCTTGATCCACAGGTTCCAAGTACGGCTGTTTGGGGGAAATTGCCGGTCTTTTTAATGAACATGACTTTGCTCTTATTAGTTTTTGAATTGTGTCACAATAATGAAAAAAATATACGATTTATTCTTTTTTCATATGTTATCACAGGAACATTTTATGTATTTTTTTCCTCCTACAGCTTTTGGCATTTTTTTTCCACTGGTTTCCCCCCAACGGATATTCCTTTTCGGGAATATTTACCATTTGATATTCCAACCGTTGGCCACTTTACAGAAAAACAAGGATTCATAACAGGAAACTTCATGCGTTTGGCTTTACCATTTTCACGACCTCAGGATTTAGGTCTGGCTTCTGCTATAACGGCCTTTTTCTTAGTTGGATTAACTGCATTATTAAAAACAAAAATGAAAATATTTACATATGTGTTGATTTTTTTCTTAGTTCTTACCGTATTTTTTGCCGGATCAAGAAGTGCTATTTTTCCAGCTATTGCAGGTATAATTATTTTTTGGATTTTATCGGAACAGTCTCACGGTAATAGTGTCAGAAATGTTGTCGTATTTTTTTCCCAGATTTTCTTTTTATTGATCATCTCTTTTCTCTTATATATATTTGTGTCAGGAAATGAGGAACATTTAATTATAACAATTTCCAGGTTGTTTTCCGCTGTATCTTCAACAGAGGCTCATTTAAATATTAGGCAAAAAACTTTTGAGGAATTCGTTGGGCTCCCCCTCTTTCAAATGCTTATTGGGAACGGTTTGGGAAGTTTTCCTTATTTATTTGGAGGAGTCTCCAGCGGACATATGACCTATGGAACTGTCCTTATTGAATTAGGCGTGTTCGGACTGCTTGCATTTGTTATTCTTTTTATTTACATCGGATTTAATTGCTTAAAGATTAATTTAAGGAAAATAAGTTTGATGTATAGACCGATCGTAATTTCATCGATATCGATCTTCTTCATACTTTTATTAGCTAATCTTTTTTATCAATTTTATTACTCTACATTTCAGTGGGTAGCACTTGGTCTTATTGCAGCTATCATTAAATCCAAAAAAATATATACAATAAGTAGTGGCTATTAGACCCATTTCCCTGCTAAAGAATGTGGGGCGCAACTGATTCCATATGTTAAATATATGAAAGCTGTTTTGCTCTGTCATATGTTAAAATCACCTGTTTAATTTATAAAAAATATTCACCCGTCTAGTGAGATGTTTATGTATTTGAGTGTTATTATTCCAAATTATAATGGTGCATTATTTATTGATCATTTATGTCACAGTTTAGCCTCACAAACTTTAGCTTCGGATCTCTTTGAGATTGTTTTTGTTGACAATGGTTCGACCGATAAATCGATGGATATACTTAATAGATATGCTGAGCTTTTATCCAACGTCCGTATAATTCGATATACAAAACAACAAAGTTCCTATGCTGCTCGTAATCACGGAGTGGAAAATTGTAAGGGAGAGGTTCTGGTCTTTACAGATATAGACTGTCGGCCACATGCCGACTGGCTGGACAATATTTACGATAAAGCAAAGGGACAGGCTGGTGATTTTCTTCTGACCGGCAAGGTAGAGCTTTTTCCTGCCGGAGATGATTTCAATTTTTATGAGTGGTATGATTTGCTTTTTTCATTGGATCAGGAAAACTATGCGAAATCCAAGACAGGTGCCACAGCGAATCTCGCGGTTAGCCGCAGTGCGTACAAACGTGTGAAAGGATTCCAGGCGCTTATTTCTGGAGGGGATCTTGATTTCTGCCGGCGGGTTATTGCGGCAGGTGACACTGATTTTCATTATTATCCGGAAATTAAAGTCTTACATCCTGCACGTGACACACCTGAGGAAATTCGTAAAAAGTTTGCACGAGTTTCGGAGGGAAAAGCGGTCCTTTTTTTCCATGCACTTTCTCCAACACAAAGATTCTTTTTTATTTTAAAGCAGGCAATCGGTTTGTTTCTTCAACCTCATCAGGTTAAGAAGATTATGAAAACTTTCAAGCAAAAGGGTTGGAAGAATTTATGGGTTTGGCAGTTTGCTTTTATCACGATGCAATTGGGTTTTTTTATTCGTCTCAAACTGATACATAAATTCGTTAACCTTTGCCGCAATGAGAGAGCGTCGTAAAATGTTTGCGGTGCTTAAACCTGTTTGTTTGCACATTACTTGTGAGAATATTTTAATGCACAGTTCACAACCTATTTTGCTTGGAAGAAAGTTTAAGAGGCTGTTGTTACATTTTGCCGTAACTTACTGCCTTGTATAGATTTCACATCTTTAAAACAAGTATTTTAAACATGGCAAAAACAAAAGAAGAACACGACAAACCCCGGGTTTTGTGGTTAATGCAGTACGCCCCCCATTACCGTGAGGAGCTTTTGCAGAACTTGGGTGAAAGTTTTGAACTTACAGTTACTGCCGTTTCCCCCAGTGAATATTCTTTAATTCCTCCAGAAAACAGGAAAGGTTATACTTATATTGAGAAACAAGGACTGCGTATAGGGGAATTTTGGTTTTTAAATGAGGTGCCGGAGCTTTTCGGACCAAGAGTCTGGGATGCAGTAATATGTACTGAAGATATGCATCATCCTCTGCGATACGTCTGGTATTTGTTCTGGCATCTAACCGGTCACAGGTTTGCCAGACGATGGATATGGTGGGGACATTTCACCGGTAGACGAGAATGGCGTATCCTGCGTATTTTCAGAAGATTTCTCGTTAATTCAAGTAGCGGCGCTTTGACTTACACCGAACCTATGAAAGAAACGCTAATTGAAACTGGCGGAGATCCCCAAAAAATTATTTCAAGCAATAACTCCGAAATAAGTCGTGAAGATTTTGATATTACTCCTATCCATGAAATAACAGATTCCCTGAACTTGATTTATGTCGGGCGTAATCTTCCGCACAAAAAGGTCATGAGGCTCGTTGAATTAGCCAAGAAGATTCCATTTCTTAGAATAAGATTGATTGGCCCAGGAATGGAAGAGATAAGAACTGAGGTGAAAAAAAACAGACTCAATTCTCGTGTGAGCATTTATGGCTCCCTAGTGGGAAAAGCTCTTTCGCCGCATCTCAAGTGGACGCATTTAGTTGTTTCACCAGGGCACGTAGGGTTGTTGGTTGTCACTGCTGCACGTTATGGTCGGCCCATAGTGGTGGATTCATCAAGTATACATGCTCCGGAAGAATATATTGCTCAGACAGCGGACCAACCATTCATTGATTGGTCATGCAATGATATTGTAACTGACTTCTTGACCAATGCTTTCCAAGGCCATTACCCTTTGCAATCCCTTGGGGACAGACTTGTTCAGGTTGTTCGTGAGCAATATACAATTGAAACAATGGCTCAACGGTTTTCAGAGATTATATTGCGTGATGATGGGAAAAAATTTTAAGGCTTTATCTAACTAATTCTCCATTAAATTTTCTTTTCCACCTTCGATTTTTTTCTCTACAGTGGTGTTATGACAAACAATGAAACTTACTATAGTAACAGCTGTCTTTAATGGAGCAAATACTATTGCTGACTGTATCAAGAGTGTTCGTTCTCAAACGTATCAAGCCGAACATATTATTATTGATGGCGCCTCATTCGATAATACCCTTCAGGTTGTTGAGCGGCATTCATCTGATGCCACTATTATTTCAGAACCTGATGAAGGAATTTACGACGCCATGAACAAGGGCATTCGCTTGGCATCAGGTGATATTATTGGGATTTTGAATTCTGATGATTTTTACTATGATGAATTTGTATTGGAAAAAGTGTTATCTGTTTTTATAAATAAAAAAGTTGACGCAGTTTTTGCAGATCTAGTTTATGTGCAGCCTGACAACCTAGGTAATGTTGTCAGGTATTATTCTGCAGCTGATTTTACCCCCAACAAATTTGCATATGGTTGGATGCCCCCCCACCCAACTTTTTTCGTAAAGCGTAAAATTTATGAAAAATATGGATTATTTAAAACAGATTATAAAATCGCAGCTGATTTTGAACTTCTTGCCCGCTTATTGGTACGTCATAAAGTGTCTTACCATTATCTTCCTGAAGTCATAGTCAAAATGCGTACAGGAGGAATAAGCACAAGAAGTTTTAAAAGTAATTGGATACTCAACAAAGAAATAATACGAGCTTGCAGAGAAAATAATATCAGTACCAATTTTTTTAAAATTTATTCAAAGTATTTCACTAAAATATTTCAATTAATAAATAAGCCCTCATGAAAGTACTGGTCACTGGAGCAACAGGTTTTGTCGGGTATACATTATGTTGTTCATTAATAGTGCAGGGTCATAAAGTTCATGGCTCAATACGTTGTGATTCGACACTTCTACCGTTAAAAAACAATTGTGTTTGTGAAAAAACAATAGAATATATTAATGTTGGAACGATCGGAGCTACCACAAACTGGTCAGAAGCTTTACAGGATACTGAAACCGTAGTGCATCTCGCTGCCCGTGTTCATGTAATGCAGGATAAATCATCGAATCCCTTGGCTTTTTTTCGTGAAGTGAATACTGCTGGCACTGAACGTTTGGCAAGAGAATCGGCAAAAGCTGGTGTGAGGAGGTTCGTATATTTAAGTTCGATCAAAGTAAATGGTGAAGAGACAGGGTTGCAGACTGAGGACTCAGGACTGAGGGCTGAGGACTTAGGACTGAGTAGAACAAATGCGGCACCAAGTTTTTCTGAAACGGATATTCCCTCTCCGCAGGATCCGTATGCAATTTCCAAGTGGGAGGCTGAGCAGGCTTTACATGCTATTAGTAAAGAAACCGGCATGGAGGTTGTCATCATTCGCTCACCTTTAGTATACGGTCCTGGGGTAAAAGCTAATTTTTTAAAGATGATGCAGTGGATAAACAGGGGTTTGCCTTTACCTTTGGGAGCAATTAACAACAAAAGGAGTCTGGTAGCATTAGATAATCTGGTTGATTTAATTATAACCTGTATTGACCACCCGGCTGCTGCCAATCAGACCTTTCTTGCCGGAGATGGAGAAGATCTTTCTACCACCGAATTATTACTCCGTATTGGCAAAGCCCTTGGAAAGCCTGCCCGACTGCTACCAGTGCCAGAGAAGTTATTAAAAATTGGACTAAATGCGGTTTGTAAAAAAGACTTAGCGCAACGTTTATGTGGTTCATTGCAGGTAGACATAAGCAAGGCACGAAATGTTTTAGGCTGGGAACCGCCTTTGAGCGTGGATGAAGGATTAAAGAAAACCGTTGAGTGGTATAAAAACAGGACTAAGGACTGAGGTCTGAGGTCTGAGGCTTAGGACTGAGGTCTGAGGCTTAGGACTGAGGGCTGAGGACTGATTTATGTTATTTGATAAAGGTTTTGACAATTTGCATAGAAAGCGGTAGCTTGCGTTTATGATTACACGTGCAGCAGAACAGACTGTCCAATCCCTCCTGCTGGGCTTTCCTATCGTAACCATTACTGGGCCTCGACAGTCCGGCAAAACCACCCTTGCCAAAGCCATCTTTGCCTCTAAACCCTACGTGTCGCTGGAAGATCCAGATGTCTGGCTGGCCGCCACTGATGATCCTCGCTCTTTTTTGGGTCGCTTTCCTGATGGCGCGGTACTTGATGAGGTACAGCGATGCCCCGAAATTCTGTCATATCTGCAGACTCTGGTTGATGTGGATGGCAGGATGGGGCTGTTTATCCTAACTGGATCGCAGCAATTCGGACTTTTGTCCGACATAAGTCAATCCCTGGCAGGAAGAACAGCTTTTGTGGAGTTGCTCCCCTTTTCCCTTGATGAATTGTTGCGATCCGGCATGTCTCCGCAGAGTTTGGACGAGATGTTGACGAAGGGAGGATATCCGCCGCTTTATGATCGAAATATCCCCCCTCGCAAATGGTTTGGTGCCTATGTGACGGCTTATATTGAGCGGGACGTTCGTCAGGTTTTGAAGGTACAGGAACTGGAGACGTTCCAACGTTTTGTCAGGTTTTGCGCAGGTCGCACGGGGCAGCTGCTGAATCTCTCTTCGCTTGCCGCCGATTGCGGCATTACCCACAACACGGCCAAGTCCTGGATATCGGTACTTGAAGCTAGTTATATCCTGTTCCAGCTCCGCCCTCACCATGCTAATTTCAATAAGCGTTTGGTAAAAACACCGAAATTGTATTTTTATGATGCCGGGCTGGTAAGCTGGCTACTCGGCATTCAGACACCGCAGCAACTGGAGACGCACCCGCTTCGAGGAAGTATCTTCGAGACCTTTGTCGTGGCCGAGTTGATGAAGTCACGACTCAATGCTGGTGAACGGTCTGGCATGTATTTCTGGCGTGATAGCAACGGCAATGAAGTGGATGTGATCATTGAACAGGGTCCACAATTGATCCCGGTCGAAATAAAGTCGGGCGCAACTGTGGCACGGGATTTTTTTGTAGGTCTCGAGAAATGGATGGCGCTCTCCGGTAATTTGGGCATAGATCCGCTGTTGATCTACGGCGGTGAGAATTCATATCAGCGTAAAAGGGTAAGGGTTTTCGGGTGGAAGGATTTACCTGAGGCGCTGAGTGTTGATGATTGAGGACTGAGGACTGAGGACTGAGGACTGAGGACTGAGGGCTGAGGGCTGAGGGCTGAGGGCTGAGGGCTGAGGGCTGAGGGCTGAGGGCTGAGGGCTGAGG
>JBHPCH010000035.1:0-20459 GCA_042576125.1 Thermodesulfobacteriota bacterium
AACAGGGGGCAATGGATAGGTCTTTTCTACTTGACACTGTCAGACATATCAGCAGCAATTGAAAGTTTTGACAGTCTTCAATTCACAGCTTTTTATGTTCCATAAAACAGGGGAATAGATGGGTTTTTTCTACTTGACACTGTCAGACATATCAGCAGACATTGCAAATTATGATATAAAAAGACTAAAAAAATCCGAAAACGCCGTTGGGTGTGTACCCTAGAAAACGATAATAGGTTTCACCCATGAGAATGACAACAAACCAGGCAATAACCAGCATAGTAAAACCGAATTTAAAGGTGTCGGTGAGGCTGTACTGATCTGTTGCATAGAGCAGAAGCGCTGGTTTACTGTTGAACGGCAATACATACACATGTTCAATGAGCATTGCGACTGGTATGGCCAGACTGATAATCGGGTAACCGAATCGATTGGCAATGCCTATGGCTATCGGTATGAAAAGCAGGGTACGCATGGTTTTTGACTGAAAAATCAAGGCGGAAAAAAGCATGGTACCGGTGAGCGTGACATAAAAAACCCAGAAGGGGGTGCCATTTGACAGTCCGAGGGCTTCAACTATTGCATTAACCATCAAAGACGGGAGATCCGTCAGTTGTAATCCCGCACCTAATGTATAGGCCCCGGCTGAAAACATAAGAAGATGCCATGGAATATCAACATCATTCCAGCGTACCACGCCGACTCTGGGGAACAGGGCGACACAGGCACCAACGAAAGCCACGGCTGTTGGGCTTATTCCATGGTATTTGTCAGTTGCCCACATAGCGAGAATAGTAACAAAAATAAAAACAGATTTGACTTCCATAAAGGAAATTTTACCCATTTTGGCAAGTTCCTTTTTCAGGGTATCCATGCCTCCTTCTACCTGGGGATGACTTTCTTCCTCGGTAAGGGGAAAAAATATCCGTGTCCCGATCAACCAGCCGACAAAAAGCATGGAAAAAGATACCGGAAAGGCAATAACGAGCCAGTCCTGAAAAAATATATTTCCACCAATAGCGCCACCAATCATTGCAGCAGCGAGCAGATTTGCACCGGAGCCGGTCACATAACAACCGGCAGAGATGTTGATGCACAAAAGGTTCTGCAGAACTATATTGCGGCCGAAATTATTACGGTTTTCCCCGCCTGTAGCTCCATAAACAGCAGCAATTACCATAAATATCGGAAGCAGGATGGCTGCTTTTGCCGTGGTGGCAGAAATGAAAGCCGAAAGTACGACATTAATAATAATAAAGCTAAGGAAAATTGAAGGAGCATTTTTGCCGAATCTGAGAATAAACCAGAGGGCAAAACGTTTAGCAGCTCCTGTCTTCACAAGCATGGATGCCAGGATAAAAGAAAGGATGTTCAGCCACATAACCGGATGGCCGAGCTGGGCATAGGCAACTTTTTCAGGAAGAACTCCGGTCAGGACTATAGTGACAATAAGAATAAGCGAGGTAAGGTAATTGGGAATTGCCTCGGTAATCCATAAAATAAGAGAAGCCACGAAAATGGCGAGCATCGCCATGTTGCTCTTGGAAAAATTTTCAGATCCAATGGTGTTATAATTGTCTTTTGCCTTGGCTGTCAATGTTGCCGGGTCTATATTCTGCAGAAAGGGGATATCGATAAAACCGATGAGCAAAATAAAAGAAATGAGTGCAATTGGGAGACCGAAACGTTCAAGCCATTGTTCAAAAGGAGACTTTACCCGGATGGGGAGTTTTTCCATCCGGTAATTATTCATGTCAAAAGGGTCTTTTGGATTTGCCTTTTGCTTTTCAAGCATGTTTTAGCCTCGGTGTAATAGGTGCGGTCTTTTGTCGGGTATAACAGAAATCCATCTGTCTTTTGTACAGAAAAATAGTTATTAAAGTCAAAACAAATAAAACCAGCAGCAGGAAACTTAAGGTTAGTACATATTTCGCTCTCTGGAAAAGTTTGTTTTTTTGAGATTCAATGCCTTGCAATGAAATAACCTGAGAACATATACCATCTGGGAGTTTAATGTACCTGAAAAAGGTTGACCGGATTGGATGATATTGATAAATAGTTTATATACAATTGAAAAATGGATTTTTTTCATCCAATGTCAAAACTGTGTCGTGATGCAAGGGGCTGAAACTTTTTTTAATCAGGTAAGATTAATAAGTTGAAAGGAGGGAGAAAAATGAAAGGGAGAAAGTATCTAGCAATGGTGCTGTTTGGCGCTTTATGCCTGCCTGCTGTATCCCAAGCAGAACCCCCGACTAACCAGGAATTGTATGACATGATCTTGGAGTTGAAACAGGAACTGCAAGCATCAAAGGAAGAAGCCGCTGCTGCAAAAAAAGAGCTTGCTGAAATAAAGGGCGAGGCTGAGTGGGACGAAAACAAGGGATTGGGTCCTGACGCGGTATCCATGGACACCAAAGTTCAAAAAAGCTACCTGACCTGGGAATCTGCCGACGGTAACTTTCAGTATAAAATTGACGGTCGAATACAGCTGGACACCGGTGTCGTGGACAGCAGCAAAAACTCTTTATACACCAATACCGAATTTCGCCGCATCCGCTTAGGCATAAAAGCCCGGATGTACAAAGATTGGAACGGTGAATTCGATATCGATTTCGCCGATGAAGAAGTCGATTTCAAAGATATGTGGATATCCTACAACGGTTTTCCCAATACCATAATCAAGCTTGGTAACTCCAAGCCCAATTTTTCCATGGATGAGGTTACCACCTCGCGCTGGATTACCTTTATGGAAAGGTCCATGATTTCAGATGCATTTTCACCCGGTCGCCGTATTGGCCTGAGCGGCACCAATTGGGGCAAATATTATTTTGCCGGTGTTTCCCTCTTTGGAGATGAGGTTGACGCCGATAATGAGTATGGTGAAGTGACGAAACAGGCTGAGCCCTTTAATTACTCCGTCCGTTTAGTCGGACGGCCCATTGTCGCAGATGATAACAGCAAAATTGTGCATGTCGGCTTTAACTACATGAATACAAAACCGGCAAAATCCAAGCAGGCAGACGATGAGTTCCGTTACAGAACAAGATCGGAGGCCCATTTTGTTGATTATAGGTTTCTGGAGCAGGAAGATTTGAACTTTGTGGATGACGCTACAACCTATGGCTTAGAGCTTGCCGCCAAGTGGAACAAGCTGCACGCCCAGGCTGAGTATATGAAGAGCACGATCAACCGGAGTGGAGGCAATCCGGATGCAGATGCTGACGGATGGTATGTCCAGGCTTCCTACTTTCTCACCGATGACCAGCGGGTATACAATCTGAACGATGGTGAGTTTGGTGCCGTTATGCCGAAAGGCAAGTGGGGCGCCTTTGAAGTTGCAGCGCGTTTTTCCACAATTGACTTGAACGATACCTCTGTTTGGGGAAATAATCCTGATGATAATGGCGGTTCTGCGGATGCCATCACCTTTGCACTGAACTGGTATATCAATAATAATTTCATGATTAAAGCCAATTATTTAATGGTTGATCATGACGAGAATGCCAATGACAAAGGTAACCTTGCCGGTGATGATGACCTCGATATTTTTGGTATGAGGTTTCAGTACCTTTTTTAAAAGTATTTAAGGCTTGATTAAAATTGCAGTGTGAAAACCGGGAAGGAAATATTTTCTTCCCGGTTTTTTTCTTGAGGAAAAGTGAATATCAGATAAGAGATATTACTTAATCAATTTTCACTCACGATCCATGCAACAAACCGCGAGGATCCAGTGTCTTTGCAAAACAGAAAACGCCTGACAATTCGATACAGATGTATCTGCGACAATACATAAATTTCGTTTTTATATTGGGAGAGTATTAGTGATGGCAGATGTATATGAAAAAAATAAGGCAACTTCAGTCGCTGAAGCGACAAATATTCTTCCCCGGGCTGAATTTCGGGTATTTGGCCAGGGCATCATCAATATTGTCGAGGCAGCAATGTGGAAAGCACAGGCCACCCTGTTCAAAGTTCGCCAGAGCAATGAGATCTATATTCTTTCCCGGCACACCGACGAAGCAAATGTGAAGATACGTGACGGTTTGCTTGATATCAAGACCAAGGTGGGCGAGACAAAAGATGGCTATGAGATTTTTCAGCCACAGGGAAAATTTCAGTTTCCAGTCAATAAAGAGGAACTGCAAACCATTTTTGATAGCCTGCTGGTCAAGGTGGAACTCAATAAAGACACATACAGTCTGGACGAGTTTCTTTTCATGGTTAAAGAGCATGACGATCTGGTGGAAGTGGACGTACAGAAAAAACGTTATGGCTTTACTGTGAGCGGCGTAATTTGCGAGTATGCCAAAATTCTCTTCAACGGGGCGATGGTGGAATCAGCCTGTGTGGAGAGTGAAAATTATGGAGCCATGAAAGGAGTGGCTGAGACACTGGAAATTGCTAAATTTGAAAATGTCAACTACCTGAAGGCCGCCAAGCGGGTGGTTGGTTTTTAATATTGAGGTATCCTCGAGCGACGACTTTACGATCTCTGTTAGGGGGAAACATGTCTCGCAGCATACTGGCAGTCATGGTTGTGTTCAGGTGAGGTAGTTTAAAAGAATTTATCTGATGCAAAATGGTCAAGCAAGGGCTGTAGTTTTTTTCGGGATATCTTAATGTTGCCTTGGCTGTGATAGGATATTTTGCCGAGTGTGCAGATCTCCTGATCTTTCATTTCCAGCTCTCTAAGTCCTAGACCTTGTCGCTGAAGAAAAGTGACAACATCATCATGAACCGCAGCATCTCTGCAAAAAAGCACAATATTCCTTTTAAAATCAGGCTTTTTATAGGCGTTCATTGCAAGCAGGATATCAAGACTCCTGGTTTCGGCATAGGCAGCAAACTTCTGACAGAGATGGTTGTCTTTTTCTCCCCATTGCTCTACTGACAGAAGAACTGAAGCTATGCCACAGGAAACCTTCCCAAAATTCCATTCCTTGTAATCTTTACGGAGCAGATCGGTGGTTGTCAGGTTTGAAACGTTAAATTTTTCACGCTGGATAGTTTCAAAATAATCATTTTGTTCAATTGGGAATTTTTTCAGAATTTCAGCTGCCACTCTAACATCTTTAGGGGTAACTCTACCTGCTTCAGTATCAAGATTTACTGTATCGAGTAGTATTGTGCCGATCAGCAGCATGGCAATATTGATGTCAATAAGATCGCTGGATGCCGCAAGTAATTCTTCACCAACTAATGTAGCCGTGGAGCCAACCGGCTCTATGACTTTTTGTGGTGCATGTGAGTAGAGTTTTTCATCCTCGTGGTGATCTAAAATCCCGACAACTTTATCTCCGAATGTTTCCAAGGATACTGCGAGTTTATTATGGTCAATCAGGACAAGTTCGGCATCACCTTTCATGAGTTCCGGGAAGTCCACTTCATCAACAAAAAGAACATCGTTCAGCGCAATGCCCGCTTCCGCAAAGACATACACAGCCTCAGGGCGAAGTTTGAAATCTTCCCTTGGAATTAGCATAACAGGAGCAACGTAATGGTTTTTGTCCCTGTTTTTACAGGCAAGATAATAGGCGTGAACAATGGATGAGGCCATGGAGTCAAGGTCGGCTGCTTCATTGCCAATGACAATCTGTTTGGGACCGCATTGTGTAATGTTATTTCTTGTCACTGCAAGATAGCTGTTTAAAGTAAGTCGCCTCGCCACAATAATATCCCGTTAAAGGTAATTTTTTATCTGAATTTGCCTAATGCTTAATTGGCACAACCCAAGGAGTATAGAAAAAGAATGTAATTCTCTTTGTAACGAATTAATTATTTTAATATTCCAGAAAGCAAATAAGATTAAAGAATTACTGTCATATTATGTAGTGATTTGATTCCTTGATAAAGGGCTTTAATGGGTGTCACCTTTTTTCCGCTCTTGCAGGAATATAATCGCTTTCGTGTCTCTTTTACGATCATATGCGAGACCATATAATTTTTTTCACTGGTATATTTGCATGCTCAATTTTTTGAACGATTCGGTGCGACATTACATCGGTAAGGCCTTTGTGAAAAATATGGACATGCAGTTTTAATATTGTCAATCTACGTTCAAAATCTCGCTCAAATTCAACAGACACTACCTGGATATTTTTTTCAGTAACAACATTGACTATGTCTTCAGGATTTATTTCATCCGGTGTCTCAATTGTTAACACCCTATAAGAATCTTTTGGGTAAATCCACTCCAGATAATGGAGGCCTATCAAAGAAGTCAACGCAATAAATGTGGTGGATATAGCAATTAACAAATAACCACCGCCAGCTGCCATACCAACAGCAGCAACTAACCACAAACACGCTGCAGTTGTTAATCCTCGAATAGTCAGGCCCTCTTTTATAATGGTGCCGGCACCAAGAAAACCTATGCCAGTCACTATTTGGGCAGCAATTCTACCCGGGTCAGAAAACATTCTCGCGAGTCCTTGATTTGTCAATGTCACAGCGTGGGTGGCGACTAACTCTGACATTACCATAAAAAGAGCTGAACCCAGGCTCACTAACAAATGGGTACGAAGACCGGCAGCCCTTCCGTGAATATCACGTTCGAGGCCTATAAGACCACCGAGAAATGCGGCTACAAATATTCGTAATAGAAATTCAGAAAATTCCATGTGCCTTTGTGTAATTCATTTATTAATATAACTTGCCACAATGTTGATTATTGGGGGATAGAATTATCAGTAAAGGTATCTACTGGCAATGTTAATTAAGAGACTATCCCCTAATATTTACTTGAGGATTGTTGCTCCACCTTCTTGATTCTCGCCTGGAATCCATTCCAGTTCTATCTCAAATGATTTTTTTAATTTTCTGCCCTGTTCCTCTTCAACTTTCATCTCTAAAATCATGCTTTGGGGGAAATCGAGAATAGTTTCATTGCCACTTTGCATTAATGTCATTGAGCCGATTTCAATTTTATCGGCTATCTGACGCAAAATTTCAGCAATCTCATTAGCTGATTTCCTTTCTTCGCTTTTAAAAAGAACAGTTTCAATTCCCATATTCTTACCTCTCAAGTTCAATTGCTGAAATGGATCAAAGTTTTTTTTAAAGGGTGTTTTTTTTTGAAGTATTCTAAAGTCAACATATCTTGCCACAATGTTGACTTTTAGCAGCTTTTATTAGAGTCAACGTATCCGATAGACTTCTTAATATTTCAAAAATGGTTCCAGGTCTCGCTGGATAACAGAAATTATAAATTCAACAAATGCTACTTTGTTTATTTATAAATTTTGTCATAGAGTTCTTTTGCAAAACTTTGGCCTTCTTCAATTTGGGTTCGTGGCATTTTGGGTAAAACTGTTTCCCTATTATATTTCGCAACATCATGTTGTTGTGAAGCTGCAATACTATACCAGGCATAAGCTCTAATATAATCCTGCAATACTCCTTCACCCTGCTCATACATCCAGCCAAGGTTAAACTGGGCCTGGGTATGTCCTTGTTCCGCAGCTCTGGTATACCATTTAGCGGATTTTTTATAATCCTGAATAACTCCTTTGCCATCCTGATACATATATCCGAGTATATATTGGGCCTCTGAATGTCTCTGTTCCGCGGCCATGAGGTACCACTTCACTGCTTCTTTTTCATCCTTGGCAACGCCACTGCCATTCTGATATATCCAGCCAAGCTGGTATTGAGCCTTTATATGTCCCTGTTCAGCTGCCTTAAGATACCACTTAATCCCTTCACCAAAATCCTGAGAAATTCCTTCTCCAAATCTATAACTATCACCAAGCTTATATTGGGCATCTGCATTACCCTTTTCTGCTGAACTGCGATATGATTTAGCTGCCTGGCTGTACCATTTAAACGATTCTATCTCATTGTAAGGTACTCCGTCGCCCATTTTATACATTTCTCCGAGCATATATTGAGCATCCGCATTACCCTGTTCAGCTAAAATGCGGTATGAATCGGCTGCTAGGCTGTACCATTTAAATGATTCCTTATCGTCTTCAATAACTCCTTCACCATATTTATACATCTCTCCGAGCGTATATTGTACATCTGCATCACCCTTTCGGGCTTTTTCCAATAATTCACTAACGGTTAAGTCTTCCCCATATACTGTAAATGGAATTAAATTACTCATTCCAGCCAGCATAAATATTACAAACAATATTTTTAATAAGTTTTTCACCCTACTTCTAACATTCCAGGGATTTAATCTAACTGGATTGCATTTCTCCAAAATTGAAATTTTCTGTCCCCGAAAAGATCTATATTCTCAATGAAAATATTTTAGACAAAACCATAAAACATCCTTCATCTGCATTAACTCCATCAGGAATTTGGCTATATGGTCAATATTGTTAAAAAAATAAGGTTAAAAAGGGGAAAAGTCAAATAATTAACCTAAAAACAATCAGTTAGGAATAATTATTAACTCAGGATGTCTTGCCAACATCTTGACTTTGGGTGGTCTTAATCAGGATCAAAATGTCCAGTGGATATGTTACCTCTAGAATAGATTCTCTTTAATTTTAAAAGCCATTTTGCAGGCCATTTCTGATCATGCCCAAACAACAGGCATATTGTTGTCGATTCTGCTCACTGCTTTTTTGAAGACTTCTATTCCATATAAATGAAATAATTAATAGTCCAACAAGGTTTGTAATGATGGTAATGATCTTCGCTTGGTCTATTATTGAAAACAAACCATTATTGCCCCAGGAAAATATAATTACTTCATCTTCAATCCCGGAAAAAGCATACAAACTAATGCCGGTCATCAGCACACAAATTATTCCAAGGACTGCAAATAACGATATAAATTTAGGTGATGATTTCATTTTGTTGTTCCATTTTTTCTTTAAAAGAAAATGTTCAAATCTTTTGTGAAAATTGTTGCTTAAATTTACCAAATATCAAAAATCCACTAAATATCTTTTACATCTCTCAAAAACAAATATGCAAAATATTTAGTAACAATCTAAAACATTCTGTAGTTAATTTCTATTGTACTTTGGTTCTATAATAAGGGTTTATAATGATTTCAGATGTCTTTATTTAATAAGTTTCCCCCCAAAAGACCCGTTTCTCTATTATCAAAGATTGGCAGGCATCATTGGTTGTATTTGTGACAGGCGTAGTGTCCGTAAAGGATACAGATCCCTTACATATCAATATCAGTTATTCGATACTATGGATATTGGGCTGATTTTTTTGCTGAAAATGAAATAATTTATTATTTTACATCAACATGCATCTTATCCTGGCAAGTCAATTGCCTAAGACCTTATTTTATAAGGAAAGAAAGAAATGAATGATACAGACAAAAAAGAAAAATCCTGGATTCACAAATTACCGACAATTATCGCCGTTCTGGCGGTGCTGATATTTATTATTATTGTCATAAGGGACCATAGCCAATACATAAAGTGGAAAGAAGATCAATCGAACCTCACAGGAAAGGTCAAACAGACCAGCGAGGAATTAGCACTTTTGAGGGAAGCAAATGGCTCTCTTCAGGATATTACGAAAATGGTCGAAAACCTTGAGCAGAGGGCGGCTGACATGAAAGCTGCACAGGAAGAGTTACTTGAAGAGAAGAATAAAACTGAAATTGCTCTTTCAAAGCTGCATCAGGACCTGAGGGACTTGAATGGGCAGATCTTAACCGGCAAAAAGGAAGTGACTGAATTAATGAAAAAGAGCGAAACTCTTAATAATACAAATCAGGCACTCAGGGATGACATTCTCAATAAAAAGAATGTGCTGCAGTCAATTGGGTTTCTGCAGCGGCAAATACCTGCCCTGGAGCAAAATATCCAAGACTTAAAAACACGTCATGATTCTGCTGCAAAAGAGTGGCTTGAGCAACAGGCAAAGCTTGAAGCCTTGCAGAATAAAATTAAAGATGAAGAAGCCGCCATAAAAGTTCAAAACGAGCGCCGTACCACTCTGACAAGTGAGTTGTCAGAATTGACGGAGACCGTCAAAAAACTCTCTTCCCAAAAAGACAAACTCGAGAACTGGGATGATTACCAGAAAAAACTCGAGTACTTTGAATATTTGGAGCAGCAAAAAGACTCATTGGAAATATCGATAAACAACCTCTTGGAGATGGGCAAAAAGATGGAAGAAAGTAATTTAAAGCTTCAAGAGAATGCACCTGCGAACTAAACAGGGAAATGGCAGTCGCTATCCAGCGAACATATAAGAATATTTTCAAAGCTTTTTACACAGCAAACGTTTTAAGCCCCTGACAAATAGCTCTTCGTAGCCTGGCCAGCCATCATCACAGGGTTCACTCATTCTTTCAGAGACTAATGAGCGGAGAAGCGTGTTCAACGGCAGTCTTTTCCCCATAAAAGTTTTTTGTTCATTCGGGTCTGGTATCGAAAATATAAAGCAGAGGGATTCCATTTCTAGTAACGACATGCTCTATTTTACCTTTTACATTTTGGAAATCATTTGCTCTTGTTGTTGCCAATATATAATCAGGATATTTACTATCACGAATGCTGGTCACTCTGAATTTAACATTGCTTTCATCCTTTTTAAGGATTGTCGATAGGTTTTGTTGGTAATGCATATGGAATATTTTTTGTGCGTAAAGTTTTCCTGCTAAATTGGCTTCATTCCTGCACAAATAATAATATATAATATCCAGTGGAAAAGGATAAGACGGGGAAACATCGATAATCTCCATGTTCCTGTTTTTAGAATGATCCTTTAACCATTCGGCCCCCTCCTTGTAGCTGTTTCCCCAGTAATCTGTATCAAAGTTTTCGTAAGCTTCATATCTTGCTTTGCCAATTAGTCTGTTGAAATAAATAGTCTGGTAAGGATGTAATTTTACCATATCATATGCGGTGATTCCAAAGGGCAAACAAAGCAAAATAATCATTGATTTCTTCCACAAATGATTGGTGTCACTGCTCCAAAAAAGCGATAAAATGGTACCACATAATACTGCTAGAATTGGAATGACAAAAAGAAAATGCCGTATTCCATCGTAAAGTGGCGAATGTTTTAAAATTACATAAGTTACTGGAAAGAGTGATGAAAACAGAAGGAAGGTTATAAAAATTATGCGTTCCTTATTTCGAACTTTAAAGATATCCTTTGTGATCTTAAGGAGTAAAAGGGCTCCAACTCCCAAGCACAGGAAATAGTGTTCTGGCAGGGTAATGGAAAACCATGTCAGAAGATAATTCCATGGAATGGTATCTGCTGTTATGAATTCTCCCTTGTAAAGCATTATACCTTTCCATGGATATTTAGATATGGTTGAAAAGGCATGTAATGGATTTAATAGTGGAGATTTTTGTGCCCATGGCCAAAAGAACAACATCGTCAACCAGGAAAGAAAACCTATCAGGCTTATAGAGCCGATTAGATTTATTAGATTCTTTTTCAGGTCGCCAAAATTCTGCAGCGAGGATCGGTGTGCAATAAACCAAACAGCAATAAGAAGAAAAAGGTAACAGTAAAGAACAATTCCTCCTACACGGAGACCAAGAGTGAGTCCAATAATCAGGCCCAACTTAAGGGTATTTTTTTTTGTGCAATACGGCAGCTGTTTATAAAACAACAGCATATAATATATTGAAAAAAGGTATAAGACCGCAAATGGAATATCCTTCGGATTGTTAAACATATGACCATAGTATCGTGGCGTGAGTATTAGGAAAAGGGCTGAGAAAAATCCACCCATTCTGTCAGTTAAGAGAGAGCCTAATTTATAGACGCCAATGATCCCGATAAAACCGTAGACTGCATTTATAAAATGTCTACTTTCGAAGAGATAATCATTGGTTAGAAGAACAACGAGAAAGGATATTGCTTGGGTTGTGGAATCAAAAAAACCACCATACATATTCAGAGGGCTATCGCTGACAGCCGCCTTATTACTGAATAGAGAACTGTACCATAAAAGAACATCCCGGCCATATATAAATCGATGATATTCATCCCATGTTATGCCATAATCGGTGAACGTGAGGCAGATTAACAGGAAAACTAGAAAAAATAATCCGTATGAAATATATTCCCAAAATCTTTTTTGATAATTCATAGCGGGTAACAGGTTTGAATCGCTTTTTTTTTATTAACTAACCAATTTTTACTTTAGACATTGGTTGGTGAGAGTGGCTCTCCGAAAATTTAAAAAAATTGCTTAATAAATATAAACAACTCTTTTTAAAACCAGTCTGCAGGATTGCCATCATCCATGAATGTTTCCACGGTCTAAGGTCTCTGAACATATCCGGATTGAAAAGAAGATTCCGGTAAAAAATGAGGCTATGTGTTTAATTATGATGATGGGCTGGATTGATATACGGGGGAATTCACAGAAAAACAATTTCATGCAGGACTCGCAGCCATTGTTTGGCCAGTTATTATAATGAAAGGAAATACCGTTCGTATTGTTGTAATGTGGAGATTTTGTGATACAAAATCTGTAAACGTTTTTACCCCCCAATGATTTATATGTTCCGGGTGATTTCCTAACCTAATTATATCTCTTCCCCTTATCAGATTCATCAAGCGAAACCAAGGTTCCCAAGGTACGGTAAGTAATAGGTTTTTGTTACTATATTGAACAAGATTATTCAGAACATCTTCCGGATTTGGAAGATGTTCAAGAACCTGAGAAGCAATAACAAGGTCAAAACTCTTCTTTGGAAAGTCCCAGGTAAAAACATCCTTTTCTATAAAATCATAATCAGGGTGCAATGTTCTGGCAATTTCAAGCGCATCCTTTCGTAGATCAATACCAATAAGGCTTTTAAAATAAAGGTCTCTTTTTTTTAGTTCTTTTAAAAAAAGGCCTTCACCGCAACCAAACTCAAGGACTTTTTGAGGGTTAAGTTTTTGTATCTCGCAGGTTACAACATCGAAAAAACGGTTCAGAGTAAATCTGTGAATTATATTCGGGTTACTGTATTTCCTTAAATGCCGGGCTGTTGTATCATCCCGTATCGTGGTTTCTGGGGCAGCAGTCATTTTTTTAAAAAGTTATTTGAGTTTTTTTTCTATCAATATTTCATCCTGTTGAGTTTGTTGTTTCCGAATGGAAATCTCAGCGAGAAGGCCAAATGATATAAGTTGAACAGAGAGAATAACCGCCATAATGCCAAAAAATAATAATGGCCGATTGCCGATTGGGCGAAAGCCCAGAAACCACAATACAACGAGATAACAAAGTACAGCACAGCCGAAAATACCAGAAATAATGCCACAACCACCGAAAAAATGCCCAGGCTTGTGCAGATATTTGGTAATTACCAAGACCGTAAGTAAATCTAGAAAGCCCCTTGTGTAGCGCTCAAAACCATATTTAGAATGTCCGTGCATTCTTCTGTGGTGTTTAACAGGGATTTCTCCGACTTTAAAGCCATATTCATTTGCAAGAACGGGTATATACCTGTGAAGTTCCCCATAAATTTTGATGTTTTTAACGACTTCTTTTCTGTAAGCCTTGAAACCGCAATTGAAATCGTTGAGTTTTATACCTGCAATGAATGCTGTGATTTTATTAAAAATTTTTGAAGGGAGTGTTTTGGAAAGGGGATCCTTGCGATCTATTTTCCAACCAGATACAAGGTCAAAACCTTCATCTAATTTTTCAATAAACCTAGGGATTTCCTCAGGGTCATCCTGCAGGTCAGCATCCATCGTAAAAATTATATCTCCGTCTGCCTCCTTGAAGCCTGAATTTAGGGCAGTGGATTTTCCAAAATTCTTTCGAAGTTTTATTGCCTTGATAGTTTTGTGATATTTCTTGAAGAGGTTTTCAATTTGTGACCAAGATTTATCGGTACTGCCATCATCAATAAGTATTACCTCATATTCAGTAATATTATTATCAATCATTACTTTTAATATTTTTTCATGGAGAGAAACAACAGTGTCTTGCTCATTAAATATAGGTATAACAATGCTAATTTTTTGATGTTTGTGGGCAGAATTAATCATAACACCTAATTTAATTTCGATTAATCTTGTGCTCGATATCGAAGATATAAAGCAGAGGGCTTCAACCCATTATTAGGGCACAAAAAATTAAAGAATATAGTGCGCCAAAGAATATCAAAGACCGAGAGACAACTTCATTTAACTCGGTTTTATTTAAAAGGAAATAAGACAAAAAAATCTTTCTCTATTTTTAAAAAAATTACAGCAAATAACAGATATGTAAAATTAAATACTTTTTATTTGTATGAAGATCAATGCATAAATAAAAAATATGGGTGGGTTTCCTATCAGTTTGATAAACAAATTGCTTGGCTGACATTGATGAGAATATTCGACCTTCATGCAAGCAGGCACCGTACTGCAAAAATTTTGTTAAAAGTCAAAGTGCCCATGATTGATATCCAGTCAATTTCAAGACACAATAAGCCCCCATATCCAGGCCGAATAGATACTCTCAGGCCATAGTTTAATTACTTCCTGGACTCAAAAAGCAACCGAAGGAGACACCCTAAAAGGGGGGGTACTTATTCAGCTGTATCCTGTGTCAACTATGGCGGGACCGACGAGACTCGCAACCACGACCTCCTGCGTGACAGGCCTGGGTTTACCTTGACAAATAACCGGTGGCAATTTGGATAAATACCTATTAGTTTTTTGGGGAGAACGGCATGAAGTTAATCTGAATTTTTTTATATAAAAATGGCAACCGTTACCTTTATCTTTCATGGCTATTTACAGCAGTTGCTGAAAAAAAAGCTTCGTGCTGTTTCCCCATTAGTGCATCATTTTGACCGCAGGGCATCTATCAAAGATGTAATTGAATCCCTCGGAATACCCCACCCTGTTATCGACAGATTGACCGTAAATGGTTTGGAAGCAGGATTTGATCAGATCCTCCTTGATAATGATACGGTTGAAGCAACCCCCTTAACTGCACCGGTAAATCCATTTATACCGACAATACTGAGACCTGTTCCCCTGGAAAAGATTGCTTTTATCGTTGATGTCAATGCCGGAAAACTGGCATTTTTTCTCAGAATGTTAGGCTTTGACACCATGTATGGAAATGAAATCAGGAACAGCAGGCTTGCAGAAATTGCCAGCTCCCAGAACCGCATCCTATTAAGCCGGGATACAGCCCTTCTGAAACGAAAAAACGTTATGCACGGATACCTTCTCAGGGAGCACAGTCCAAGAAAACAGCTTATTGAAGTAGTGCGTCTGTACGACCTCAGCAGCAAACTGAAACCGTTAAACAGATGTATTCCCTGTAATGGTTTACTTGTTCCGGTCAGTAAAGAACGTATTTTGGAGCAGCTCGAGCCATTGACCAGAAAATATTACCACTCATTTCATATCTGTGAGAGCTGTGGAAAGATTTACTGGCCCGGTTCTCACCAGGAAAAAATTTATGGTTTTATTGATGATATCCTTAGTGCGGTCCAGACAGGTCATTTATAGACTTCTGGTGCTTTGACTCTGATTCCACTCGACGGACTGAAGATTCTGCAACCTGTGATATAAACCCTTCCGGACCATCAGATTTTCGTGGCTACCCTCTTCAATAATCCTGCCTCCATCCATGACTATAATTCTATCCGCCCGTCTGATAGTTGACAGACGATGGGCAATTACGACGCTTGTCCTTTGCGCTAAAGTTTTTTCAATAGCTCTTTCTACCAGTATTTCAGTCTCGGAGTCCACGTTCGCGGTTGCTTCATCCAGGACAAGAATTTCCGGGTTGCGCGCCATAATTCTGGCCAGTGCCAACAATTGCCGCTGTCCGGTAGACAATTCAATATTTCCCTCGCCTATCATGGTATGAACCCCTTCAGGAAATCGGCGTATCACTTCAACAAGCTGCGCCTGTTCGAGAATAACGTTAAGTTCAGACTCAGCCATTTCACGATCCAGAAGGATATTATCCCTGATGCTTCCCGGAATAAGATAAATCTCCTGCATGACAAGGCCGACGGCATTACGCAGCCATTGCGGGTCCAACTCTCTGACATCACGGCCTTCCAGCTTTATCACTCCCTGATCAGGGTCATACATGCGCTCCAGAAGATTGACAAGAGTCGATTTCCCTGATCCGGTTGCTCCGACAATGGCAACGGTTTCACCCGAGTTAACCGTAAGTGACAGGTTATGTATAACCGGATTGGCGGAATCATATCCAAAGGTCACATTATTAAATTCGAGGATGCCCTTTACGGTTTTCGGCCTTAAAGGTTTTGGAGCAATCGGCATTTTGCTTGTTGTATCCAGAAGTTGAAAGATCCTCTCTGCTGAAGCCATTGCGGATTGTACGATAGAATACTTCTGGGCCAGTTCCCGAAGAGGCTGGAAGAAAAGGCGCATATAGGACAGGAAGGCCACCAGAATCCCGATAGTCATTTTCCCCTCAAGAATCTGCATGCCGCCATACCAGATAATAATAGCTGTTGCTGTTGAGGAAATAATATCCAGTAACGGCATGAAAATGCCGAATATTTTTATCTGATGTATGGCAGACTGAAAATAATCAAGATTTAGTCTTGCAAATTTTTCCCTGGCATCCTTTTCTCTTTGAAACATCTGGATAAGGCTTATCCCTGATATGGCCTCCTGCAGATAAGCATTTATTCTGGCAAGATTAGTACGGATTTCACGGAAAGCATTCCGGGCCATCCTGCTGAACCAGATGGTTGATAGCAGGATGACAGGCAGCAGCAGGCTCATCATCAGGGCAAGGCGCCAGTTCAGCCAGAAAAGCAGTATCAGAATGCCTATTATACGTATTGCATCATTAAAAACAGTTACAATGACTGATGTGAACATCTCATGCATGTTCTGGACATCATTTGTGAGCCGGGTAACAAGTTTGCCGCTTGGGTTTTCATGAAAAAATGCCAGGTCAAGTCCCAGCATATGGTTATAGATATGCTGGCGCAGCCTGTGCATGATATTCTGCCCTGTCCATTCAAGGACCGTGACCTGAAAATAGTTGGCGATAAACCCCGCGATACTGGCAATTCCAAAAATCATTGCCAGTGTTGCCAGGCCTGAGAACCTTTCCGGCACAGGAATTTCTTTATTAATAATATAGTTGTCCACCCCCAACCTGAGAAGATAGGGCAGCATGAGGCTGGAGCCGATGACAACAAACGACAGGAAAACCGCCAGAACAACACCTTTCCAGTAATGTGAAGTATAACTCAGGATACGGCGCCAAAGATTGATATCAGCGACCTCTCCTAATTTATCTTCTTCAAAATAGCCGTATCCGTAATTCATATTATTATAGGGTTCAAGGTTTCGAGGTTTCCAGGTGTCGAGTGTTTTTAGAACCCCTTAAAACCTTCGATGTCAGCTATCAGCGTTTAATCTCCAGCATTCCGATAACAGCCAATAAAAGATTAATAAGCCAATTATACTTCTCGTTCCTTTATCTTCTCTCTTCAATTATTTAAGTGCTCTCAAGTTTTTTCACTTGACCTCTTGAAGTCTGTTTTTAAATATTTATGTTTTCACCCTTGTGTCAATCGTCGTCTGTTTTGTAAGACGACAAACCTTGGCTCCTCGACACCTTGAGACCTGTCATTTTCTTTTAGCCTTGGCCCCTGGAATCTTGTTTTTTAAATCTTTTCCCATTCTGCTGGCCTGGTATTCATAAATAGTGGAGTAGAACCTGTTTTCCCGCAGCAGTTTCTCATGGTCTCCTTGAGCCACTATCTTTCCCTTATCCATGACAATAAGCTGGTCCGCCTGGGCCAGAGGTGCCAGACGGTGCGAAACAATTATACAGAGCCTGTCCTTGGTGAATGGCCGCATGGAACTGATAATTTCATGCTCGGTTTCAATATCTACTGCTGACAGACCATCATCGATAATAATAACCGGCCTGTCGGAGAGCAGTGCCCTGGCAAGGGCAATACGCTGCCGCTGCCCTCCGGAAAGTTTCACTCCTTTTTCGCCTATCCTGGTTGCATATCCTTTTGGCAATTTATCAATCTCATCATGAATTGCCGCCGCCTTTGCTACTGCTGTAATCTCTTCCTGGGAAGCATCGGGCTTCCCCATGCTGATGTTATCCTGGACAGTATCTGAAAAAACCGTAATATCCTGGGGAACCAGTGCTATTCTTTTACGCACCTCTGACAGCTCAAGGCTGTTCACATCGATGCCATTCCAAAAGACTGTACCCACCTTAATGGGATATAGTCGTGCCAGGAGATGGCACAGAGTCGTTTTACCTGAACCTGTTTTCCCCACAATCCCCAATATTCCCTGTTGAACCTCCATGGATATATCCTCAAGGATTAAATCCTGCTGCCCCGGATAGGAAAAAGCAAGATCCGTCACGGTAATGGAATTGATTTCGCCGGGAATTGGCTTTGGATTAGAAGGTACGGCAATAACAGGTCTTTCTTCCAGGATATTTTGTATGCGCTGCAAAGAAGTAACACCACGCTGAAAAAGATTGGTCACCCAACCCAAAGCCATCATCGGCCAGGTAAGCATGAACAGGTAGGAGGTAAAGGCAACAAAGTCACCAATTGTGATACTGTTGTTAATCGTTAAACGACCACCGAATAAAAGAACCAGAAGCATACTGGCATTTGCGATCAACCCTGAAACAGGAAAAAGGGTAGCCTGTACCCGGGCCAGGCGGAGGTTATCCTGTACATATTCCTTGCCCATGGCATCAAAACTTTCGGTCTGGTTTTCCTCCAGGGTATAAGCCTTAATCATCCGTATTGAATTTATGGATGTTCTGGAAAACTCGGTAAGTCTGGAAAACTGTTCCTGGACCTTTCGGAAATATCTATGCAACCGGCCTGAAAGAAAACGTGTGATCAATGCAAGAAGAGGCATGGGTATAATTGCAATCAAAGTCAAACCCGGATGGATATAAGCCATGAACGAGAGTGCGGCGATTGAGAGAACAAGCGCATCAGCAAATGCCACCAGCCCCATTCCTCCGGCGAGTTGCACTGCAGCAAGGTCATTGGTAGCCAGGGCCATTATTTCACCGGTGGTCTTCCGCTGAAAAAAAATACGGTCAAGGGTGAGAAGATGGGAAAAAAGCCAGTTGCGAAAATCCTTTTCCAGATGGCGGGAAAAGCCCAGTATCATAATGCGCCATCCGAAACGAAATACTGCTATGCATACAGCCAGACTGAAGATTATTATACCAAAATACAGAAGTCCGGCCTGGCTGATCTCTGCATTCTGCAAGTTATCCACCGCATGTTTGATAATCCTTGGTATGGCCAGTTGCAGGCCATTAACTGCCAGAAGGGATAAAAAACCGATTACCAGCTGCAGCCGGTACTGTTTGAAAAAAGGAAACAACAGGCGAACAGCCTGCCAGGAGGCCTTCATTTCCCGGGGTTTTTTCTGCTTTTCAAGAGGTTGTTGCATTTCTATTTCCCAAGCAATGCAGGATACCGTGGTATAATCTTCTTTCTCAATGCAGCACTTTCATACTGCTCGGCGGGATAGCCGAGCGCTATAACTGCAAATATTGATTCGTCGTCCGGAATTTCCAGAAGTTGCCGAATATTCCTGTCCCGCTTAATGGCCTCTACAGCAAATCCGATCATACAGCTGCCAAGGCCTATACCATGAGCTGCCAGCATAATATTCTGGCTTGCCAAAAGGCCATCCTCCATGGGCGAACTTGCTGCTTTTTTACCTCCTACCAGAATTGCTGCAGTCGCTCCATGGAACAAGGTGTCCTTTCCTTCCTGATTCCAAAGCAAAAGCCCTTCACGAACAGTTTCATAGTAGCGGCTGTAATATTTCCCCAACCGGTCTCCAGCGAAAAATTTACTAAAAAGCCTGAGCCAGGATTTTTCCGCCATTCTGTTCAGTTTGCCAAAAAAACGGGCAATGTGCTCTCCAAGAACTACTATTTCCTGGCGGCTGGCAAGGATCGAGAAAGTCCAGAGTTGTGAGTTTGTTCCTGATGGTGCGGTTGTCCCTATCCTGACAAGATCTTCCAGTAGTTTTCGATCAACCACCCTGTCCGTATAGTTACGACACGAACGTCTGGACCGCATCAAACGGACAAGTTGAGCAGTATCATATTCACCATGGGGAAGCCAACGGTTATCCACTGCGATAAATGATAAATCGAAAGGATGTTCAAGGCTCTCAACCCGTATGGCATTAACCGGGCAAACAGCTTCACAATGACCACAACCCATTGAATAGCTCCCGGTAACCAAAGCCTTTCCATCCTGCATGGTAAGCGTCTTCGCCGGGCAGACTTCAACACAGAGTCCGCAGCCTATACATGAATTCGGGTCTATGGACGTTGTAACTGAATTCTGCATATATCAGGAGTGATGATTTATCGAATATAAAAAACAGCAGAATATGACTTGCTTTCTTTAGTCAACGATTGCTGATCAGGCAAATCCTTCAAACTCCTTAAGGATTTCTATTCGTTTGATTTTTTTCATAATACTTTCTTTGAGGTCTGTAGAAAGAGGACTCATGAACTGTACGCCCATACCCATTCTTCC
>JBHPCH010000036.1:0-20395 GCA_042576125.1 Thermodesulfobacteriota bacterium
ATTTCAAGAGGATGTGCTTTGCCTGTCATATTGCTGTAGGAGGGGACGGCAGCCTTGAGATTGCCCACCGTTTCGCTAAACTCGGTATGCCGGTTATTGGGGTACCTAAAACAATTGACAATGACCTTAAGGCGACTAACCTCACTTTTGGTTTTGATACAGCTGTATCTACCGCTACAGAGGCCCTGGACAGGCTGCACTCTACCGCCAAATCCCACGACCGGGTTATGGTGGTGGAAGTCATGGGGCGGGAGTCAGGTTGGATTGCTCTTAATTCCGGAATTTCAGGTGGGGCGGATGTAATTCTTATTCCCGAGTTTGTTTTTGACATTGACAAGGTATGCGAAAAGATCGCTGATAATGAACTGCACGGCAAGAATTATGCCATTGTTGTGGTTGCTGAAGGCGCCCAGGAAAAGGAGTGCGATGTATTCTGCCGGGAGGGTGAGGTTGGCAGGCAGGAGGTGGTCCTCGGAGGAGTGGGAGAGTGGGTGGCCCAGAAAATAAGGGAAAAAACCCAAAAGGATACCAGGTCCCTGGTCCTGGGACATTTGCAGAGGGGGGGGACCCCTACAACCTTTGACAGACTCCTGGCCCTGCGTTTCGGGGCAGCAGCAGTTCGTATGGTGGAACTGGAGACTTTTGATCACATGGTGGCACTGGCAACTCCTGATATGATAGCCGTACCTCTGGCTGAGGCTATCATGTCGAGGAAAACAGTCAACAGCGATAATGACAAGGTGCTTACTGCGCGGGAGATTGGCATCTGTTTTGGTGACTGATGAAATGGTCTTTTTTCGCAATCTCTGCGTCATTCTGCGAAATTATTTGCCCGCCGTACTTTAAGTACGCCTCCGCATAATTTCTTGAATTCCTTGACCTTGCAAAAAAATCCTTATTTCCGAGTCCTTCCACAGTTCTTGAACTGAAAAAGAAGAATAAGCTTAAAAGCCTTTTTAAAACTGACTTGCATGGAGGCTGGAAGGTGGTTGACAAGCCTTTGGGCAATTTGTTTAGAATTCGAAGTATTGCGAAGCGTAAAATTACAACTGTTTGAGACGCCAGCGGCGAGTTTTGTAATTTAGCGGAGCAACCTGTAGAATTTAATAAATTGTTCAACAGCGCCGGAAGCCACCTTCAACCTGAAACTAAGAAGATGAATAAAGTACAGGAAATCTACGAAATACTCTTGAATCACTTTGGGCCGCAGGCATGGTGGCCGGGTGAAACGCCATTTGAGGTCATGGTTGGAGCGGTACTCACCCAGAATACCAACTGGACCAATGTCAGCAAGGCTATTGACAATCTGAAAAAAGAGAACCTTCTTTCAGTAGAAAAAATGCATGATCTGCCGGTAGAACTGCTGGCAGAAAAAATCAGGCCTGCCGGTTATTTTAATCTTAAGGCAGCACGACTGAAGAATCTTCTGAACTTTATAGGTGATGAATATAATGGTTCCCTTGAGGACATGTTTCACGAAGATGCTGTAAGCCTTCGCGAAAAAATCCTGACAGTAAAAGGGATCGGGCCGGAAACGGCTGACAGTATTCTGCTCTATGCCGGCAATATGCCTGTATTTGTTGTTGACACCTATACCCACCGCATTTTTTGCCGCCATGCTATCATAGCTGAGGAGGACGGGTATTATGAAATCCAGGATTATTTTATGTTGTCCCTGCCGGAGGAAATTGAACTGTTCAATGAATATCATGCCCTGATAGTCAGGCTTGGAAAGGAGTTCTGCAAAAAGAGCAAGCCGTTATGCAAGAAATGTCCGCTTGGCAAACTCGATGGGTTTACATATCCATTGGACACCTTGACCTTTTAGGAAATATTCGCAAGTGTAAATTGATAGCAGACATTGAAAGTAGCTGATGCTCAAAATATTAACAAAAACTCCCGATAAAACAGGGGGCAATGGATAGGTCTTTTCTGTTTGACTCTGTCAATATAATTAGGAGGAATCATAAATCCCGGAGGCAAAGATAAATTAATGACCTTGTTTATAAATCAATATCTATGGGAAATTGTTTACCACATAACGGTTCAAAGAATGGTACATTTATAGTTAGGGTTCCATTTCTGAATTTAACTTCTGCGTTTTCAGCATCGACTTCATGGTAAAACCTATAACAACCTTTGTATTGGATGTTTGAGGTGTCAGCAGAAACACAAAAACCGCAAGTGGATATATTCAGAGTATATATGTCCGGTTCTACGCCAGGTAGTTCAACAGTGACACATATCGATTCATTTTTTTTGTTATAATCGTAGGACACCTCAGGGCTTTTTATAATTTTACTGGTATCGACAGTCATAGTTTTTTAACTTCCTTTATAAATCTTATCATCAGAAATACTCTCAAATTTTCAAAAAAGGACATAAATGACCTCTTTTGCAACTCTATGCTGAAAATCAGGTCGATTATCTCAAACCGTCTTAAATAATAATCTTAAAAGAACCTTTAATGGTTAATCTGTCTATCTGTCAACGAAAAATCCGATCGACCAGCGAAATATAGATTATAGTCCATATTGCTTGCCACAATAGAAACTATTTTGAGGCTCTTGGGAAGTTGATATGTCTACTGACAATATTGACTCAGTAATTAAAATTATCAGTTCAGGTTGGTAGCAGCTATCGAAACTTTTCACTATCTGCTAAATTGAAGTTTTTTGAATATTACCTTGGCATTTAGATAACTATTCAATTGCAGCATACATTTATTCGGACTTGGATAGACGATTCAATAAAATTAACTTCGGAAATTTTTATACAATATTGCAGGTGTTATGAAAAAAATGTTCGAATACATTCTCTCGTTGATTTATTTAATCGTTTTTGGAGTACTTTTAGGAATTTTTCATCTGGTTCAAGTGGTATGCTGGAATGTGTGGGGATACACGGCCCAAAAACGTGCGGTAGAAATGATGAGCTATCTCATCATTGAAAGTTTGGCTATTCTTGGTTCAAGAGTTGAATTCAAAGGGTTTGAAAAGCTGCCCAAAGATTGTCCGTTAATTATTGTTTCCAACCATCAAAGCCAATATGATATTCCACCAATTGTCTGGGGATTTAGAAAACACCACCCTAAATTCATCTCCAAAATTCAGTTGGGAAAAGGGATCCCGAGCATTTCATATAATCTTCGAAAAGGAGGATCAGTCCTTATAGACAGAAAGAATCGTTCCCAGTCCATCAAAGCAATTATAAAACTAGGCAGGCAGATAGAAGAAAACAATTACTCTGCATGCATCTTCCCGGAAGGAACCAGAAGCAAGGACGGAAAAGTTAAAACTTTCAAAGTTGGTGGTTTGGGAACCTTATTGAAGACTTCACCATCTGCTGCAATTGTTCCATTTGCAGTGAATGGAAATTACCTTTTGCAAAGATTCCCGATGGGTGTTGGAGAAAAACTGACCTATACTGTCCTGGATCCCATTGCAAGAGAAAATCACACAGCGGAAGAAATATCAGAAATGTGTGAATTGGCGATTAAGAAGGAACTGGATCAAATTTAATTTTTAATAAAACTACCCCTTAACACATTCAGGGAATCTAAACTTTTTCAAAAGTACAGATGTCTTGCCAACATCTTGCCAACATCTTAACTTTTGGCGACAGCAATCAGAGCCAAGATTGCCACTGGAAACCTTAACTTTTCTTTGCTGCTAAATAAAGATCAGTAAGCGTGCCATGTTATATGCAGCGTCCTGTTAGGTAGTTTTTGAACTTTCCGCGGTCACAGGATCAATTATCCTGAGCACTTTGATTATCTTTGTAATAGGGAAGCCGCTTCGCTGAGAATGTTCCCGAAGTAGCGACTCGTTATCGGCTATGTAAATACAGAATGTCTTATCGCCTGCAACATAGGAATGTTCCCACTGAATGTTCTTCTGCTCCATCTTCATGGCTGCGAGCACACCATTGGACTTCTCTGCAGCCTCTCTTAGAGCTTCACGGTCAGCTAAACCAATACCAGGTATGTCGCGCTCAATAACGTATCTTGGCATAGTATTCCCTCCTATTTATAGGATTTATCATGCTGCCTAATATTTATTAGACAGCCCAATAGACACAATGTTTACGTCTACCATTTTTACTTGTTCAAGACTCAATATTGCTTGCCAACATCTTGAGTTTACACTCTCTTTGAAAGAGTTAAGATGTCCAGGGGGCATGTTGACTTTATTCTTCTGTCAACCACTTGCTGTATAGTTCTGCGTTGAAGCCGACAACGAAATTATCTCCAATACGGTAAGTCGGAGCCCGAAGGTTACCGCTGGGGCCGAGCACATGTTTCAGGATGTCAGCTTTATCGTCAACTCCCGGGTTCCATCTCTGGATTTTTTTACCTTTGGCAGTGGTAATGTTTTTAGCTTTATTGAGCAAACTCCATGCTTTTGGGGCATCAATTTGTTTTTTACGTGCATCAACAACCTCGTTGATGGTTACCTGGTGTGCCTCAAGAGCCCCTTGAGAATTTTTACAGGATTTTCAACCTTTACGTAAATAGGCCCAGTCTATCTTCATGTTCCCCCCGATTTGTTGAGTTGAGAAAAACGAAAATTGTCCTCATTATTTTTGTTGTTCATCATACCAGAGAAACTTGCGGCAGAAACCGCGGATGATTCTCGCCTCTTTGGGACGCAGACCCACCCTGCCCAGAAAGTGGCGGATGTTGCGCAGCCAATAGGTGGGATCATTAGTGTTGAGAAATCCTATTCTGTCTAGCAGCTTTTCCACATGCTCATACATGCCTTCGAGTTCATATGAGTTGGCAAGCTTCGGTCTGGACTGGCTGACTTTACCGGAATACATTATGCCCCAGTAGAGTTCGTAGCATAAAATTGCTACTGCCTGGGCCAGGTTCAGGGATGAAAAATCTGCAGTCGGTATGGTTACGGTTGTTTGGCAATATTTGAGATCATCGTTGGTAAGCCCCCGGTGCTCAGGGCCGAAAAGCAGGGCAACCCGATTATGTTCAAGCAGGGGCAGAATGGTGTCAGGCATGTGGCGCGGACTGTTTTCAATCAGTCTCTTCCTGCCCTGCCTGGCAGTTGTTCCAACAACATGGGAAAATGACTCCAGTGCATCTTTAAGATTATAAAAATGCTCTAGATGTTCGATAAGATGCGCAGCTTTATGGGTGGCCATTTTCAGCATCTTCTCCTGGTCAGGTGCTTCTTTGCGGACAATGATCAGCCGGGAAATTCCCATGTTCATGGCGCAGCGAGCAGCAGCCCCGATATTTTCAGGATATTTGGGGGCCATGAGAACGATGGCCAGGTTGTCCAGCATTTTTTGTTTTTTATCAGATGGTGTTGACATGTATGTATAGAGTTAATAGGCAAATGCCTACAGTTTAAATTGAAAGTTCCTCTTCACCATTAAACCTTATTTTATTCATCCAAAACAAAATTAATTTTACGCTGACGTACATCGACACCGGACACTTTAATTCTTACAATATCGCCAACCTGAAATAACCTGTTGGTCCGGGAACCTATCATCCGGTAACTTTTTTCATCGAACTGATAATAATCCCCTTTGAGATTTGCTATTTCAATGGCACCGCTGACAAAATGATCCAGAAGTTCGATAAAGAGCCCGAATGCAGTTACCCCGGAAATGATTCCGTCAAAAGATTCGCCTGTTTTCTCAGCCATGAAACGGACTTTCAAGCGGTCTGTCATTTCCCGGTCCGCAAGAACCGCAACCCTTTCTCTGCCGGAGAGAAAATCACCTGCCTGCTGCAGATCAGAGGCTGGCGAGGTGTCTGAACTTTTCTTTTGGGTAAGCATGTCTGCCAGTGTGCGATGCACAATCAGGTCGGGATACCGCCTGATCGGTGAAGTAAAATGGGTGTAATAGGTGGCAGCCAGGCCGAAATGCCCTACATTTTCATGGGAGTATCGGGCACGCTGCATGGTGCGCAAAAGAATATTATTCACAATGTATTCTTTGGGGGTGTCGGCGACCATGGAGAGTATCTTGCCGAACCATTTGGGAGAACCGCTGTTATCTGGAAGATGTAATCCCATGGTTTGGGCAAATGCTGTAAATTCCAGGACTTTGACAGCATCGGGCGATTCATGAATCCTGTATAGTGCCGGAAAATTTTGACTTGCCAGGGTTTCTGCAACAGCCTCGTTTGCTGCCAGCATGAATTCTTCAATCAGTTTATGGGCCATATTGCGCTCTGCCCTGATTATATCAGTAACGTGTTCATCCGCATCAATGATCACCTCGGCTTCCGGTAAGGAGAAACCGATGCTGCCGCGCAAAAGCCTTTTCTTTTCCAGAATTGAGGCCAGCTTGCCCATTTCTTTCAGATGGGCATGAATGTCAGAGTACTTCTTGATAAGTTCAATGTCCCTGTCAACCAGGATCTGTTTGACAATTGTATAGGTCAGCCTGTGATGACTGGTGATAATGGATCGAGTGTATTTTGTTGTCAGCCTTTTGCCCTTGGCATCAAATTCCATTATGGCGGTGAAGGCCGGCCGCTCTTCATTGGGCACCAGACTGCAAAGGTTGTTGGAAAGGCGCTCCGGCAGCATCGGCACAACCCGATTAGGGAAATAAACACTGGTGCCGCGTTCATAAGCTTCTCTGTCAAGGGCCGAACCGGGTTTGACATAGTAGCTTACATCGGCGATTGATACATAGAGAAGCCAGCCCTTTGCGGTCTTTTCCACTGCTACCGCATCATCAAAATCCCTTGCTGTTTCTCCGTCAATTGTAACATGGGGGATGCTACGCAGATCAAGCCGGTCCTTTTCTTCAGGCATGGTATCAGGATATTCATCTGCCTCCTGCATTGCCCTGTTAGAAAATTTATGGGGCAGCTTGTGTTTGCGAATGACCATTTCAGTCTGAACCCTGATATCCTCAGGATTACCCAGGACTTCTACTATACGTCCTTCAGGGTTGCGTTTCCCGGTTTTAAAATCAGTAACTTCGACCACAACTGCATCCCCGTTTCTGGCACCGCAGGAGTCTTTCCGGCGGACCAGAATATTGAAGAGGAAACGTTCGTCTTCAGGGATCACCAGGCTTGTCTGCCTTCCTGCCTCATAGGTGCCGACAAGGACGGTTGCAGCCCGGCTGATTACCTTGATCACCTTTGCTTCCGGTCGGCGCTTTTCAGGAAAGAGCATGAAGAGGGCCCTGTCGCCATGATGTGCACTGCCGAGATTATCAGGGGCGATGAAGGGATCCTGTCGTAACTTTTTATCAGTCTTTTGCAAAGCATCCGGGATGTCACCGATAATGGCAAACCCAAAGCCCCTCGGGTGAACAGTAACAGATCCTTCAACAAGGTTTGCGTTCTTTATCAGTCCGTAAACTTTGCCTTTGCTTTTACTTCTGGAACAGGAAATAATCTCTCGGTGGCAGAGATCTGAAAGTAAATTAGACAACATTTTCATGTCTGAACGGGTCAGGGAAAGAGCGTCCATGATGTTTGCCATGGTTTGAAACTCATTTTTCATATAAAGGATGGCGAGTATTTCCTGCTCAAGGTCATTGATAGTATTTAGCCCGAGGATTTTCCGTGGGCCTGTCGACCGGCGGAATTTTTTCCCTGCATTACTTTTCTTTCTGTAGTTGTCCTGCCGGAAGCCTTTTTTTCTTCTTCTCATAACGTAATTGTATTAGAGTCTTTATGGTTTTGCCAAGCTAACCTGTCAGTCTTTTTTTAAATGATGGCCGCCTAAGTTTTTGCTGGAAAAGTTACACGAATCGTTTTTATAAATAATAGCATTTTCCCAGAAAAGACTTGTTCGGCTGGTAACGCAGTGTTATTTAATTAATTTTTAAAAAATCTATCATACTCTATATCAGAGTAAATAGCAGTAAACACCCTCCAATAGTATGATAAAAAAAGAATTCGATATTACCGGCTATAAAGAATTAATGGCCATTTTTCTTGATGATCCGGATGGCAAAGACAAGGTCTTTTTTGAAGCACTTGACTTTGCGGCCGAGGCCCATTCGGGACAATGGCGCAAAAGTGGAGATTCTTATATTCTGCACCCATGCAATGTGGCCAGAATATTAGCCGATGAAATGGAGGTCAGAGATCCGGAAATTCTGGCTGCTGCACTCCTGCACGACACAGTAGAAGATGTCAAGGAAGTTACCCTTGAAGTCATTGGTGAGCTTTTTGGTAAAAATGTCGAGGCCATTGTTGACGGCTGTACCAAGATCACCCATTTTTTTGGTGATAAGCAGACATTTTACAAGATGGTACACCGGAAGATTTTTTCAGGTGCTGCAGCAAAACTTGAAGTGATGCTGGTGAAGCTTGCCGACCGGCTTCACAACCTGCGGACCTTGAACGCCATGCCCAGGGACAGACGCCAGAAGGTGTCGGACGAAACACTGGACATTTATGCACCCATGGCGAGAGTTATGGGGCTCTTTGATTTGAAGAGAGAACTCTACCATCTTGCCTTAAAGAATAAATTCCCTAAACAAAGCAACAAGGTACTGGCTCAAATCCGTAAGCTGGAAAACTCGCCAAAAGTTGAAAGTATTGTTTCCAGAATTAAAAACGAGTTGGAAAAGGCCTGGATCAATGGGGAGATTAAAGTCAGGGCCAAGGGACTTGGTGGATATTTCGACCCGGTTAACAAGGTGCTTTTTAAAACCCTAGAGCATCCACTGGAAATAGTTATTCTGGTAGATAACATGGAGTCGTGCTACAGGGTTCTGGGTCTGGTTAACAAGAACTTTCCACCCGTTCCCAGAACCATTCGTGACTTTATCGCCAATCCTAAACCGACCGGTTATCAAGGGCTTCACGCCAGGGCCAATATCAAAGGCGAAAATTTTCTTTTCAAAATAAAAACCCCGGAAATGGCCAGATATGCTCATAAGGGCATTATTAAGGCCTGGTCAAGCAAGGGAAAGGTGCCTGGTCATTTTGAAAAGGGGTTGCGGGAGATGTTTGATTTCCTCAGCCAGGATCAGGGACTCTCACCCAGGGAGATGATCGCTGCAAGCGGCAAAAAAGAGATATATACCTTTACTCCAAAAGGTGATCGTATATTTTTGCCGCTACATTCCAACGTACTGGATTTTGCCTACCAGGTTCATACCGAGGTGGGGAAAAAATGTGCTGCTGCCCAGATAAGCGGCAATAGGGTAGAACCTGACCATGTTTTAAAAGACGGTGATCAGGTAAAAATAATTCTTCAGGAAAAACCCGTGCTTTTTGAACCCCGCCTGCAGGAGCTCTGCAAAACCCCCAGGGCCCGTTCAGGGCTTGCAAGGGGCTTTAAAATTCGGCGGCAGGCTCTGGCAGTGCAGATCGGCAAGGAAATATTGGAGCAGGAGTGCAAACGCTATGGGCTATCCATTGAGGAGTTGGAGAAATACCAGGATAGAATTATTGAAGGACTGGATGTAGATTCACTTAAGCAACTGTATTTAAATGTCGGTGAAGCGAAAATTCTTTTTCCCGAATTACGCAAAAAAATTATTGAGTGTCTTCCGGAAAATCTGGAGATAAAGAAACCTTCGGGTCTCAGAATGCATAAAATTTCGCTTACCACCCTGGACCCGGCGATCATCAAGTTTTCTTCCTGTTGCAAACCGGTGCCAACCGAAAAAGGGCTTATTGGTATCCTGGATGAACGGGGAATATCGGTACACCAGAAAAAATGCGAGCGGTTCAGGGCTTTAAAGGTGCGTCGGAAAGATGTAGTTGACCTGCAGTGGCTTCTTAAAGAAACATTCATTACCAGACCCCAGCACTTATTTATTGAGGAAGCGACCAGGAACCGTATTCTTATGATACTTGCAGTTGCCCCTGACAAGATGAAGGTTGCTGATATTTTAGTCCTATCAAGAATTGATGCCAGAAAACCAGCCTGGGAAATTAATTTTGAAGTCGCCGATCTGCACGGATTAAAAAGTATCCTGGCCCATTTCAATAAATCCGCCCTGCCTTATGAGTTCGTTATAGAACAGTGACACGTCTGGTTTAAAATCTTTCCCCGATTACAATCAGATTATAGCAAAGGGGATAGGGTCTCTGTATCAGAAAATGCCTTTTGGATAATTGCCTGGTTTTCTATATTCTCACATAGCTATGGTAGCTCTCCCTGCTGCCATTTTTTATTGATGCCAAGAATTCTGGACTCTATTGGAAATATTTATTATTATAGAAATTTATGCATGATATATTATGGTGAAAATGGTGTGAAAGTTTGTTAGATATCCATAAGGGTAATACCGCCAGATAACTAACTTAAGGAATCAGGAAACAAAGTACGACAAAGATATGAATATGCCAGAACCCAAAAAAGTGTATGTCAGGCCTGATGGCACGGTTGTGCTGACCTGCCCGCATTGCAGCATTCAGAGAGAAGTCCAGGCGGAATCATTCAGGGGCTATAAACACAAACTGAAAGTTAAATGCAGTTGTAAAGAAACCTTTATGGTTATTATAGAGTTCCGAAATAGAGTCCGCAAAAAAACAAACCTGAGAGCAACCTATATAAATCATTCACAGGATGACAGCAGTGGATTCCTTACAATTCAAGATGTTTCAGTAACCGGTCTTTCATTTTCCAGTCGGGATTTAAAAAATTTTACAGTGGGCGACACGCTTACAGTGGAATTCACCCTTGATGATGAGTACCGATCCCAAATCAATAAAAAAATTATTATCAGAGATATTCGCGAGAACTCAGCCGGTTGCCAGTATGAAGATGAAGAGGAAGTAGCCTTTGGAAGTCCCTTGGGGTACTTTGTTATGTCATAATTTAAAGTTATTGTCCCCTCTCTCAGCAAAATTATTTTATCTCAATACTGCCTGACGGCAGATTTTATCCCCCATTCCCCCATCCTCATATTTTTGACTGTGATCATGTACAGCTTATTGCCCTGGAATAGCTGTAATATTTTCTTTAGCAGTTCACAGGCCTCCAAAATTTCTTCACCCTGCAAGGTTGCCTAAAGTCACTATAGTGCAAGCACTTTATATTTCATTAAGCAGCACTATTGAGCCACATTGTAGCACATTGGACAGTTGACTATTCTTCATTCATACATATTTTTTAATCATAGTTTACAAAAGAAAAAGTCAAACCAACCGTAAGGTTGGGACGGAACACCACGGGTCTGAAAAATGATAGCCGGGTTGCCTATTAAAGAGGTAATCCGGCTTATTTATTTTGATAAGTAAATTCATCTTAAGCAGAAGGAGAAAAGCCATGAATATAAATAATAAAGATACAGCAGTACTATTGACCGACGTGCAGAACGACTTTCTCAGTGAGCACGGTGTTACCTGGGAGTTGGTCGGAGACAGCGTCAAGGAGAATAAGACTGTCGAGAACATCGAGAGGCTTTTCAAAACCGCTAAAGCCAACGGGTTCGAGGTCTTCATTTCGCCTCATTACTATTATCCCACTGATCGCGGCTGGAAGTTCGGTGGAACCATTGAGAATGTAATGCATGAAATTAAGATGTTTGATCGAAGAGGTGCATTGGACCTAGAGGGTTTCACAGGATCAGGCGCTGATTGGTTGGAGCGTTATAAACCATACATTGAGGATGGCAAGACCATTGTGTGCAACCCCCACAAAGTTTATGGTCCGGAGAATAACGATGTTGCCCTGCAACTTCGTAAAAGAGGCATAAGCAAAGTCATTTTGGGGGGCATGTCGGCTAACCTTTGCGTCGAAGCTCATCTGCGTGAATTGCTGGAGCAGGGTTTTGAGGTATCTGTGATAAAAGACGCGACAGCAGGGGCCAGACATCCCGAGTTGGGTGATGGCTACCAGGCGGCACTTATAAACTATGGCTATATTGCCAACTCTGTCCTGACTACTGAAGAGGCTGTGAAAGCCATGGAAGGTTGACGCGTTGATAAAATGGTTATCTAAGAAATGTTGTAATTGGACACATAAACTAAAAAAGTCGGTGCAGGAATCAAAAGTTCCTTTTCCGGCTTTTTGTGGTTGGTATATTTTATTCAGAAAGTGAAGTTGCTGTCAGAATATGATAACAAATAATTGGATTAAATATATTACTATTATAGCAAGCAATGCAGGTTTTTCTCTATCTGTGTAATTCTAGTATCTTGAAAATTCCCTTTAGTATTTTTGTAATGCGGTGCTCCTTTTCTAGACAATTGTCCCGGGTAGACAACTCTCCTTAACAACCACATTGTGGCTATTTCCCTAACCCCTTTTAGTGAAATTACTACAAAATAAAGAAATGCCCTTTAGCTCAAATTTGGTTTCAAACTCGATAGACTAAACTAACCATCCGAAATAACATTAAAAAAATAATATGTAATTTGTTTAGAATAATTTTGGTTTATTTTTTGCATAAGAATTACAGAAATTTCAAGGCTTATCGGCAATTTTTGTCACCCGGCAAACTGTTTCAATCATGAGTGCAGCTGGTGACAGTAAATCATTTAGCATAAATTTTAATGAGATATTAGTTATATGAATTCAATTATGGAAAAATCTAAAGATACCTCAAGAGCTCTTTTGTTCGGACTTCTGGCAAATTGTATTTTTTCAACAGGCATAAATGAAAGTTGTCCGTTATCTGAACTCCGTATCAATCTTTCTATCGAAGAAAAATATGAATTTGTTATGGGCTTGAGTGATGAAGAAATTAAAAATATTTTAGTGCAGCACGACAAATGTTATGAAAAAAGGTTGTCCAGCCTACAACAGGATTAGTCCATGATAGATTGTGCGTTTTTGAAAAAAGCCTATATGTCCAGTTGAAATATTAAATGGTAGAAAAAATGCGACCCAAAACCCGCCAAGAGGCCTTGCAGAAAATAAAAGAGCTCAATCATGAATACAATCTACTCAGACAGGAGAAAAAAGAGTATTTGTCTGGCGACAAATATATGCGAGAGATTTTAAATAATATTCCTGCGCCAATCTACCTGAAAGACGTCCAGGGCAGTTACCTGATGATTAATAAGAAGTATGAAGAAATGGCTAACATTACTTTAGCAGATATCTTTGGAAAAAATGATTTCGATATTTTCCCTCAATCGGTTGCAGAACTCTTTCGGTCTCAGGATGAAGAAGTCATCAATAAAGGTATTCCTCTCGAATTTGAAGAAACAATTCCCCTGGCCGATGGCATCCATACCTTTATAACCTCAAAATTCCCCCTTCATGGAAAAGATGGCTCTCTCTCTGCAGTTGGTGGATTCTGCACAGATATTACTGCACGCAAGCAGACAGAGGAAGAATAGAACAAATACCGGAATCATCTCGAAGAACTTGTTGAGAACAGAACTGCAGAACTTGAGCAAAAGACCCTCCACTTGGAGGAGTACAATGTCGCCTTGAAGATTCTCTTACAGCAGCGGGAGAAGGACAAAAAAAAGATTGAAGAAAAGATACTGCATAACGTCGAAAAACTTGTATTTCCCTATCTTGATAAACTGAAAACACAACTGTCTGAATTTGATGAATATACTTACGTAGAGATCATTGAATCAAACCTCAAAGAAATAATGTTACCTTTTGCCCTCAGTTTGTCAGACAATCATTCAAAACTCACTCCAGCTGAAATTCAGATTTCCGATTTGATAAGAAAGGGCAAATCTACCAAGGAGATAGCAACACTTTTAAATTTATCTCCAACAACAATTGCCACCCATAGGCAAAATATAAGGAAAAAGCTAGCCCTAACTAACAAAAAAATAAATCTCCAAACAAGCCTCCAGCAGATCAATAATAATTAGTTTTCCTACTTGTTATGTAGTCATTTTGCCATTCTTTACATTGTCATATATTTCTTCTATCAATAAAAATACCTCTGGGTAATGTATTCTTAATACATACATTTGCGTGTATGCAGACCAGGAGTATTTAGTTAAGGCTTGAGTTCTGACTGACGACCGAGTTGTTTTGTTTTAGGCTTCACCCTCACAAATACTCTCCTTCAAAATCGTCAGTCAGGATTCAAACCTCAGAACTCTATATGTCAGGATAAGGCTAAAATGTGTAAAAAAAAATCAGCAACAGTTCTTGTAGTGGATGATGACCCAGTTATTTTAGATCTCGTGAAAGAGCAAATATCTGAATATGGCTATGAACCTATATTGGCTTCAAACGGAAAGGAAGCTATGGAGGCTGCCAATAAAAAAAACAGGATTGACCTCTTGCTCACCGATATTATGATGCCGGGAATAAACGGCATAGACCTTGCCAGGCAATTCTTAACCTTATACCCTGAGACGAGAGTCCTTTTTATGTCCGGCTTCATGTGTCCCTCTCTCGCTCATTTTATTCCTGACACCGAAAGGGCTTTTTTACAAAAACCTTTTCAAATACACAACTTGATTGCTAAAATGAGAAGTATTTTGAGTGGACCGGTTGTTCAACCGGGGCTCCTTTCTTAATCCCTGAATTTTCTTTTAGTCCATATTGATAGTGGCGATACTAGCCGGTAGACATGCATAATAGCGTCAACTTGTCTGGATATAGAAGTCTTGTCATATTCTGAATTATTCTAAATATCATACCTGCACGTACTTCATCTTCAATCGAATACAGTCTTTTTTTTAGGGATATGGGGTGTTTTCTGAATCTTTATGGGGGAGTTTCCCCATTTTTTTCTATGCCACATTGTGGTTTATACATATCATTGGAAACCATAAATACAAGGATCAGGAATCGTGCAGTATGCATTAATTTTATCGCCATAATCCTTGCAGATTAACAGCATATATATGCAGAATCATACAAATCTATAAACGGTAAGGAAGCACCGATGGAAGATTTTTCTGCTGGAGTATATTGTCATTAAAAAGCCATCATTGGGGCTATTGCCCTTTGAGGGGCTTTTCTTTTTTTAAGCATTAAAATTTTACAGGAAGGAGGTGATTTTAAAACACTGTTTTACTACTGGGTGAAGGACAAAAAACAAGTACTTTTTGTCAAACGTATCACTGAAAAGGAAAATGGGGGAGGTAAAAAATGCAAATAGAAAGTATTTTAAAAAAGGGGGTATTTATAGGCACCAGCCTACTCCTGGTTTTATCTGTAATTCCAGGAAAAAGCAGTGCCGATCCGTTGCCTGGCGGCAGACTTGATCCAACCATCATTCCCAAATATGTAATTCCACTGGTTATTCCACCAGTTATGAACAACAATGGCTCAGCCGACAATTATGATATTTCGGTCCGGGAATTTAAACAGCAGATTCTGCCGGGCGGGATTTGGAACACGCTGAATGGCCGGAACGATAAATTTAACGCAACAAGAATATGGAGCTACGGGCCTGAGGCTGATCCGACACCGAAGGTTGCGCCTGATCCCAATTCTCAGTTTAATTACCCGGCCTACACCATCGAAACTATGTCAGATGTTCCAGTAAATGTTCGTTGGATTAACGGCTGGTTGATGAAAAGGGGAAGTACCTTAATCATCTTTTACGGGTTGATCAGACCCTCCATTGGGCGAATCCACCGATGGAATGTCGCGACGGTGACTCTCGAACCGATTGTTCAGGTGTAAGTGATGAGCCTTATGATGGACCAGTGCCGATCGTCACCCATGTTCATGGTGCACATGTGGATCCTCATAGTGACGGATATCCCGAGGCCTGGTGGTTACCTGCAGCAAAGAATATCCCCAAAGGGTATGCTAATTCAGGAACATTGTTTGATGACTCAACTGGCACAAATCCAGGTAATCTCGGTTATGCAGATTATATGTATAGCCAGGATCAACCGGCAACTACGCTCTGGTATCATGACCATAGTCTTGGCATGACCCGCCTGAATGTTTACGCAGGTCCGGCCGGATTTTGGCTGATAAGAGGTGACGGCGATGACAATGATAAGGTTGATGATACGTCAAATGGTATTGATTGGGACGGCGTCCTGCCGGGGCCAGCGCCTGTTGCTGGTCAAGATGTTCTTTCTTTAAATATTCCTGGAAACCCTATAAGAAGTAGTATCCGTGAGATCCCTATAGTTATTCAAGACCGCTCATTCAATAATGACGGGAGTCTGTTTTATCCTGAAAGACGGGCCTTTTTTGAGGGGGTTGACAAGGGAGAGCTCAAGATAAATTTTTCATCGGAATCTGATATTGCCTCGATATGGAATCCTGAGGCATTCTTTAATGTTATGGTGGTAAACGGCGTGAGTTGGCCAAAATTAAAAGTAGCCAAAGCTCTTTATCGTTTACGCCTTCTTAACGGATGTAATTCACGCTTCCTGTGGCTCAAGTTTAGCAACCCTGCAGTCAAAGTCTACCAGATAGGTGCTGAACAGGGATTTTTGCCGACACCAATCGACATGAATGCCCTGGATCTTGATGGTAGTGGTGACGGTAAAGCCCAAGTACTTATGGCACTTGCCGAAAGGGCTGACGTTATTGTTGATTTTAGTGGTGTAGAAGAGGGGTCTGAAATTACTCTGTTGAACATCGGTCCGGATGAGCCCTTTGGAGGTGGTATACCTGGTGTGGATTTTGATCCTGCGGATCCGGCTACCTCTGGTGTAGTGATGAAGTTTGTCGTAGACGAAAATTTGACTGGTGCAAGTCCCACCGATCCGGTTTTAGCTGACGGAGAAACTCCAAATCTGAATGCTGCCACGGACCTGGCGAATTTAGCCTTGGATGCTGAAAGTGCGCTTGGAACTCCCGATGTCTCCAGAGATGTCTCACTGAACGAGGTTTCGTCTGAGGAAGTATATATCTGCGTAAACGGCGATGAAGAACCCGCCATACCGATCCGGCAGGTTAATCCGGAAGCAAACCCTGCTGATGTGTGTCCCGATGGTTTCCAGAACATAATTGAATTTGGACCCAAAGAAGCACTGTTGGGTGTAGTTGATGGTGCTGGTAATGGTATTCCTCTCAAGTGGACTGATACAACTGGCGAAAGTAGCCCGGTAGAAGTAACGCTTGAAAGTGGTGATACTGTGTCTATTAATGTCACAGAAAACCCAATTTTGAATGATACCGAGGAGTGGAGTATTTATAATTTCACAGAGGATGCACATCCTATTCATCTGCACCTGGTTCGGTTTGCCGTGACTGGTCGTGAGGTGATAGGCGGTGGCACCAGTGTTACCGGAACCAATGATCCTCTTGCATGGGAAGAGGGATTTAAAGACACTGTCATCGTTTACCCCGGCGAAATCACCAAGGTCAAGGCAAAATTCGACAAAGAAGGACTTTATGTATGGCACTGTCATATAGTTGAGCATGAGGACAACGAGATGATGCGGCCCTATGTAGTTTCACCTTAATTATTTTAAAGTTTATAATGCAGAAGGGCCGCTTTGAGAGCGGCCCTTTTTTTTATTCTATATGTTTACAAATGGACAACTTAGGCGACTCTCATGTTCAAATTAACTATGAATAATATTATTTCAAAATTCAAGATAACTTCTCTAAATTAGTATTCGTCAATGATCCTTATCGGTGAATATGTCGAGAGGACATGTTCAATTCAGGCAGGTTTTTGCTTGATAGAAAATCAGGTGGCTTTCCACGTTCCTTTTTGATCAGGCCGGGCACTGCTTTTTGTCAGAAGTTTCTGGAATTCATTTCCTGGAATCTCCCTGGCACCAAACTGCATGAGATGTTCAGTTTTCATCTGGCAGTCAATGAGCTCGAAATCCCATTCCTGCAATTTCTCTATCAAATAGACCAGGGCAACCTTTGAGCTGTTTGGCTCTTTGCTGAACATCGACTCTCCAAAAAACACTGACCCCAGAGAGATCCCGTAGAGTCCTCCTGCAAGTTCGTCATCAAGCCAGCACTCTACGGAATGGGCATATCCCATTTTATGGAGTCGGCAGTAGGCTTTCTGCATATCATGGGTAATCCAGGTACCTTTTTCCAGACGATTATCTGTCTTCGCACAAGCAGCAATTACCTGTTTAAAGGCCCTATCCATGGTGATTGAAAAAATATCCTGGCGTATAAGACGGGTGAGTCGTTTAGGAACTTTTAATTCAGCCGGGAAAATGACAAGACGGGGAGAGGGAGACCACCAGAGAATAGGTTCTCCTTCAGAATACCAGGGAAAAATGCCGCTGCTGTATGCGAGCAGCAGTCTTGCGGGGGAAAGGTCACCGCCGATGGCGAGCAGGCCGTTTTTTTCCGCCAGCTCGGCAGGAGGGAAAATGAGTTTATCTGTGAGTTGAAAGACCGGCATAGTAGTTTAATGCTTTAGCAGCATTTGCAGCATCTGATATAAAAATATCCCGAAAACCATGACTGTAAGAACACAGGGAAGAAGATATTTATATACTTTAATAAATGAGGCACTGAAATAATCAACAGTAAGCAGAAAACAGAGATGCACCGGGGAGAGCATCATGCCTGCATATCCCATGCTGAAAGCCAGGACAAGGGCTGCAATGGGATGCAGGCTTGCATCAGCACTGACAAAACCCACCACAATGGGGAAGGCGGCACCTGCAAAACCAATGGCAATACCGGTTACAAGTCCTGCCAGGAAAGGCAGAAATGCAATAATGAGCGCGATGGGGACATTGCCCATAGAAAGTTCTTTGCCCGCCAGGGGGATAAGCCCGGAGGAATCAAGCAATGATTCAAAGATCATGACTCCTGCCAGGGTTATGAAAACATTCATGGTTTTTTTTGAACCAATATCAGAAAACATTTTTCTGCTGAGGTGTTTTCTGTTGCTCCAGATTATTGCAAGGCTGATAACCAGGCCGGTAAGCATGGCTGAAAGCTTGCAGGAGGCGGGATTCAAACCGGGAAATATTTTATGAAAAAGACCAGGCAGCAGAAGCGTTGCAATAACAATGATTGCTATGGGAAGCAGAACCTGAGCTATGTTGGGTATATTTTCTTCCTCATTGTTTTCTATTTTAAAAGAAAATTCATGGTTTCTGATGAGAAAAAAATATCCTGCACCCAGGTTGACAAAGGTAAATGGGATTTGGACCAGCATGAATTTCCAGGTCTGCAGGGTAAAAATGGAAAGGGTTACAATAACAACAGGATAGAGCGGCCACCAATATTCAAGGATATGCCTGAACCAGTAGTTTACAGCAGCCTTCCATTCAGCAGAGTTGTTTGAATTTTCTGCCGTCTTTCCGACAAGGGGCGCTGAGAAAAGAGCTCCGCCAGGCATGGGAACAAGTCCAATGGCAGCAGGAATAAGTACCAGGCTGAACGCCTGACCATGTTTACCGCCATAGCGGCGAGCCAGTGAGAGAATTGCTTTGCCGTTTTCATCGGATGCCATGAAATAGCCTATTTCCATAATAAGGGTGATGGTTATGGCCAAAAGCCATAACTCTGGACGCATGAGAGCATGCCAGAAGTCAGCGGGTAGATCATATATGGATTTTCCTGCCCAGAGGTCAAGTGCCAGTCCTCCGAAAATAAGACTTGCGCCTAGGGGCACCCGCATGCGGCTGACTGCCAGGACACCGAAGAAGATGATGAGAATTTTTGCTACGGCAGAGAAGTCCATGGTGCTTGTATTTATTTTGAAAATTTAAACAATTTGAATGCAGTCATTAATAATACTTAATCATAATAGTTCATATATCTCTATATACTCTTCTTCTATTACTTGCCTTTATGCCCTGTTTTTGAAGGTGCAAAAGAAGAAGCAAGAAAATGGCACCCGTCTTTCACGGCCCTCTTTCAGCGGGATACCTGAAGTTTATACCCCCTTGAGGGGTGCTTCTCGCTGTAGTCGGGACGTAAAAAAACTCGGCGAAGTTTATGCCCCTTTACGGGATGCCTCAAACAGTCGGAGTCTTCGCTTACCTTTTACGTCTTTATCCGCCAACAGCTGCAATGCTCAGCGCAAAAGAATGGGTCCCCAAAAACAAACAACTAAATCAATTTTAAAAGTATGTTTTTTAAAGGCCATTTCATGCAGCCGAGCAGCGAAGAAATAACAGATTAGGCGCGAGAGGTAGCGAAGCCATGAAATGGCGTAGACTCCGACTGTTTGAGGCCGCTGAAAGCGGGCGAGTTTCGCAGCGCCCGGTTATTTTGCGCAGCGCAGGGCATCCGCCTCTGGCGGACAAGTGAACGGCTGCACTTTCGTAGTGGTGTGGTTCAATCCACACGACGCTCGTTTCTTTATGCAAATAAAGAAATGAACATATACTAAAAACCATCTTTTACATATATACCTTCTTCTTTTGTCGGCATACAAAACTGCCGACGACTGACAGCGTGCCTTTATGCCCATTTTTAATGGGTGCAAAAGAAGAAGCAAGAAAAGGGCACCCCGCTGTCCCGGCCTTTCAGGCTCCCTGAAGTTTATGCCCCCTTGAGGGGTACTTCTCGCTTTTGACGGGACGCTGAAAACTCACCGCCTGCGGCGGTTCAGACAGATCCAGCGTCTCTTCCGCCAAAAGCTGTGATGCTCA
>JBHPCH010000037.1:0-20132 GCA_042576125.1 Thermodesulfobacteriota bacterium
TTCGCTGCCAAGGCAGCCTGCGGCAGACTGCATTATGTACTTGCCGATATGTACACCGGAGGCGCCAAGCATTATCAGTGCCAGACCGTTCTGGGTGACATTGCCGTTCTTGCCAATGCCGCCTGCTGCAAAAATAGGAATCTCATTCTGCTTACCCTGGGCTACCAGGTCCAGGTAGCACTCGCGCAGGTTTGAGGCGATGGGGTGACCCGTAGCATCCATGCTGACGTTGTATGCTGCTCCTGTGCCGCCGTCAACACCGTCGATCATCAGGGCTGAGGCGTAAGGGTTTCGCACCAGGTTGTTTAACACGGATTTTGCAGAGGTGGACCCGGAAATCTTGGGATAGACAGGTACCCTGAAACCCCAGGCCATAGACAGCGACTGAATCATTTTCATGACCGACTCTTCAATGGAGTACAGAGTCTGATGCACTGGAGGTGAAGGAAGGTCAACGCCTTCAGGTACACCACGCAGACGGGCGATAAGCTTGCTTACCTTGAACCACATGAGCAGTCCTCCGTCCCCGGGTTTTGCACCCTGGCCGTACTTGATTTCAATTGCTGCCGGATCGCACTGCATATCCGGGATGGCCCTGATGATCTCATCCCAGCCAAAATATCCGGATGCGATCTGCAGGATGATATATTTAAGGTAGGGGCTCTTTAAAACCCAGGGAGGGCAGCCGCCCTCGCCGGTAGCCATGACAACAGGGATGCCCAGTACTTCATTACAGTAGGCTACACCCTGCAGCAAACCAAGCCACATGTTTGGCGAAAGTGCGCCGAAAGACATGGAACCGATGACAAAGGGAAAGATTTCCCGTACCGGCGGGATCCACCCACCGTTTGCTTGACGGCGCAGGTATTCTTCCGGAGGCAGAACCCGTCCGAGAAGGGTATTCAACTGGAACTCATGACGACCGGCATCAAGGGCCGGATCGGTCAGCATGGAGATGCGGTTGAAGACAATTCTATCAAGAAGAGAGCCGCGAACATTCCGGCGGCCACCGCGTTTCCAGGCCTCGCCCTTGTCATTATGAAGGAGGCGGACCCTGGGGTCATTGGGATTTGGTTGAGGCCCAATTGCCTCGTTGGGGCAGACAGTGGCACACATACCGCAACCGATGCAGCGGTTGGCCGCTTCTGTGCGTTGCCTGATACCCGTAAAGGTGCGGTATTCGCTTCCCCGTTTTTTCTTGAGGATATCAAGTTTCGGCATCCTCTGCCGACGGTATGTCAGATAGATAGCTTCCTTGGGACAGACGGATGTGCATTGGCCGCACAGGGTACACCTGTCCTCACGATGCTTTATGACCCACTGCAGGTCAAGGTGCGTTACGCTACTTGGGGTAGAGGGTATGGATCGAATTGAGACCATATCTTCATCTCCTTACGGTCTGGAGGAATAATTATCGTGTTTTCACGCATTGGTTGAAAGTCAAGGGAACGGTCACGGTCCGGGATCATGGCGTCAACACCGCACATTTCCGAGGCCATGGCCCATTCTCCTTTATGGCCGCCGACAGTACCAGGACGCAATTTTTTAGAATCCTGTACCATGAGACATGTTTCATCAGGTAAAGAGGCTATCACGCAGTTCGGACCGTCAATAATGAAGCGGCGACAAACATTGCGCAGTCCCTTGAGAAAATCTCCCTGTGGATGCAAATTCAACTCCTCTGTTTTGAGAGGAGTGATTACATGTTTATATGTTTCAAGGGGAAGCTTGAGTTGTTTGATTATGTAATGCAGAATATGGGTAAAAACTTCAGAGTCACTCTGGTAACCGATATATCCGGGGTAGTGCATGCCGGTCAGTAATTCTTTTATGGGAACGTACGCTGTATTTTCACCGTTTGTCATGGAGGCGATCCCCTGGATAAAGAAGGGGTGGCAGGCATAAAGGTTGATGCCGTAGTTGGTGTTCTGCCGACCCTGGGCCATGACAACCCGGGCCTTTATGCGGTTATCTTTGAGATTCAAAGCATTACCAATTCCGAGGGGCCAGCCTACTTCCTTGATTGTGGCCACATCCGGCCAGAAGGAAAAGGCTGTCAGGTCGTCATTGTGGTCTTCGCCGTTTTTGCGCAGTTCCAGACGGGTCAGCATCAACTGCTTTTCAACTTCATTCTCATCGAAAGATTTCCAGGAAGCAGGCAGTTTGTAAACACGTAAAATATATTTAAAGCGATCCTGTGCTTCAATTTTTTTGAAGTCTACATCGAACTCGTGATCATATTTAAGCTGGAAGCCTTTTTCCTGCATAAATTCACCCAGACGATGAAAGGCCGCTTCTGAATGTGCAATGCCTGAGAGGATAGGATCCTTGGCGTTGTATGTAAAATCAGAAAATTTAACACCGCGAAGGATGAGGCCGAGGCCACTTCCGTCATATCCTTCCTGCATGGCTTCCATGGCCGTGAGGACCTTATAGGGTGAAAAGGGTTTGCTGGCGGTTTTAAGAGCTAGCCGGCACATAATAATCTCCTTGTTGGAATCTCCCTTTTTTCGAAAAAAATTCTTCTTGTAAAGGATTGTTAATTGGTCAGATTTTACAATTTTGTAAGAAACTGAAATATCGTTGCGACGAACACGATTTTTTACAACGAAAGGGTATAGATGTCAAGAATAAACAGCGGACATGAATTGGGTAAGGGAAAATCATGTCCGCTGTTTGTTGCGATATGCAAAATAAGGATTTGAAATATTTTTTCTTGAACCCTTAATTTATGCGAGTGCTGTAATAATGGCATGCAGGAAGGACGGCAGATCATCGGGTGTTCTGCTGGTGATGATATTGTTGTCGACTACGACTTCCTGGTCAACATAGTTTGCCCCGGCATGAACCATGTCATCCTTTATGGCAAAAAATGAAGTGACGGTGCGATCTTGCAATACATCTGCTGAGGCCAGCATCCAGCCTGCATGGCAGATGGCAGCAACCACCTTGCCGTACTCAACACAATCCTTTACCAGTTTGACCATCTCAGGGTGCCTGCGCATGTGGTCCGGCGCATAGCCGCCGGGAATTATAAGGCCGTCGCATTCAAGTGCAGAAACATCAGCCATCCCAGTATCCGCCTTCACTGGAATCCCGGCTTTGCCGTCGTAGACCAAACCGCCCATTGGGCCGACAACGACGACTTCTGCACCTGCCTCCTTGAGCCGGTAATAGGGATACCAGAATTCCAGATCATTATAGGTTGTTTCCACCAGGATGAATACTTTTTTGCCTGTCAGTTCCATGGTTTTCCTCCAAGTTTTTATTGTAAGACCATTTGCCTTAATTTAATAAATTCTAAAATAATGGTATAAAATAGTTTATTAGAACATATGTTTTTTTGAGGCAATGAGAAATATTGGGCCTGAAAAAATAATCGGGTGGAAAGAAAATCAACATGAAAATTTGTGCTATAATATTGGATTTTGGTGGGGTAATAGCGGAAGAAGGATTCCAGCAGGGGCTCTATGCAATAGCTGACAGATTCGGACTTGACCGTAGACGTTTTTTTGAATTGGCCAATGAGGCTGTATATAATTCCGGATATGTGACCGGCACAGGAAGCGAGAAAGATTTCTGGGATGAGGTGAGGGAGCATGCAGGTATCCGGGCGCCTGATAATGAACTACGGCAGGAAATACTTTCACGGTTTATCCCGCGGAATTGGATGATGGATATAATAAATGGTTTGCATCAGCAGGGAATGATTACCGCCATCTTGAGCGATCAGTCTGACTGGCTTGACCTGTTAAACTCCCAATATAATTTTTTTCAGTACTTTGATGCTGTTTTCAACAGTTTTCATCTCGGTAAAACCAAAAGGGATTCCTCTATCTTTGTTGAAACCCTGAAGGCCTTAAATGTCAATGAAACTGAGACACTTTTTGTTGATGATAACAGCGGCCACATTGACCGGGCCATGGCAGCAGGATTACAAACCCACCTTTTCGAAAGCCGTAAGGGATTTATGAGAATGCTGCAAAAACTTGGTCTGCCCTAAAACGGTTCAGGCAAACTGATTTAGCTTTTGGGTCAGTTCATCTTCCGGCATTGCCCCGGTCACCTGATCTACTGCCTGACCGTTTTTAAAGAAAATGAGGGTAGGGACACCTCTAATCCTGTATTTGGCTGCTGTCATTTGATTGGTGCTGGTGTCAAGTTTAGCTATAATTACCCGGCTATAAAATTTACTTGCCAAATTATTTATCACTGGCGCAAGCATCCTGCAGGGCCCGCAGGTTGGTGAGAAAAAGTCCACCATGACAGGTTTGGCAGCCTGGTTGATAAAAGGAGCAAAGGTGGAATCATCCAGTTCTACGGGTACGGCAGCACCGGCAAGGGAAATGGCAGTTTTACAACTTCCGCATTTTGGACCAAGGTGCTGCTTGTCAGCCGGGATTCTGTTTTTTGTGCCGCATTGATTACAGGCAACTACGATGGTATTCACAAAAGTTCTCCTTATCGGCAATTTTATTGTGATGTAATGAAATACTGTGATAGCTGGCCTTTGGGACACCACACCTGAAATTATATATACGTTTGCTTATTAGTCAAAGATGAATCACAAATTTTTTTTGATTTGACGGCAATTAATATGAATTAGCAATAAAAGCAGTAATGAGCTACAATGTGACCTAGTCGCATACCAAGCCTGTTCGGGGGAAGGCTATGATCGAACCGCATCAGGAAAGACATATACACACTTCGTCACAAGTAAGGGAGCCGGCCAGAAAGTTATGTGAATATTTGCTGGCTGCAGGTGTTTGTGATGAAGTAGCGATCAATAATGGACTGGAGCGCCAGGAAAACTTACGCTCAAAAGGCTACGATCCCCTCATCGGCATGTTGTTGCTTGATGCAGGTGCCATCACCAAGAGGGACCTGGCTCAGGCGATTAAGCTGCAGGATATTGACCGGCTTGCCAATTCAGCCATTTTTTACTCTCTCCCCAAAAGTGTCATTGCCACAATCCATTCCAAATCCGCAAGGCTCACATATAATGCTAATGAAATAATTTTCAGGCAGCAGGAAGGCAGCGATTATGTATATGCCATACTGCAGGGGACCGTTAATCTGGTCCATAAACCCCGGCAGGGAAAAGAAATTGATCTTGCTGTTTACAGGGACGGTGAAGTCTTTGGGGAAATGAGTCTGTTAACTGACAGTCCCAGATTCGTTACAGCAAAGGCCATGGAGAAAAGCAGCATTATTGCAGTTCCACGGAATGAATTTCTGGCATTGTACAGGGAATATCCTGAAGCTTCACAGGCCGCTATCAGAAAATGGTTCAACTCAATGATTGAGGGTCGTGAACAAAGCCAGATCTATCAGGATCATCATTTTCGTGAACTGATTACAAAAATGGAATTTCATCCCTGTCTTCCATTAATAGGAAGTTCGAGAAGAGCCCAGAAACTTCGCAGCCAGATTGACTCTATCTGCCGGTCCTCCAGTTCTATTCTGCTTGTCGGTGCACCAGGCTCCATGAAGTCCAGGGTCGCCCAGTATATATATGAGCAAGGTACAGCCAGTGAGGGTTCATATATTATTTTTGATCCTGATGCGGTTCCTCTTTTTGTTTCTAAGGGGCTGCAGCATGAGAAAGGGACGGTCTATTATCGGGAATTGGAGCAAATTGGAGCACTTTTTGGTTATGATCTTGAAATCTATGGCCGTACGTTTGTTCCCTGGCAGGGATTTTTAAAACTGGCCAATAATGGCACACTTGTCATTAAAGACGGCTCTAAGCTTGAACCCAAGGTTCAAAGGATGCTGCTTGAGTATTTTGTGACCGGCATGTTTTATCCTTTAGGGGCTGAACGTCCTACCCATGCTTCAACCCAGGTAATAATAAATATTGAAGACGATCTTGCCCTTGAAAACACATTGTATGAATATCTGGCACCTGAACATGTTCGAATAGAGCCATTTCTCAGCAGAAAAAGGGATTTGAAAGAAATTATAACACTGCTTCTCGAAGAAATAGGCCTCGAAAAAAATAAACCGTCAATGAAGATGAAGCCGGAAGCTTTGAATAAAATGATGGCTTACAACTGGCCTGGAAATTTCAGAGAACTTGAAGATGTTGTGGCGAGGTCTATCAGTTTTGCCAAAGGAAATGTTATTGCGGCGGAAGATGTATTTATAGGCAAGGTGCCGATTACAGGCAAAAACGCTTTTAATCTGCTTTCAGTCAAATTTGTCAGGAATTTTTTTCAAAGCCCGTTTTATCCAATTGTACCCCAAATTGTATTGGCAAGCATGTTCGTGTTTGTTGTTATTCTTGGCATATGGGGGAACCCCTCTCCTGATTCCAATATCACCCTGTTGCTGGTCTGGGCCAATTGGGAGCCCCTGCTCATATTGAGCTGCCTGCTCCTGGCAAGAATGTGGTGCAGCTTTTGTCCAATTGGTTTTTTCAGTAATCTGGTTAGAAAACTCAAACTGAAACGCTGGAAAATACCCCACCATTATTTGAATATGGGTTTTTTTGTCAGTGCTGTCGGGCTGGCCATTATTTTCTGGTCTCAGGCGGCACTGGATATGTTTGAGAGGCCGACTGAAACGGCATGGCTGCTGCTTGCCATGCTCGGTTCAGCGGTTGTTTTTGCTTTGCTTTTTGAAGGAAGGGTCTGGTGTAGATACGTCTGTCCTTTGGGCCAGATGGTAGCAACCTTTTCCAGGGCTTCGATTGTTGAAGTAAGGGCCAACTATAATTACTGCAGTCATGAATGTACGAGCTATGATTGTTTTACCGGCCGTGATGATATACCCGGTTGTTCCATGGCAAAGGGCCCATTTGCCATGGACACGAATCAGGATTGCATTTTATGCGGAAACTGCATGAAGGCCTGCCGGAACGAGGCTGTTCAGTTTAATCTCAGGCCGCCGGGGTGGGAGCTTTGGAATAAGCGATCAGCTGATCTGTCTATGATACTTTTTGTGCCGTTATTGTGGGGGACTCAGATATTCAGAGGGGTCAACCTCACAACAATACCTTTTAGCCTCAATGGTTATATCGGTTCCATGGAACTGACATATGGTCTGCTGCTGATTGCTTCAGTGCTTTTTGCCTACCATGTTGCGGTTGCCGGTGTAGCATTTACTGGGACGGTAGACACTGATGCAGGTAAAAAATTTGGGTCAACCTTTTTTATGGCCATGCTGCCATTGGTATATGCAAATGAAATAGCTATCCGGCTTGTGCCGCTTTTAAATCATGCGGCGGATTTCTTTGTTATTCTGAGCAATCAGGTGGGATACTCATTCCCGCACATAGCATTCAAGCTGGATATGCAGTCCATATATATTTTGCAGATTGCTCTCATATTAACCGGCCTGATATTTTCTTTCATTGTGGCATCGAGGCTCATCTCATCGTTACCTGATGAAAAAATGGATCCGGTATTTTTCCTGCATTTACCCCTTATTGTGATAGCAGTGACATCTGTACTCCTCTTCTAACCTGCATTTTTTATTTTGTTCCCATATTTTTCAATCAGCTCAATGAGTTTCTCAAGATCAAACGGCTTGGTAATAAACTCATCTATGCCGCTTGGCTTTTGAAAGGTTGCATCAGTTTCCGTCTGCCAGCCGGTGATGAGTATAATCGGGGTCTCAGGTTTTTGTTTCTTGATGCGGAAGGCAGCATCCAAGCCGTTCATTACAGGCATGCCATGATCAGTGATAACAAGGTCAAAATCGTTTTCCCGGAAGCACCTCACTCCCTCCTGCCCGTTCCCTGCCTCAGTCACTGTATGACCAACCCTTTCAAGTACCTGCTTGAGAAGCTTCCTGACAAGAGGTTCGTCATCAATGAGAAGTATTTGCAGGTGCAATGGCTGGGATTTTTTTTGGGGCTGCAGCAGTTTTTCCGGATCAGAGGTTGTAAGAAGGGGAAATTCAATTGTAAAAGTAGAGCCGGCGCCCCTGACGCTTTCAACTGTTATTGAGCCGCCATGGTGTTCTACAAATCGTTTAGCAATGCTTAATCCCAGACCTGCATGCCCTCTTCCTTTGCTGGTGAAATAAGGATCAAATATGTGTGAAGCCTCCTCTTTTGCCAACCCCTTTCCGTTGTCCTGCACCGATAACAAGACCTTGCCCTCTTCCTGTTTTACAATGAGATGAATATGCCCCCCGGCAGGCATCGCATCTACTGCATTAAAAATAAGATTGGTTAACATATCCTTAAAGTCAGAGCCGTTGATAAGCAGGGCAGGTGCATCTTCAGCTTCGAGAGTGAAGTCGATGGTATATCCTTCTTTCTGGGGGAGATCTTTCCACCTGAAACGGGTCAGGTTCCTGACTTCTTCAATCAGAGGTTTTAAAGCCAGAAGTTCGGATTGTTTCTTGTTTTCCTCAGTTCCGCGTCTGAATCCCTGCAGGTTGGCAATGGATACACTGCCCTGTTGGGCAGCTTTTTCTATGGCATTAAGTTTTTCAGCAGCACCTTTGTCCCAAACAGTTTCCTTGAGCAGTTTAATGTTGCCCAGGATTATGGTCAGGCAGTTATTGAAATCATGGGCTATTCCACTGGCCATCTCTCCGAGTGAGCGCATTTTTTCAGACTGAATTAATAATTTTTCAGTGCGCTTTCTTGCAGTGATTTCATGGAATACCGCAAAACAGTTACGCTTGTCTTCTATGAGTGAAGAAGATAGGGTGATCTCAACCGGAACAGTTATGGAGTCCCGCCGGAGGGCAGAGGTTTCAAAGGTTGTCTTGAGCCCTTTATTCTGGTGATTCCCTTCCAGAAACTCACGAAATTTTTCGGTCTGGCTTTCTTGAAGTTCAGCAGGGAAGAGCATTTCTATTCCCCGCCCCATAACCTCGCTGGCAAGCCAGCCAAAAAGCTTTTCTGCGGCTGGATTCCAAAGAATTATTCGCCTGAGATTATTTACGCCGACAAGGGCGTTGCCTGTTGCATTAAGAATTGCCTTAAGCTGTCCTGTTAGTTTTCGGAGATCTTTTTCCGTGGATATTCTCTCGGTTACATCCTGCCCCAGGGACAAACAGGCAGACATGTCGCCATTGTTGTCATACTGATAAACACTATGGTGCCACTCGCAAAAGATAATGTGCCCTGAAGTCGTACGGTTTTCTGCCAGGTCATACACCTCACTCTGCCCCATTTTTAAATTGTTCATGATTTTAGAAAATTTTTCCTGGGACTTGCCGCTGGCAAAAAATTCTACAAAGGGTTTACCTAAAACTTCATTTGGAGCATTGCCGAAAATTATTTCTGCATTTGTATTCCAAAGGATAATGTCACCATGGGAATCCCAGCCAACCACAGCAAGAGGAACAATTTCTATGAGCTGGTCAATCTCGCTCTGCACATGTTCGATATTTTCACTGCCTTCTACCATGGCGGCATAGAGGTGTTCCATGCGGTTCAATATTTCCATCCACATGTTGTCTTTCAACCGTTCTTCTTCTATGCGGTTGGTAATATCTCTGGCTATATGAAGAAAATGGGTTTCCTCTTTTTTCTCACCTGTAACAGGGTAGATATCAATTTTATAATGGTGGGGTATGGAGTCGACCATGACATCCTGATGCGTGATACTGACAGGCTTTCCTGTAGACAGGGCCTCATAAACAGGGCATTCGTCGGTCTGTTCTTTGCAGAAGCTCATGCAGCTCTTGAGAACTTCATGGCAGGTTTTGCCCTGAATATCATCGAGGGCGAGATTGTTTTCAGCCAGGAATGTATCATTGGCTCCCACAACTTTGAGATCCCGGGAAAGTATGACTACTGCTTCCCGGTAACCTGAGGCCAGTATATCGGAGAATGTTTGCGGGCTTCCCATTTTGTTGCAGCAACTCCAGTGTGGTGGAATTAATGGACAGTACAGGACATGCAGGGATCAAAAGAACGGATGATGTGATTCACCTCAACAGGATCATTTGTATCTGAGACACTTGCACCAGCCAGGGCCTGCTCAACAGGGCCCGGCTGCCCTTTTTCATCCCTGGGCGACATATTCCAGGCAGATGGTGTAACAACCTGGTAGTTATCAATCAGATTTGAGGATATTTTCATCCAGTGTCCCAGACTGCCACGTGCAGCTTCTGTCAGGCCAATACCATTTGACGGAAATCTGCTGGAGGGCACAGCATAAAAAGGTTCTTTCGGATTAATCTTTTCAAGCCAGCTGGACATCTCTTTTGTAAGCCTGCACATTTCCCTGAGTCTGGCAAACATACGGGTCATGACTGAAGAGTCCATCTGGCGCACCATATCTGTTAACAGGGGGTCACCACCAATAATCATCCGTGCCAGGGGACCAACCTCAACAGTTTTGCCGTCATACCGTGGCGCTTTGGCCCAGCTGTATGCTCCGGATTTATCAGCCAGCGGAGAGGTAACCCCATCCAGAGGATGCCTTGCTTCGATGGCATCTCTGAAAAAGGAAGCACCTATATGTTCTTTGATGAGTGACTGATCAAATTGCTGTGTTCTTCCATCAAAATACCCTTGAGGAAGCCAGGTGGCCCCATCTGGCAGATCATAGGCACCGTAACTCATATATCTGTTCGGTCCTTTGCCTATTCTGTCAAGGCCTGCCTCAAGGCACATTGTAAGAAATATCCCAAGGTCGCTTTCACCATGCTGAGGATTGGACCGCCATTCTAAAAGTTTGTCAAAGCTGTCGATATCAAGCCATTCGCTCAAGGGACAGCCCAGGAATCTTTTTTCAAGAAAATCCCGAAATTCGTTCAGGATGCCTATTGCTCTTGTCAAACTGCTGAGATTCAGGGTTGAGGTTGTGCCGGTGGGATGGATTGCCAGGCTGTTCGGCCATTTTCCTCCCACAAGTCCCATAATCTCCAGGGCACTTTGCCTGGCCTTTAGTGCAAGAACGACCGAAGACCCTTTCATGGCAGTAAAACGCTGGTTTACAGATTCATATACACTTAGTTTTTCATAGCGGGGACTGGCCAGATCGGGAGCGAAGAGGAGATAGTAGTGACTCAGGTGACTCATTACCACTTCGATACCCAGGATAAGGTTTTTCATATGAAAACCATTTTCGGGCATTTCTGCACCCTGTGCCTGGGCCAGGCACTTCGCAGCAGCTACACCGTGAGAGCCGCTACAGATACCGCAAATACGCGGAGTAATAACCAGTGCATCCGTCGGTGACCTGCCAGGCATAATTCGTTCGAAACCGCGGAACATGATACCTGAACTCTTTGCAGAAATGACCGTATTGGCATCGACTTCAAGTTCAATTCGCAAATCCCCTTCGAGCCTGTTAAAGGGATCAATTGCAATCAGTTTAGCCATGGCATCTTCACCGGTTATTTTCTTTAAGTTCAATGCAGCAAATAAAATTATTAAATTCTTATGTGTGGCAGAAGCTTATTTGCAATGCCTTCAGCTGATCCATTTGAAAGAAACAGCATTTTTTTTCAATCTTTCCGGGCAGGCCAGTTTGGACATGCCGGAGATACCAACAAACCAGGCCTTGGGAACATCCAGGGGAAGAGTTACGGGGACATCCCCAATTTTTCTCGTGCTGAAATATGGGCGCTGCTTGTCAGGGAAAAGTGGTGAAGTGCAGGCAATACAGGGAAAACCGCCCCTGGTACAACTTCCTGTGCGGCCCAGCCACAGCCTTTCATTGCAGTCAGACTCACACAAAGTTCCCTTACAGCCGAGAAATTCAAATAAACACCCCTGTTGGGAATAACGGACAGCTGAGGCTTTGAATTCATAGTATTCATTCCTGGGACAGCCGTGATGTGCCAGTTTACTGAAAAAAACCTTTGGACGGTGAAATTCATCAAGGTCGTCCATGCTCAGCCAGCCTTTTAAAACTGCCGTCATTGTTTCAACAATCCAGTCAGGATGTGATGGGCATCCGGGTACATTAACAACAGGAAGGCCGTTTTTGGAAACAAATTCGCTGCCAAGCAAGCCCCCCTTCTGATTATGGAGAAACTGGAGGCCGCTCATCTCGTTGACATTTTCATGTCCGGTAACCACTCCACCAAAGGCTGCACAGGTCCCAACAGACATGATCATTTCTGCATGTTTGCAGAAATCGGCCAGCCAGTCGCGGAATGGCCGGCCATGGAACATGAAAAATTTTCCTGAATTATCTGGACCGTTGGGAATTGCCCCCTCTAAAATAAGAATATCGAGTTTGGTTTTTCCTGAGAGGATATCCTCAAAGATTTTCAGAACATCATCACCTTGTGCTCTGCTCAGAAATGGGTGCCAGAGCAAGTTGATGTTCAATACTTCGAAGGACGAAAGCGCAGAGGGTTGCTCGGAATTTAAGAAGGAGATGGTATCGCCACCACAACTGGCTCCCTGTAGCCATAAGAGATTATGCATGTGTAGACCTCCATGTTTGAATGGAGAAAAAACAACTTATCGAATAATTATATGTACCACAGAAGAAAAGCGCATACAATTTTTTTGTATACCGGCAGTTTGGATGCCCGAGGAGGTTCAAGCAAATACGGGGAGATGATTCAGGTTCCTTTAAAATGATTACTATTCACTCTGCAGGATTGCTGTTGCTTTTTCCACATCAGCCTTGCAGCCGATAAAAAGCGGAACCCGTTGATGCAGGTCTGTTGCCTTGATGTCAAGAATACGCTGTTTTCCGTCGGTTGCCGCACCTCCAGCCTGTTCAGCTATAAAGGCAAGCGGGGCTGCCTCGCACAATAGCCTGAGTTTTCCATGGGGCTTGTGAGGGTCCTGACTGTCCGCAGGATACATATAAATGCCCCCATAGAGGAGATTGCGATGGAAATCTGCCACCATGGCACCAATGTACCTGGCTGTATATGGTTTGGCCCGGTCGTTTTGGGAAGATTTGAAATAATTGACAACGGCCCTTGTTTGTTCATCCCAGTATTCAGTATACCCTTCGTTGACCGAGAATATCTTTCCTCTTTCAGGCATGGTGATATTCTGGTGTGAGAGAAGAAACTCTCCTACAGATGGATCTAAAGTAAATCCGTGAACTCCTTTGCCGGCGGTATACACAAGCATGGTGCTTGACCCGTAAAGAAAATAACCTGCAGCCACCTGCTCATAGCCGTAACGCAGAAAGTTATCCAGACTCACACAACCTTCCCTGTCAATTTTGCGATGGATTGAAAAAATTGTTCCGATACTGGCATTGGCATCAACATTGGAAGAACCGTCAAGGGGGTCGAATGTAAGAGCATAGCTTCCCTTTGGCATATTATCTGGCACTTCTATAACATCAGCATTTTCCTCCGAGGCCATGGCACAGAGCAGGCCTGACCGTTCCATGCGATGGATAAGCGCCTGGTTGGCAAACTCATCAAGTTTAAGGACCTTTTCACCCTGGATATTTATGTCGCCGGTTGCCCCGAGAATATCTGCCAGACCTGCCTTGTTCACCTCCCTGGAAATGAGTTTGGCGCTGATAATAAGCTCGCTCAGAAGACGGGTGAATTGCCCTGATGCAGCAGGACATTCATCCTGACAGAGCAACAGGTGCTCAGTAATGGTTATGCCGAGCCTGTAACTTTGATTGTCAGCAAAGGATTTGGTTGTTTGCATGTTTGGGAGCCCCTATTTTGAGATACACAGGAAAATAGATTAATGGAAATATTCATTCATCTTAATGCCTGGGAAAATTCTGTCAATATAACTGGATGTAGTTACTTGGAATGCTTAACATTTGATGTGAGGTGTTAATTGTGTCTGCAGGAGGTAACATATGCGCTTTTTGATAACATTTCTATTGACTTTTCTTGTTTTCACAACAGCTGCTGCTGCCTGGAATTTTGATAAGCATTCAATTCCCATTGATGAGATTATGTCGGGTGGACCGCCCAGGGATGGTATTCCGGCCCTGACAGACCCCCAATATGTTTCAGCTCAAAGTGCCTCTTTTTTAGAAAAAGATGACCAGGTCATCGGATTATTTATTAACGGTGAGGCAAGAGCGTATCCTCTGCGGATCATGTCCTGGCATGAACTGATCAATGACAGAGTAGAAAATTTACCCATACTGGTAAGCTGGTGACCGCTCGCCTATGCGGGCGCGGTTTTCGTCCGGGAAATTGATGGCAGAGAGTTGACCTTTGGGGTGAGCGGACTCCTCTATAAAAGCAACCTTTTAATGTATGACATTCAGACTGAATCACTCTGGCTGCAAGTGAAACGACGAGCAGTGACTGGCACCATGACAGGAGCAAAGCTGAAACGACTGCCATTCACTGTTACATCCTGGGAGAAATGGAGGAAACGATACCCCAAGACCAAAGTGCTCTCACTCAAAACAGGCTATAGACGGGATTATTCTACCGACCCGTATGAAGAATACTATGAGAATAAAAAAGGATTGTTCTCCTTTCTGAAACCCGGCCCCGGGGTTAAGGAAAAAGAACTTGTTATCGGTGTGGAATTTGCAGAAAAGGCAAAAGCGTATCCTCTGAAAATATTGCGGGACAAACAGGGAATTCCAGATGAATTAAATGGCCGGTCAATTAGTTTGAAATTTGATAAAGAAACAGATACGGTTACTGTGCAGGATGAAAAAGGTAAGACAATAGATCATGTAATAACTTACTGGATGGTATGGAAGGGGATTTATCCTGAGTCAGTATTTTATGAAGAGTAAAGCTAGCAGGTTAAGTGGAAGCATCCTCCAACTTTTCTTTTTCCTGACATCTGGTTGTAGGTTTTTGTTGCCTCGGAGTTTTTCTGGGCTATGAAGTCGATATTACGGTTCCTGAGATACTCTATAAATGCTGCAGAGGGGCGCAGGAAACCCATGGCCCCGGTGCCACAGATAATAATTTCTGGTGCTGCGGCTATAAGGTCTTCAAGATCGACCACTTCGAGCACGTGACCCCGGTTGCGAAACCATGGGCTTAAAATACTACCATCCGGAAAGATGATAACATCCTTGGAGTAACTGGTGCCGTCAATTGCCATACGGCCGAAACTATATGATTCAATAATAGTCATGGCTATAGAACCCTTATCAAAAAATGATATTAATAGTATAAATTACACGGTGTGAAGATTGTCAGTCTCGTATTTATACCCCTCAAGGGGGCACTAAAAAGAGTGCCACAAGGTTTTTTATGCCCGAGAGGGTGTTTTTTTTATGCCCGAGAGGGTAAAAGTCACTCGACTGACAGGTAATGCGCCTGTAATATATTATATTTTACTGGGCCCTGTTGCTGAATGCGAGATTTTTTAAGAATTCAGCTACAGTTCATCAGTTTTTTATATTTTGGGGTTCGTAAACTGATTTTTGGTTAAAAGTATATGAGGGTGAAGCAGAGAGGTGTGATGGTCAATGTCATCTGGTCCATTTTATTACTTGCGGGAGGCTTGTATAGCGCACTCTGCCTCTATTTGTTCCTGGCGCAGACCAGTCTGATCTTTTTCCCTAATACCCCTTCCAGGGAACTAACTGCAAGTCCGGCTGATATCGACCTGGAATTTGAGTCTGTTTCCATTAAAACAGGTGATCAGGTAACTCTACATGGTTGGTTTATTCCTGCCTCAGAAGAAAAGGGGACACTCCTTTTCTTTCATGGCAATGCGGGAAACATCTCCCACCGTCTGGATTCTCTCAAAATATTTCATGATCTTGGGTTGTCGGTACTTATTATCGATTACCGGGGATATGGACGAAGTCAGGGGACAATCACAGAAAACGGCACATATCTTGATGCTGAGGCTGCCTGGAACTATCTTGTGGAGACAAGAAAAATACCTTCGAAAAAGATCATTTTTTTCGGCAGATCCCTTGGGGCAGCAATCGCAGCGTATTGTGCAGAAAAACATACGCCAGGCGCTTTAATACTTGAATCGGCCTTTACATCGGTGCCTGATATAGCTGCCCGATTGTACCCGATTCTTCCGGTCAGACTTTTAAGCAGATTCCAATACAACACGAAGAAGTCACTTCTATCGGTCAACTGCCCTGTATTAATAATACATGGCCCGGATGATGAAATAATTCCCTTTGAGAATGGGCTGCAACTCTATCACAGCGCCAGGGAACCAAAAACAATTCTTGAAATACTGGGAGGACATAATGAGGGTTTCTTGGTCAGCGGGAAAACGTACATTGAAGGTATTGGCAAATTTTTAACCGTTAACCTTTCAGGATTCAAAGAAAATAATATAAATATGGAAGACGGATAAGTAATTGCTATTCATCTTCAATTAAAGGTCGAGTCCTGGGTATCAGGATAACAAGAAAAAAAAGAGCCAAGGTAAAAGGGGGAATCCAGTAAAGCATTCGAATAAGAAGAGCCGGAAGGTCAAAAGTTTTATTGGTGGCATATGGGCCAATTGGTTCTGCATGCTGAACCGGGTTTTTGAATGCTATGCTGTAGGTTCTCCTGGCCAGCGCCATACTGAAATCAGTAACTTTTTCATTGCGGGGAAGTAGTCGTCCTCCGGCAATATACATGAGCAGAAAGATATCCCTCTCCTTTTCAGCATATTCAGATATGGTGATGCCAAAATATGGAACCCTGGCAATGGAGCCATAAAGTGTGCAGTTTAAGAAAACTGAAAGGATAAAAAGCACAGTGAAGAAAAAGATGATAAATGATCGCATAAAAGGAATTATTTTATTTTTTCTTTAATTGCTGCAATTCTATAAACCTTGTTATTTGTTCTCTGCTGACTAAAAAACTTTCTACACTCAACAATAACTTATGTATAAAGCAGAGATAAGTGGTTCTCGACACTGATTATCTGACCTTATGGGATTACATATTTAATTAAAACCTTGAAAAATAAAAGATTTTTTTGATAAAACACGTGAGATTCTGCTTAAAAAGAGAAAGAATAGAATAAAGCGTAATCATTCATCTTAAATTTTAATAAAAAACAAGAGGGATTTAAGCTATGGGAGTTCTGGATTATTTTAAATCGGTTCCAGGCATGACCGCTGATAAAGTAAGGGAGTTCCTGGCAGGAAAACATCCTGATGAATACAACCTGGTGGACGTGCGTCAGCCGGTGGAATATGAGAGGGATCATATTCCGGGGGCAAACCTGATCCCTATGGCAGACCTGAACGACAGAAAGAATGAAATCGATCCTGAAAAACCGACAATAGTTTACTGAGCGGCAGGGGTGCGCAGCCGGTCGGCTGCAACGTTTTTGCTTGGTGCAGGACTTAAAAATGTGTACAGCATGGAAGGTGGTATCCGGGCCTGGAAAGGCTTGGTTGCACATGGCTTGCCTGAAGCCGGAATGGCTTATTTCTCTCCTGCTGCCAATGCAGAGGAACTGGTTGGTCTGGCCTGGGCATTGGAAGAAGGTTCAAAATTATTTTACCAGGGTATTTCAGAATATTTTGTTGATGATTCTGAGACCCAGAAAATGTTTAAGTGGTTGGTATCAGCAGAACAAAATCATGAAAAACACCTGCTGGAAACTTATAAAGACTTGACAGGGATGCATCCCGATTTTGCAAAGCTTCGAGCAAAGTTCAGTGACAGCTTAAACGGAACTGTCATGGAGGGAGGGGTTCCTGTCAAAGATGCGCTAGAGTGGGCTAAAGATAAGGGAGTAACAGAAAGCCTTGAGTTGGCTATGTCGATGGAGATTAATGCATATGACCTGTATATCAAAATGAGCAGGGCCATAGAAGACAAGCAGGCTCAACTGATTTTTGAAAAATTATCTGAAGAGGAACAGATTCATCTTGATAAGCTGGCAGGCTTGCTTGATAGGCGCGTTTAAGCCAAAACAATATTTTTTTGATATCTCACCGGAATTGGTTCTTTTGTGAAATATTTTTTGAATCTATAAAGGCCGCGAACAATTCTTTTTGTGGAGTTCAGGTGTGAACCTAACAATTTTGGGTACACTTTTGGGTGGCATAGGTCTTTTCCTGTTGGGCATGATGCTCATGACAGATGGATTAAAGCTGGCCGCCGGTAAAGCCCTGCGAAATATTCTGGAGAATTCCACCAAAACTCCCATAAGAGGCATACTTTCAGGTGCCTTAATAACTTCAGTAGTTCAATCTTCAGGTGTCGTGACGGTTGCGACTATAGGTTTTGTCAATGCCGGGCTGATGAATCTCGGACAGGCTGTGACCATAATCTATGGCACTAATATCGGCACAACAATGACCAGTTGGCTGGTGGCAATCATTGGCTTCAAACTCAACATAAAGGCTTTTGCGCTTCCGGCTATCGGTTTAGGGATGATGGTGCGGCTTGCCAAGGGCAATACTAATAAAGGGGCCATGGGAGAAGTCTTAACAGGGTTCGGGATTTTTTTTCTGGGAATTGATGTCCTGAAAACAGGGTTTGAAGGCTTAGGCAGTGGCATAGAACTTGCCTGGCAGGGTGACGGCTTTCTAACTGTCCTGATTTATCTCGCTATAGGCTTTTTATTAACAGTTCTCATGCAATCTTCAAGCGCAGCAATTGCAATTACGCTTACAGCTACTGCAGGTGGCGTGATTCCAATTGATAATGCAGCTGTCCTGGTTATTGGTGCCAATGTAGGTTCAACATCCACTGCAGGTCTCGCTGTTCTTGGTGCTACTCCGAATGCCAAAAGGGTCGCAGCTTCCCATCTCTTATTTAATGTCATAACAGGTATAGTGGCCCTTGTACTTTTGCCGCTCCTCCTCAAGTTTCTTGTAACGTTACAGTCTTTTTTAGGACAGGATATCGGTCCAGTGGTGATCCTGGCAATGTTTCATACCATGTTTAATGTATTGGGTGTTCTCATACTCTTGCCTCTCACGAAGATGATGATACGCCAGCTTAAAGATTATTTCCGTTCAGCTGAAGAGGATGAGGCTCAACCGGTCTATTTGGATAAGAACGTTATCTCGACGCCTGTTCTGGCAATGCATGCCTTGAAAAAGGAGTTGGAGCGCTTCGGGAGTATTTCCAGTCGCATGGCAAAGGGGGCGTTAAGTACTGAAATCAGCATGAGCCCTCAACTTGCGAAAGATAAAGCTGTTTTGGGTCAGCTGGAAATTTCGGTGGGTGATTTTGTTAACCGTATGCAGCGCAGTCATCTTCCGGCAGAGTTGGACGATGCATTACCAAACTGTTTGCGCATTGCCGGCTACTATGCTTCCATCGCTGAGCTTTCCACCATGGTTGCCAAAAAACAAGGCGAGATCAACCCGTTGCAGGATGAAGGAGTTGCTGAGTTATTTAACCAGTTTAAAGGGACGGTTGTAAAAATGGTTAAGACCTCTGACGTTGAACAGGAAGACTTTGACCTTGAAATATGTGGAAACAGCCTGCAGATAGTTATTGATGAGTATCATGAGCTGAAAAAAATTCTTTTACGATTAAGCACCCAGGGTGTTTTGCATGTACGGCAATTTGTTGCCCTGCAGGATTTAATCAGCTATATGCGTCGTATAGCTGAACTGGCTGAAAAGGGTGCCCGCTATTTAACAACACTTACCGAATTTGACGAGTTGGAAACAGTGGGCGAACGTGGAAATGTTTCCTGAAAAATGAATCAAGTTATTAATTTTATGTATGGGTAAATAGTACACATGGCAGATCAGAGGCGGGTAAAAATTACCCGGTCTGGGTGGTGTTGGTAATGACGTCACGAAGAAAAATGAGTGAGGTGAAAATATTTTTTTAATGATTAAAGCAAATTAGCTTATATTTATATTTTTGGCACGGTTTATGAATAAAGAATAATAAAAACAAAACTCAACTTCTTTTTTTGCTTCCCCTTCCAAAAAAACAAAACCCCGACCTACCACCCTGGGCCGGGGTTTTGTTTTGCAGTATTTTCCAAAACTATTCGTTCTTACCTTCGTTGGAATCTTGAAGAAGAATATTATAAGGCAGCATAAAAGTCTCTTTGACAATGTTGAAGAGAGTGCCGCTTACAGCTTTAGGGTCCAGTGGAGTTATGAGCGGGTCAGACATCGGTCCCCGTATTGCAACCGGGACGGCTAACAGGCTGTCGTACCCACCCATAATAGGCTTACCGATAAGAGGCACCTTGGATACCAGAGTATCAAAACTTTTGAATGGTGCCACAAGAAGGGTCATGTCTGCATCAAATTTGTCCAGGTGGATCTCGCCGTTGAGAAAAAGGTTGAGTTTTGTTTTTATTATTCTTTATTCATAAACCGTGCCAAAAATAT
>JBHPCH010000038.1:0-20029 GCA_042576125.1 Thermodesulfobacteriota bacterium
AACAGGGGGCAATGGATAGGTCTTTTCTACTTGACAGTGTCAGACATATCAGCAGGTATTGATAGTTTTCACTGCTTACTAAATTGAAGTATTTTGAATGTAAAATTTAATATTTTGGAGGGAGTCTAAAATGAATACTTTTTCCAGAAGTATTCAAAATAACTTCTTGTGTAGTGACTTGTTCGGGGCAATATTACAGAATCTGTTATCGAGCATTTATATTAATCCCGATAGAGTTTTATCGTTATAGAGTTTCATCATTATATTGTAATATTTTGTGTCTTCTTTGGGATAAGTTGTCCTCACCAATTTCCCGAGCTCGCCCATTGAACGATTATAGAGTTCATATACTTTGCAGGATGTACAATATCCAATCTTATGTGCATGCGTACCTTGGATTTTGCCACCACATAAAGTTCCAGCGACTGCCCAGCAACTATGCCCCATACTTTCCCTGGACGCTATACATTCACCCAACTCATTCACCTTCTTTCCACCCTTATGTCTTTGACATTTTAAAATTTCCCAGCAGTTTAACAATTTCTCATTCATTAATTTCTACCATGTTTTATGAAAGGATACTGCCATTAATGACCCTACTGTAAAGGCTGATAGAAATTTTGATTAATGGATGTTTTTAAAATGCAGGCACGATAACCTGTCCCAATCTTTTCAGAATGCCCCCTGAGGCTTAAAATTTCCTGAATTTCTTTTTTGCTTAAAATAGAAGTCTCTTGTTGAGCTAGATATACTATACAATCACGACAAGTATTAGAAACATGGTGGAAAGCCTCAACCCTATGAGCAATTTTCCAGCAGAATGTTTCCGGTTCACTCCTGGCAAGACAATCCAGATTATCACAGTTTATTATTTCCCAGCATTTCTTGGTTGAATAAGAATCCATAAAGCCCCTAAGAGTTAAAAGGTTTTTCTAAGATTGAATCCGAACAACTATCTCATATTGTCAGGAACCCCAAAAGAAATTTTATAAAACCCATAATTCCCCGCCATTGTCTCACGGTAAATTTGGCTTTTTCTTGAGGCAAAAAATACAAAAGCCACCGATGGGATGGATTATCCCGGCGAAGGCATTAATCAAGCCTTTTCAGTTTGTTTCTTCTCATGGTTGTTTTCCATAAAGATTCTTGCTAGTTCAGGGCAACTGTTGTCATTTCTGCTATTCCCTTTATGTATGAAATATCAAAGGGTTTTTCGATGAATGCGTAAGCGATATCCTTAATCTGTTCTATTATGGTTTCATCTATAAAGCTCCCCGACATGATGGCCACTTTCGTGCTTGGGGATCGTTCATTAATGATCTTCATTGCTTCCAGCCCCGTCACCCCAGGTAGGATGACGTCAAGGAAACAGAGATCGTATTGTTGCGCCCCTATGTCATTAAAGGCTTCCTCTGCTGTGGATACAGTCTTGACTATTGCGCTTTTCTTAAAAAACCTGGAGAGGCCCCAAAGGATTAATGGTTCCTCATCAACAATCAGGACTCGTAGGATTGTACCATCTTTTTTCATCTTTTTTCCTCCCAAGGGAAAACAACTCAAGAAGTTATGTGAAACTTCGAACTGAATTTCCTCTTGTCTCATCTAATTTCTTTTTCCAATATTTCTTCAAATTAATAATTGAAAAATTTCATTGGTTGAGATTGATCAGAGAATTTTGGATGTTAAATTTTAAAATTAAGTAATTGTTCATCCATAAAAGGTTGGATGTTGTTTTTAATGAGTTTTGCAAAGGTCGAATCAATATTAAACCAGCAAGAAGGATGCCAGAATATAATGAATTTGGTAAGCAGTTGTTTACTTAGAGAAAAAACTACATGAAGAAAAATGGATGATATTCAGACTATAATTTATGTATGATATTCAATACAATTTGTATAAATATTTACACCTGTTGTATTTAATCGAAAGAAACTAGCGGAGAACCATCCTTTAATAGGTTAGATGGAAATAAGCATCTAGCTATCAGGATGCAATAGTTTGAATCAACCACTTTAATGATTGGGGTGGGATTGGGTATTAATTTACTCTGCTTACCAGAATCGACATGTCTTGCCATTGTTTATAGTATTTTGACCGCCCAGGTTCTTTAACTGTTTTAGTTGTTATGTATAGTCATTATTAACCCTTAGGCTCCAGATAATTTTTTGCTATTTTCAGACCCATAAACAAACTAACAGCCAAGATACCCGCCACTAGACTGCTAAAGATATCATTAAACGCCAAGAACGCTCCAGAAAGCCATAATGGAATAATAATCCATTTAGGACTGGACCAATTTTGTATGTCAAATAATCTTTTCATATCCGGCATAAACAGCAAATTCAATATTATGATATCAATAACTATAAATAAAGCATATACAATGCCTACGCCTTGTGGGTAGTCCAGAGATATATAAATAATGGCGAATAACCATTTAAATGGAATTGCGATAACAGTAAGTTTCCAACTCCAAGGTTTAATACTCAATAATCCATAAAAAATTATCAACCCCAGAATAAACTCTACATAAAAGTCGATATGTTCATAGAGTGAGAACTCTTCTTCTATAATCGAAAGTTGTACCAATGAATAAAAAGTACCCCCAATAACCGACCCCAGGAGATACCAAATCGATATTAACCTGGACCACTTTTTAGCTTTGGCCTCATCCATAACTTATAGCTGAAACATCCTTTCCATTTTTTACAGTGGTTATAGCGCCCCTGCCGTTTAAGTATCCAAGATGTTATATTCTATCATTTTCTTCGGTTTGAGCAATTTCATTGTATAAATCAGGATACAGTTCTTCTGCACACTTTGGGCAGATTCCATGAGTAAATTTAACTTCTAAGTGATCACTTATATATTTCTCAACCTGATCCCAATATCCTTTATCATTTCGTATTTTTTTACAATTGGCACAAATGGGTAGAAAATCAGAAAGTGTTTTTACTTTTTCTAAAGCCTCTTGAAGTCGAGATATGGTGTTTCCGGCTATTAATCCAAAAATCAAGAAACAGAATAAAATTACTGAACGGATGTATATTTCATGTTCTGGAACATTTAAAATTAATAAGTCGAAGAAATTTTCATCGTTATAAAAAAATATATAATCCAATATGGTATCAGCAATACCAACGAACAAGCCCAATAATATTGAGATAAAAAGTGCTTTATTGTTGAGCTTCATCTTTGTTTGACTGTTTGATTAATTCTTGTCAGATTATTAAAGAGTTTCAGCCAGTTTCACACTGAACTATACAAAATGTAATATTAACCTGACATCAAAAAGATGCCAAATTATTTTATTGAGTAATTTTCGAGGTGGGATTTTGATGAAATGAGGGAGTGTATATTCCTTGCCAACATCTTTAGTTTTGTCATACAAGATTCGACTCAATATATCCACTGTACACCTTGATAGTTTAAGAATTATTCACGGGTGTCGATTGATAGCAGATCTTTACAGTTGGTAATACCCTAAATATGAAATGAAAAACCCCCGATGAAACAGGGGGTAATAATATAGTTTTTCTACTTGACACTGTCAGATATATCAGCAGATAAATATACTTTGATAGACTTACTCTAATTCTGCGAATCTATATCATCTTTCATCCGCTCAGCACAATTTTGGAGTGACCCTTAAAGGAACAAGACCTGTCTTTCGCCAATGTCTGGCATCGGCTGCTGCCACGTTAAGATCAAGTTTACGCAGACGAACACCTTCTTTACACATGACTATTGGGTACACAGTTCCCTGATCAAAGTACATCAAAGAAGCATCGGTTTTATTGATAATCCTTTGTTGTTTAGCATCAAGGTCTGCTTTAGTCAAAGCGTCTTTACGCATATCAACCACCTCGTTGCTGATGTATAGGTATCCGGTTTCACCTAGAACTAGGTGCTCGGTACCTGGGCACGGACATTGATTGTCGGAACAGAGAAATTTTGAAACTTCACTCGGTACTTCAAAATACTTGAGTTGATGTATTAAATTGTCAGCATCTGATGGCTGATGCGATGTTGAAGACGATAGGTTGCATAAACTAGAATGTTCCCCGGAAACCTTGCTATCACACTCCTTAAGTATTTTAACAATTTCTGTATATCCTCTCTCTGAAGCCCCCATGAGAGCAGTATTGCCATCCTGACCAACTACATCAATATCAGCACCTGACTTAATGAGTAATTTGACAATTCCTGGATTTATTGCATCTTTCGAAGAAGAAGCATTTATTAAAACCGTTCTACCCCACTTATCTACTGCATTTACATCTGCACCTGCATCAAGGAGTAATTTGGCAATTTCTGTACTGTCTCCTGGTAATCCTGAAACCCAAATAAGTGACGTGCTGCCAAAACTATCAACCGCATTCACATCTGCACCTTTATCAAGAAGCAATTGAATAATTCTTGTCTGTTTTTTCATTGAAGCCCAAATAAGAGGGGTACTGCCGAGGAGATGATGTTTTTTATTAATTTTGTAGCCCCTTTCAATGAACATTTTGATTTGTTGAATATCTCCTTGGGCTATGGCCTCAAAAAATAAAGCGTTATCACGCTCAGTATTTTGTGGAGAAAGTGTTGTCCTATCAGCACCAGTATTTGGGGACTTTTCAAATAACTTACTGAAAAAATTCATACATTGTTTCCTTGATTTATTGTTATTATGCAGAGGTGTTTAACATATAATCACAACTCCTTAGAGTTATAAAAATCAGATATAAGAATATTTTTTATTATTTAGTTTAAAATCTATTTCTTCCCCAAAAAGGTATTTATTACAGATCCAAATGGAATTTTTGATGTGGGATAGAAATCATAACTATTGAAAATTAATTCTAATTTTCTTTATTAAAAAAACAATTGATTGACATTAGTAAAATTAACTATGATTTTGAGATTAATATTTAAAGCAATACTTTATTTCTATCTTTCCCAATCGCAGCAGGAACCTGTGAGACAAAACTTCTGTATGATGAAAACATATTCTTAGCAGACAGCCCCCCTTCAATCCACATGTCATGTTCAATTGTTAACGTCTTTTCATTTGCAATTGCTTTAATTTGTAAAAGTTCCTTATTGATTGTATTTGCATATTCCAGAGCATCTTTAAATGGACAACCTTCCTTTAAGTTAAAATACACACTGAAACTTACGCACTTTTTTTTGTTGTTAATATCAATAAAAACACGGAATCTATCCTGAATGAACATACTGCCTTTGTCATCTATTTTTGTTTCAAAAAAGGCTTGATCAAAATAACCTTTCAATAGATCTTGGGTGACATTTTCTTGATTTATCATTTCTCCTGACATAACTTCTCTCCTTTCTTGAAAATGCTTTAGTTCTTCATCTTTATTAATTGAATCAATATTAATCTTATCTCTATTTTCGTTAAGTTCGTACGTTTTGGGAGTTTTTTTTTGCTTCAATAATTTTTCCAACAAAGACATAATCCCTAACCCCTTCTTTTTTTTTATTTCTCTAAATTTTTAACACTTAACTGAATAAATTATATAGATAAATTGGGAAACTCTTTATCTAATTAGATAGATCTTTATTTGTGTTTATTCACCTGAACAGAACACCACATAAGATTATATAATAGGGTAAATGCCAGATATTGTTCTACGCCGCCTATAGTTTTTATATTTTCAGATAATTCCTCTACTTCTTTACTGCTACAAAATGAATTGAAGGCTGAGATAAGACTTCCAGATTTATATGTATCCTTTAATAAAGAATTATTTTCCGAGATTTCAAGGATATCAGCCCCGGAATTTTGATACTCTGTAATTGATCTTCCAGTAATTGTTGGGTCATAAAATTTGCAATTTTGGCTGGCAGATTTTCTAATAATAGCCTCTTGGATAGCTAAAACTCCCTTGTTTGAACTTTGCTCTGAAAGCTGGCAGGCAACTTCAATTCCTGTCCAAAAATTATCTTCATTTGAAGATGTAAGAAGTTCAACAATTGGTTTTAAGGTCTGGTCATTCATATATAAGGCATCCTTATTCTTGATAACCTGATTAACTTTTTTAAAAAAATAAGTTTCGCCCATGGTTCATTGCAAATGTAGTTTTTTATGGGCTTATTAGGTAAAGTGAGCAGGTAAATTGCATGCAATAAATGAGCCTAAATTTAGTGCAAAATGCGAATGGTCCTAATCGCAAGGCATTAAGGGTAGAATCAGTAAAATCAACCGATAAGTTTGTAAGAGATTTTGGGGAAATGCCCAATAGCGATTGGGGTTTTCAACAATGTGGCAACTTGTGTTTATGGTGCATCAATTAAGATGTCTCCATCAATGGTTTCAATCACAACAGATTCCTCTTCCATTCATACTGGCAATCAAAAACGCTCGTGGGTAATTCTCGCTTTCCTTTGATAGCAGTAACGGCACAACTCACTTGCAGCGATCATCCGATACGCGTAAGAATCACTTCCTCGGCCTCCTTCTTGCTCAAACCATGATTAGTCATGAGGAGTTGATGGATTCTACCGAGAAGTTGAGCCATTTGTTCTTCCGAGAGTCCCGCATTTCTAGCCCCCCCTGCAGCGACCAACTCACTTGCAGCGATCATCCGACACCGGATGATGTCGTCATCAGTTACTTCCTTGCGTGACGATGCGTTTACCACATCGGGTTCAAAAAATAATAGGCTTTCGCATTCTGGACATGATAGATTATCTTCAATCTGTTCATCGTCCCACTGAGAAAAACACTCATTACATTTATATGTTCCTTCTTGTGCCATTGATTTTTCTCTCCTTTGAATTGTTTGCCAACAAACTTATTAATTTACGCGAATGATGTTTTTCAGTTCTTGCCAAAACCAATGATTTTTCCACCTTCCGTGTTCATCTCCGGTGTATGGTGGCTATCTTAATCGACTCGATGTTTGTTCAAACTCAACCTTCATAGCAGAAATTTAAACTATTAAAAAACTGGGCCCCTTTTGAGTGCGTTACAAGTTCAATTATTTACTATTAAGCCACTTCTTTAACTCCTCATCCTTGAGTTCCGACAGAATCCTTTGGCGATCGCGCCAAATAGCCTTCCTCGTAACATCTATTCCAGCCTCATCACAGATTTTCATTGCCTTTGCTGCCTCATATTCATTTATTTGACGACCACCATACATCTGCCACTGAGATCGACTCACAAGGATTCCCAAATCATCGTAGTCCGCATTGTCAGTTACAATCCAAACCGCTGCCTGGCGAACTGCATATGGTACATTTGCTTTGTCTAGGACCGGCATTAGATGCGCAAGTTCATCTTGGTGTGGCGAATGTTGGACTGTGAAGGTATCTCCGCTTCCTGGAATATCTTTGGGTCTATTCGCACAAGCAGCTGAGATTGACACATGCCGCCAGTCTTCTCCAGTAAGACGGATTTTCTTTTCTTCAGTAGCTACCATATTCTGTGCTGATTGCCGGGACGAAACGAAGTAACTACCTACAGGGACGCGCACTGTTATAGGGTAAGGCACAAGCTTTCGGATGCGCACTCCGACACTTTGGATACCACTGCCCTGTGTCTCAATTTCTATCTTCTTCTCCCCCAATAGGTCCACAATGTCCCGTCCCTCAGTGATATCCTTGATGGCTTGTCGAGCAAATGCCTCCTTAACATGTCCTGGGAAGTCTTCAAGAAACTGTTTCAGCGATTGTTCTGTTCCAGCTTTTAAGGCTGCCTCGAAGGGAATATCATCTGTCCGTAGAGCCAAAGCCTTATCATGGGCTTCTGCGACGTGTGGCCCTTTTGGATGAAGCGTCGTGTAATGGCGGAATGCTTTGATAGTGCTGTCAGTATCGGCCTCAAACCAGTGGAGAGCTTCCTTGGCTTCCGATACATCTATATTGCCTAACGCTCGCACAGCACTTGCACGAACATCTGGGTCCGTGTCTTTCAAGATAGCAATGAGTGGATTTACTGCACGAGCATCTTTTATCTCACCTAGGGCATTGGCGGCATTCATTCGAACATTATAGTTATTATCCTTTAATGCAAAAATTAGAGAGTCTACCGCTGGGGTTCCAATCATATACAATCCAGATACAGCATTTCGTCGAACTTGAGGGTAATAACTTTTTAAGGCACCAATAAGTGGGTCTACTGCACGAGCATCTTTTATATTGCTTAGCGCCTGTACAGCACTTGCACGAACATCTGGGTCCGTATCATTCAAGATACCAATGAGTGGATCTACTGCACGAGCATCTTTTATCTCACCTAGCGCCCGTACAGCACTTGCACGAACAACTGGGTCCGTGTCATTCAAGATAGCAATGAGTGGATCTACTGCACGAGCATCTTTTATCTCACCTAGGGCATTGGCGGCTTTAAGTCGCACGAGGGGATTTTTTTCGCTAAGTTTTTTGATGAGTCCTACTGCATCGTTATGAGACTTAAGGTCTTCAGCTGATCTTTCGCAAGCTACCAAAAATGAAAAAAAGATTATCAGAATAGATAACATCCATAAACTCAGTTTCATTTCTACTACCCCATTATACAATTTGTTTGTAGTTTTTGATTTATTCAGATTTCTTGCCAAAACCTATGATTCTGCCACCTGCCTGTTTCTTCCCAAGTGTATGCTGTCTACCTCAACTTTACAGGAAAGATATAAATTCGCCCTTCATAGCAGATACTTTAAAGTCGTTAAAGTCATTTAGATAAAATAAAAACAGACAAAAATATTATTTTTCTTCAAGGAGTTTTTTCAATTGTTTTGCTACGATAAGCATAATAATCACTCCAGCAACAAAATAAAAAATCGCTATACCAAAAGACTTAGAAGCATCAAACATAGTTTCAATTGGGAGACTCTCAGCTACATATTTAAACACAGGAGAAAAAGCATGAATCATAAAAATAAAAAGACTCAAAACAATGCTCGTAATAAAAAGTATCTTTTTAGTAACTTTCCTAAGAATCGGTTGATTATTTCGTTTGTCACTTAAATGTTGAATTACAGCTGAGGCACTACCGAGAAGTATATACGGTAGACAAGGCCCAAAAGATAACCAAATAATTCCCCCCAGTCTTGTTAGACTATTGCTGCGGGAATAGGCAACATTATAGCCAGCTGCAACAAAAGCTGGTGTAAAGTAGATACCAATAGCAATAACCAAGCCTCCTACTAAAGACAAGAAGATTGCACTCATAATGGGTGATATTTCACCTTTGTGTTTCTCGTAACTCCATCCCCCTGTACACTTTGGACAAAATTCTTCTCCAGCTGGAATAGTTCCATTGCATTTTTTGCAAATCACATCATTTTTGGGGTTTTCTAAATTAACAATGGCTTCATTTTCTTTTGTTTTTAAATTGGTTTTTTCTTTAACAATCAAGTTAACATTTGATGGTCTCTTTTTAGCAGGTTCATAAGACAATATGCTTCCACATTCTTGACATAATGGATTATCTATAATCTGTTCTTCATCCAACTGAGCGGCACAATCTTTACATTCATATACCCCTTCTTTTTCCATAGTCTCCTCTTTTTGATTGCTAATTAACATATTGCCAAAAGTCAGAATCAAGATTTTCATTTCCTGCCAAAACCTATGATTCTGCCACCTACTTGTTTCCTCTACGGTGTATGCTGGCTATCTCAACTTTACAGAATAGGTATATTTTTGCTCTTCATAGCAGTTATGACACATATAAATGTTACTCAGTTTGGTAATAAATTTTGTCATAGAGTTCTCTTGCGAGTCTTTGACCTACTTCAATTTGGTTTGAAGACATTTTAGCTAAAACTATGTCTCTATTATATTTCGCACTATCATGTTGTTGTGAAGCTGCAACGTTATACCATGCATAAGCTGTAATATAATCCTGCGATACTCCTTCGCCTTGCTCATACATCCAGCCAAGGTTAAATTGGGCTTGGGCGTGTCCTTGCCTAGCAGCGTTTCTATACCATCTAACTGCTTCTTGATATTCCCGAACAACTCCTTTTCCTTTATTATACATTTCGCCGAGCATATATTGAGCTTCTGAATGTCCTTGGCCAGCGGCCTTACGGTACCATTCAATCGCTTCTTTCCCATCCTTTGCAACTCCACTGCCATTTTGATACATCCAACCAAGGGTGTATTGAGCTTCTGAATGTCCTTGTTCAGCGGCCTTACGGTACCATTTAACTCCTTTGTCAAAATCTTGAGCAATTCCTTCGCCAAATTTATAACTATCACCTAGCTTATATTGGGCATCTGCATCACCCTGTTCTGCTAAATTGCGATATGATTTAGCCGCTTCGCTGTACCATTTATACGATTCTATCTCATCTTCACTAACCCCTTCACCATATTTATACATTTCGCCGAGCGTATATTGAGCATTTGCATCACCTTGTTTTGCTTGTTTTAATAATTCTTCAATATGAGAATCTTCCCCATATACGGCAAGCGGACCCAAACTGCTGATTGCAATCAGCATTAATATTGCAAGCAAGACTTGCAATAAGCTTTTTATGCAACTTCCAATATTTAAGTTAATAAGTTCCATGTTGTAACCAAAAAGCATCTTTTATTACCGATTTCAATCCAACCTCCCAACTCCATATTCTCTAACTAGGAACTGAAATTTGTATATCTTGATCATTAATACGCAACAAATGAACCAATATTACAATATTGTTACTTGTCACAATGTGGTGGTTGAAGGGGGGCTTAGATTGCAGATAACTTGCCACAATGTTGAGTAATTGAAGAAAAATTACCAGTTAAGGTGTCTTTCCATAATGTTGTTTTGTTAGGAAATAAATTTGGTTAAGCTGTATTCATTTAAAGTCAGTTTTTATATGTTTTTATATATGGGGTTTTCCCAATAGATATGATTTTTCCAAAAAACATCTTTCCTGATCGATTTTAATTCGCTTTCTCTAACTGCATCATTAAAACCCGCATACCATCCTTCTATAAATGCCCGTGTAAAGGTAGAGGATAATTTTTCTGTTTCATTATTTAAATATTTATCAATGGTTTCTTGTTTTATTTTTCCTTCTGTTCTTTTTGCATCATCAAGACCTTTTTGATAACCATCTTGCCTATAATATTCTCTTTTATCCATTCTCCAACCTCAACAAATTTCTTTAGATATAAAATCGTAGTGTTTCGTCTCCGCTTCGCGATAAATATGTTGTTTTATGTAATGAAAAAAGACAGGCATTTTCATTATAAATGCAATAATTGAGCCGCTGTTTAGAGAAAAACGCTATTATTAATAATTACATGAGGTTCTAATGAAAACGGAACTAACTATTATTTTTGGGAAGAGAAGTTGTGGGGTTATGGCCACATTTCGGTTGGGATTTTTCCACAATGTGGTGGTTAGAAAGAAAGACAATTGAATCAACATAGTTACTTGCCACAATAGAAACTATTCTCAGGCAAAATGAAAGTGATGATGTATGAAGGGACATCATCACAAGGGTCGGGGCATTTGTGATGTTATTTGCTGATAATTTCCTGCTCAAAATATAATTGATATTTTTTGTCAGTCACCAAAACATGTTCTGCAAACCAGTCCCAAACGAAATTGAAAAGGTTTGTTACAGGCAAGGTTTTATTAAGCAAATAATCTTTCTGATATTCACAGATTTTTACTGTGAACTTTTCATGTTCTAATTTGTGTGCATGGTAATTAGGATAATTATGCTCCCGCAAATATTCTTCTTCTGTTGAAAAATGGGTCTTAATATAATTTATTAGATCACCAATTATTTTTTCCTTCTTTTGCGGCTTTTCTTGAAAATCCGAATTAAGAATATCATTTAGAATAGAAATGATTTTTTTGTGCTGCTTGTCTATTTTCCTGACATTAACACTGTATTCTTTTTTCCACTCAATGGTTGGCACTTTCTAATCCTCTAAAAGATATTCTGAATAATTTTATAATAATTGCAACCGTTTACAATAGGTTTACCATACAAAACACCAATCTATATTCGTTATTATATTAAATCACTTTAAAATCAAGATTTCTTGCCAACATCTTGAGTTTTGTCAGAACAAAATCTGACTCAACATGTCCATTGTACATCTTGATACTTTAAGAATCTTTTACGAGTGTAAATTGATGGCAGTAATAGTAAGTCGTCAGTTAACGTTAAGCTGAGTGGCGCGCCAATGAGTTTGCCGCGTAGCGCCGCTAACGTCCTCGCGGTCTGGTTGATACTTTTGTTAGACGGCAGGACTATTTGATGTTTTGAACCAGTATGTCCTGCGTGGTAGAGATCTTCTTCATGATGTTGCTGAGCGAGCTTATGAACTTAGACCTCCTATCCATCGTCATCTGCAAACGCAGGGAGGTCATCTCCGACATCTCGTTCATGCCATTGAGTTTCGGAACCGTGAGAATCTGGGCTACTTCTGCCAAGACATAAAAGCTGAGCAGATTGGACTGCTCATTGGATATTTGAGCGAACTTGCTGCGTACTTTCTGCTGAGCGAGGGAGTAAAGGTCAACATTCTTAGATTCTGAGGCCAAATGAGCGAGTAGTCCTCGGGTAACGAGATCAAGTTTGGACCTAGCTCCCGGTTGAAGCAATGACTTGAGCCTGTTGGCTCGGGCGAAGGCTGTCTGCTCTAGCGTGAAATCTCGACGCACCTCTTGCTGTGCATGAGTTGGGCTTACCGTGGCTGACCTAGTCTGCGCCAGCGCAGGCAAGCCAGCGAGTAAGACAATCGCCAGAATTAAGAATTTCCTCATAGGACCTCCTGTTTCAGGATAGCCGCCTAACAACTTATTAGATATCGTTTTTGCAGCTTAACATCTCTATTTGGCATAAAGCTGCAAAAGTGCAGTTTATTACCACTGCTATTTTATCCTGTATTTCGTGATAAAGCCGCATTAAACATCCTTGTCATTGTATGTATTAGTTTTATCCACCAGGTGGTTTAACTATCGTTGCAGTTATAGGTGCTTTTTCAAAAGTCGTAATGTCGTTTTTGAGTTGCTGCCAATGACCTTAAAAGAAACAACCCCACAGTTATTCCAGTCAAATCGAAAAACCTTGTTATACTTGATTCTATACTGCTTTTTTCAATGTTGAACTAAGATCCGAAATAGTAATTACTGATATTGCATCATTATTAAATTGGCTCAGAGGTAGCGGAGTCTTCTTGTTGGTTACCAATAATACTTGATCGATGCCCTCGGTGCTGGCTAGCTCATTAAGATAATCCGTTGTTCTTCGGATTTGGTGTAAAGGAACAACATTATTCCACGCTTTTGCTTCTATCACTACTTTTTTGCCTTTCATATCAAGAACAAAATCAGGTCGCATTCCTCCAAGCCTCGGAGAAATAGAGTATTTAATTTTTTGCTTTTCTAATATTTTTGTGACTTCATTCTCAAACTCAGAAGAAACCATTTGTGCTACACGCCGTGATGGCTGCTCAACCACTTCCTTGTTTTTTCGAATTACACTGATAGCGGAAAGAGCAGCAACGCTTGCTACCAGCACACCAACCCCTGACAGGATCCATTCAGTATTAAGGGTTTTTGTTTCAATAAAAGTATAGGCAAGGGAACTTGTTGCACCTAATAGGGAAGCGGTTCCAACCAATATAGAAATATTTTCTGATTTCTGTTTTTTCTCTAATGATAGCTGTCTAAAGTCGATAATGCCTGGTTCTTCAGGCTCTTGTTCTATTTGACCAAGGCATTCATTCAATCTATTCTCAATCTCAACACGCTGACTAGGAGAGATTAGGTCACTATCGAAAATTTCAGTAAAGAGAGCATTTAGAATTTGTTCTTCTGATAACAAGTCATTTATTGAGACTTGAAACTCTCTTGCTTTTCCCTCAATGATTTTAGTTAAATCTTTGAATTTTGGAGCATACTCTTCAAAAACCATTCTTCGCATAAATGATCTATGAATATCCTGATTGGCATTATTGGCTCGTTCCCTCTTTGCCCCAATAGTCTGCTGGTACGTAAACAGAAAAAGAATAATTGAAACGAGAATTCCAAGCCCAGTTGAAAGATATACGTCCATATCAATTCCTTCATTTTAAGCATAACATTCTTATATTTTTATGGCTCTGGAACTAATTTGCAAAAACCATACCTCTTTATTAAAAGAGAAGAATAATGATTGGGGTCTACACAAAAAAAGAAACACAATATATATAACTGCCTGATATAAAAAAATTAATTGGTACATGAAAATAGACTTCTACCGTTTTATGGGGCATTTATTTAAAAGTAGTTTTCTATTAAGGCAATAAATGCAGACAATGAATTATGTCTATTGGAAACAGCGTTTACTCAATGATTTTAGAGTGGCAGCGAAGTAAAGATGTCTTGCCAACATCTTAAGTTTTGTCATACAAAATATGACTCAACATATCCATAGGACATCTTAACTATAACAGAGGAGAGGTCAGAGCTATTTGTGGCCTCTTTTTATTGCTTTTTTGCTGAGCTTGAAAGTATGTCTTTATCAAGAATACCAATATATTTTCCTTTTAAAACTTTGACATTATTTCCTTCTAATTCTTTAGCAACATCAAATTCCTCACCTGTTTTGATTAGTACTTGATTTTTACAAGTTATATTGTTTGTAGCTATCCATGTTCCAATAATGTCATCCATTTTTTTCTCTCTATTAATTATTTAAAGCGGACCACATTTGCTAAAATTCATTACCCTCGTCGCTGTGTTTGACATAGGTAAGTTTGTAGCCTAACTGTTTGGAAGTGTAAAGGGCTTGCAATAAAAAAAACCCTCCAGAGTGGTTAAGAGGGGTTTATATATCCAGTGGATATGTTGACTATCGGTAAACATTCTATCTAATTTTAAAAAGCCATTTTACAAGCCATTTCCAGATTGTTACTTCTGTGAGTTTCACTTTTCCAACCATTTGAGATCACATCACAATAGAGCAAATTTCGTGCAGCAGAATTTTTCGCAGTGACAGGTCCGTTCTCTTTGAAAACTTTTTACTCCTGCTCGCCGGTCCTGTTAAAAGGCAGCGACAATATGACCTCTGCCCCCTTTCCCACTTCACTTTCAATGCCTACCGTACCGCCCAGGGACTCCATAATTTTCCTGGTGATTGAAAGACCCAGTCCGGTACCTTGTTTCGCTGGCTTTGTCGTATAAAACGGTTCAAAGATCATTGCCATATGCTCTTTGGATATGCCGGGGCCAGAATCCCTGATCCTGATTAATACTTTAGCTGTGTCCGGACCAGCCTCTTTTTTGGTGTTTACAGTCAGGGTTCCTCCTTCAGGCATTGCATCAACAGCGTTTAAAAATATATTCTCCAGAACCTCAATGATCAGATCCCTGTCAAACGGAAAACTGGGAATATTCTCTATGGATCTTTTTACTCCAATGCCTTTCTCCCTGAACAGATCCTTGTATATCAGCAATACCTGTTCCAGCACTTCAGCAAGATCGTTTTCTGTACTGTTGGGGATGGAATCCCGGGAAAAACTCAGGACGTTATGCAGGATCTTTTCAAGCCTCGTCACCTCTGCAATAATGATCCTGGCATAATCCTTTTCTTTTGTATCCGCAGGAATGGTTTTATTCAGCCTTCTGGCAAACCCTCCTACCGAGGTCAGGGGATTACGGATTTCATGGGCTACATTTGCAGTGAACCTGCCGAGTGCTGCCAGCTTTTCCGCCTGGGCCAGCTGCTGCTGCAAATCCTTTTTCTCCTGTTCCATCATGTCCCGCTCGATAATTGTTGCCAGGGTGTTTGCCACAGAGGTCAGAAAGTCCTCCTCCCGGTTACTGCGTTTATGTCCCTGCTTGATATATATATTCAGGAGACCGTAAAGTTTTTTTCCTGAAATAATAGGAACGCAGTAATGCCCATGCGGAAACATATCTGCATCATGGATCTCATGTAAATCTCCCATATCCTGAGCATAGATCAGTTTTGACGTCGCCGCTGCCTTGCCGCACAGACAATGACCAAGCGGCACTTCAGTACACGGCAGCGAGTCTAAACCTGTAAAACCATGTTGCGCTTTCAGGGTAAGGACTTCTCTTGCAGGGTCTTTTAAAAAGATCACGCCCTTTGATTGCAGGGCCAGGCGCGGGACGTTTAATATCAGATCAAGGATGCGGCCAAATTGTTCTTCCAGTGACAGCGACTCCAAAGAGACCTTGAGCATCGAATTTGTCACTTTCTGAATATAATAGTTCAATTCAATTTTCTCTTCAGCCTTTCTTCTGTCTGAGATATCACGGATATCCGCCATGATAAGGAGTTCGTCGTCGGTCTGCATCGGGCTCAGCCTTATATCTGCAGGAAATTCTTCACCGTTTTTCTTTTTAGCGTATATTCCGAGATGCGGCCCCATGGGGCTCACATTGGGGTTCTCAAAAAATTTCCGGACCATCTCGCTGTGTATTTTCTTGAACTTGTCCTGCAGGAGGATATTAAGTTTTTTGCCGAGAATCTCATCCTGGCTGTAGCCAAAAATCTTTTCAAATTGTTTATTTACAAGGACAATTTCATTTTGTGTATTCACAAAAATCATGGCATCCGGATTTGAATTAAGAAGTTTTTCATAATTCTCCCTGGCCTTTTCAAATTCAGCCTGGCAAACATTCAGCTTCTGGACCAGCTTTTTTGTATCTTCGACTTCTTTGAAGAGTTCGGCTTTTGTTTTATCGATTTCCTTCATTTGTCCGTCCTTTGCTTTTTTCACATATTCCGGGCAGAATACTCTTTTCTCCTGCAGGTTACAAAGAATTTAACTTCTGGAAACCATGCGTAATTGCTGGCTTATATTGAGAAGTATTTTCCATGTACAATTTTAAATTATATGCACTAAATAGAAGCGAAACAAAATTTCTTCCCTAAACCTCTTACCTGCACCATAAATAATCCCTATCATGTTTTTTAGAGACACCTGTGACACCCCCCTGATTAATTGCAGTTGTATTTTTCATTGGAGAGTAGTGACATGATACGTACAATAAAGATATTATTTGCAGTTGCAGTCATTATCATTGGAGCGACGGATGCCATGGCAATCGAAGAGGCCGAATATAAAGTCGTAGAAAAAGAAGACAGGTTCGAAATTCGGGATTATGCCCCCCATATCCTCGCCGAAACCATCGTGGAAAGCGATATTGAAAAAGCAGGAAAAATGGCTTTCCAAAGGCTCTTTCGCTACATTTCAGGCGCTAACAGATCAAAGGAAAAAGTGGCAATGACAGCGCCGGTATCCCAGGAGCCCAAGGGCGAGAAGATCGCGATGACTGCTCCTGTGGGACAGCAGAATGCCCAGGGACGATGGGCTGTCAGTTTTATGATGCCGGCTTCCTACACCCTTGAGACCCTTCCGGAGCCGGAAGACCCGAAAATCTCGCTGCGCCAGGTTCCGGCCCGTCGTATGGCTGCTGTTCGGTACTCCGGTTTCTGGAGCGAAAAGAAATATCTGCGATACAAAAAAATGCTGGAGTCGTGGATTCAGGAAAAAGATTTCACCATTGTGGGCGAACCCGTTTGGGCCCGCTACAACCCCCCTTTCACACTGTGGTTTTTACGACGAAATGAAATTCTTATCCCTGTAGCTGCGCAGACTGATTAGCATGGGAAAAAGGGCGGCTTTACTTTAATAAATTCAGTGTCAGTCGTCCGGCCCATTATATTGGCCGACAATTATGAATGTAGAATTAAAAATGTAGAATGATTTGGGTATATAGGACAATACGTATTTCTTATTGCCAAACAAGCCGCAAACCATCTATGCTGTATATATACGACATTCAAAACCATCCTGACCCGGATCATTGAAAAAGGAGTGAGTTATGGAAACGAAATTTTTCCCCAAGCGTGAAGTGATTTTCACCAAGCATCCTGAATTCGACAACGTCAAAGTCGCAATGTTTATAACCGATAAGGACACCGATATATGCAGAGTCTGCCTGGTTGAGCTTGCTCCCGGTTCCGAGACCCCGGTCCATACCCACGAAAATCAAGCGGATTCAGTTTTTGTGGTTCAGGGTCATGGTGAGACCTATGTCAATGGCAGCTGGAAGCCGATCGAACCCGGCGATTACATTTTTATCCCCCAAAAGGGTGAGCATGGTACCCGCAATACCGGCAGTGAACCCTTACAGCTCTTTGTCCATCACGGTCCGACGATGTTGTTGTAATCAAAAAAATGCAGGAACCGGATCAGGCTGAAAACGGGATGGATGCATTGCTTTCAGGCAGGACAGCCTTATAAATATTGATCATAAAATGAAAACAGTACTCTATTTCTCATACGGCTCAAACATGTCGTCGCTCCGATTACTGGAGAGAGCCCCTTCGGCAACGTTTTTGTCCATCGCCACATTAAAAGAGTACAGGTTGCTGTTTCATAAAAAAAGTAAAGATGGTTCCGGCAAGTGCGATGCAGAGGATACTGCAGAGCAGAATGACTATGTCATGGGTGTTGTTTTTGCAATGTCCGCTGCAGATAAAGAGGAACTTGACCGAAAAGAGTGCCACGGTTTCGGATATAAAGAAAAAACCGTAACAGTCACATTGGAAAACGGGGACCGGATCGAAGCTTCAACCTATTTTGCCGTTGAAACTGATGCGAGCTTAACCCCATACAGCTGGTACAAGGAGCATGTCTTACGAGGGGCCAGGGAAAACAATCTGCCCCATGAGTACATATCCAATATTGAAGAAATTGAATCCCTGCCTGACCCGGACATGGATCGTCACACCCGGGAACTCGCCATTTATACCTGACAGAAAAGCCGTTATTTTACCTTTGCATTGTGTGCTACATTGTGGTATATGCTTTTTGCTATAGAGCATGCATATCTTATTAATATTCGGATGTAATAAAGGCGGGCACCATGGATAATTATCACATCACCAGGAAAGGTAACCCTGCTGGCCTTACTTTTCTGGGTGTTACGCTTAATCCGGCAGGTATACCAACTGGAATATTTAAATCTCTGGCGGCAATAATAAGTTTACTTTACACCAGGACAAAGTTATGCCCGTTTTGTGAAGAAACAATAAAAAAAGAAGCCAGTATTTGCAGTTTTTGCAACAGAATCTTAATGAAAAAAATAAATTTAAAAGCCAAAAAATGACCGGCACCCATTTATTACTGCTGGACACCACGATTTATCCTAACCACTGATAATATCACCGGAATTTATATAAAAGCCAGGAAGAATAAATCAGGACAGGCTTATTTGGTTATAGCTAATCGTCAATGACAACCTCTTCAACAACCATAAATCATAGGCACTCCCTGTTGACTCTCAGCGTATTGCTGCTTAATTTTTTAATATAACAGTACAGCAACCTCATCAGGATTTATGGAGAATAAAATCATGAATCAGGGTGTTTTGAAAAAACCTTTGTAAGGCCTCCGAAGGAATATATTATTCTATCGGAGGCTTTTGCTTTTTTTTACTTCAGGAACAACGCCAACCTTAAGGATTCATTCAGGAAGGAGAGCATCATGGACGTAAAAGATTATTGTAAAAATGTGGATATTGAGCTCAATGCCTGGAGAGCCAAATTATATAACGTCATGCGCCAGATGGACGAGTTGCCGGAAGCTGACAAACAGAAAGTGCATGAGCAGGTGGACGGATTGCATACCATAGTGCACGATCTGGATGAACGGATTGATCAGTTAAGAACATCCTGTCCAACGGAGTGGGCACCTCAGAAAACTGAAATTAAAGGCAAGATCGGTACTCTGGAAAAACAGTATGATGAAATTGACTCTTACTTTTATTAAAACGCATTAAGGCGATCCGTCTGTATGGCGGATCGCCTTATTTCAATAAAAAGAAAAACGGGACAGATTTATTATTCTACAATTTATGATTTACAAAACTTCTTCACCCGCTCCCCGGTAATAGAAGCTTTTTCGCAGCTGGAGCCTTCCTTGGGATTACAGTCAAGAAGAATGGTCATCACCCTGTCAGCATATCGGTAAAGACCTTCATCTTCCAGTCTTGCCAACAGATCTGACGTCAATTTGTTGAATTCAATACATTTTT
>JBHPCH010000039.1:0-19850 GCA_042576125.1 Thermodesulfobacteriota bacterium
CAGGTAGAGTCCTGCTGCTCTTTTCTTACTTGTCTTAAAACGTGAAGCTAACAATTCTTCCGGGTGTTCCGAAACTTTAAGATAATCCTCATAAAATGAAAGCTGTTCATCAGAGAAAGTATCAATGGATATATCGAAATGGGGGTGGAATTCAACCTCAATTATTCCCGGCAGACCTTCAGTAAACTGATTGAGCATTCTCTCCTGCGGGAGAGCCGGGACCTGAGGCCAGAGAGGAATTTCAGGAGTTGAATCCAATATCCAGTCCAGGGCCTGCTGGTGGCTTGTAGCCGGAAGACTGCCGATCAGGGTCGGTAGCCCGTCTGTTGTGAATTTTTTTGAATCTGAAGTCATGGTACTTGAAATTGCCTAATGTAATCATCGTTAAGAATTATATCATGTTTAGCAGCCGTTCTGAAAACACGTGGTCTGAATTAGGTCCCTACCTAGCAATATTAGCTGTTTCTGTCAATATAATATACCTGAACAAAGGTGAAGAAAACCCGGAAGGCAAAGTGCGTTTTTTTTGTTTACGGGGTTGTTTTTTTCAACAGTGCAACGCTTTCCATATGATGGGTCTGGGGAAACATATCCACCGGAGCCAGGCATGATAATGTATATCCTTCATGATATAAATTGGTCAGGTCACGTGCCAGTGTTGCAGGATTGCAGGATATATAGATGATCTGATCAGCCCCCAGACCGGCAAGCAAGGAAACAACAGCAAAAGCACCTTGCCGGGGTGGGTCAAGGATAACGGTATTAAACTTTTCACCGGCAGCCAGAAGGGATTTAACACCAGCCTCCACCTGTTTTTTTATAAAATGGCAGTTATGGGCTTCGTTAAGCATGGCATTTCGCTTAGCGCTTCTGATGGCAGCATTCTGACTGTCAATTCCCAATACTTCATCAGCAACTTGAGCCACCGGCAGGGAAAAGTTTCCATAGCCGCAATAGAGATCCAATACCTTTTTATGGGGACCCTTTTTGACCATTTCCAGAATAAGACTTATTAAATGTATGTTTTGTTCGAGGTTTACCTGGCAAAAACCACCAGCCTCCCAGGTGATCCTCAGATTCTGGTGTATTTTCCCGATGGAAAGGCTTTGAGATAAATGTGGTGGCTTGGATACGAATTTCTGCCCCAGAGGATCAAACAGCCCATAGCCATCAACCTGCATAAGGATTGTGGAGAGATCGTTTGTATCGTTGACTAAATCTGCAGCCATGACAGAGTCCCTCGGTCTTGGTTTTCGTTTGAAGTGTAAAAGCATAAAAGTATCATTGCTGTCCGGATTGAGAAGTAATTCAATGGCAGTGCAATACCGGCCAAGTTCTATAAAGGATTCATTGGAGTGGAGTTGCTGCAGAACTGTATTCAGGGGGGGACTTGCAATCAGACATTTTGTAACAGCCTGCAGAACATGGGATTCAGTGCGGAAAAAACCGTATTGCCCTTCTCCTTGTACCTGTAAACGAATACGCTGCCGGTAGCCGAACTCCTTCGGTGAGGCAAGGGCAGATTGCATAGATATACCAGCATCAGAAAAAATATCCCCTGCACCCCGCTGTATACTTTCTGACAGGATTTCTTTTTTCAGGTGGATTTGGGCATTGTATGTGGCATGCTGCAGGTCACAGCCTCCGCAGTGACCATAGAAGGGACATGGCGGATTAATACGGTCTGGAGAGGGTGTCAGAACTTCATGGGGTGTGGCTGAAATAAAGTCTTTCCGGCGTTTCTTCTCACGAACCACCACTCTTTCACCCGGAAGTACATAGCGCACCAGAACAACCATCCCCCCTGTCAGTCTGGCAAGACCAAGACCTCCGGGAACAAGTTTTTCAATCAACACAGTATGCAGATTTCCTGAGCTCATTATAAATAGAGTTTGCAAAAATAATAAATATCCAGCCCAATATCCCTGATTCAGATACTCTACTGTATGCCTGGCAGAATACTAACGTAATAATATGTAATCACATTTTACATGCAAACAGGCATAAAATTTGTTGAGTAATCAAGGAGGTCAATGTATACCTTTTTGAGAAAAACAAACAAGGATATCTCAAAGAAGGTGATACGCAAGGTGAAATCAAAGGGAAAACCTGTAAAAGTTCTGGTTGTTGATGATGACAGGTCACATCGTTTTATGTTGAGTTCCATGTTCAGTGAATGGGGCTGGGATGTTGAAGAGGCTGATGATGGTACAACGGCTGTTGCAGCAGTAGAAGAGCACTCCTATGATGCCATACTTATGGATGTCCGTATGGCGAAAATGGACGGCATGGAAGCTTTGAAGAGAATTCATGCCTATAACCCTGCCATCCCGGTTGTCATTATGACAGCCTATTCTTCGGTGGATGCAGCGGTGGAGGCCATCAAAATCGGCGCCCATGACTATTTGACCAAACCGCTTGATTTTGACCGGTTACGTCTTACCATGGCCCGCGCCCTGGACCATAAACAGGTGGTGGAGGTAAAAGAAGATGCAAAGTCCCGGAAAAGAGATGCAATAGACACTGGAGGAATTATCGGCAAATCCCAGAAGATGCTGGATCTGCTGGAAATGATTTCTTTTGTAGCCCCCACCGAGGCAACAGTCCTTATTACCGGGGACTCGGGAACAGGGAAGGAGTTAATTGCTTCTGCGTTACATCATAACAGTGCACGAAAAAATGGTCCTTTTGTAAAAGTCAATTGTGCCGCCCTGGTGGAAAATCTGCTTGAATCAGAACTGTTCGGCCATGAAAAAGGTGCCTTTACAGGTGCAGACCGGCGTAAGGATGGCAAATTTGTCCAGGCAGACCTTGGCACGCTTTTTCTTGATGAAATAGGTGAAACATCTCCGGCCATGCAGGTCAAACTTCTGCGGGTGTTACAGGAGCATGAACTGCAGCGGGTCGGAGGTAATGAAATGATTGATGTTGATGTCAGACTGCTGGCTGCTACAAACCGTATTCTGGAGGATGAGGTAAAAGCGGGCCGTTTTCGTGAAGACCTTTATTACCGCCTGAACGTTGTCTCTCTGCAAGTTCCACCCCTTAGGGAAAGGCGGGACGATATTCCTCTCTTGGCTGAACACTTTTTGCAGGAATATGCAGAGAAAAACAAACGAAGGGTCTCGGGAATCACTCCCGGTTGCATGGATATTATGCTTCGTTATCCATGGCCAGGGAATGTGCGCGAATTGGAAAATGCCATGGAGCGGGGTGTTATTCTTATGCGTGGGGACTATCTTGATGAAGAGATCCTGCCGATACCCATTATAAAATGGGTCCAGGAGGAAAGCGGAGTACTCACTGCCGGAATGGAAGGTTTGCCTTCTTCTCTTGAAGAAGCTGAAAAGATGGTGATATTAAAAATTCTTGATGAAGCGGACGGCAATAAAAGTGAGGCTGCCAGGCGCCTTGGCATTACCCGTAAGACTCTTTTAAGTAAACTCAATAAGTATGAGAATGAATAGTCGTGCCGTCAGGTGTTTCTCAATTATATAACTGCTGCTGAGTAGATTGACTAACTTTGCAGCCTGTGGTAATAAGCTTTTTATTGATAGGTATGCTTGATACCGGGCGAACACTGGGAATTTGGTGTTCGCCCGGTTTGTTTCAAACAAAACATATAAATAACGAAACAGGACATTTAATAATGTCTCAAAAATTATAAAAACGCTGAGGAGCGTAGTGAAAGTATGAGAACAGATATTGTTCATATAGGTGCCGGTGAGTTGACGTATGAGATTCGTAACATAGTCGCTGTCGGTGAAAAGCTGGAAGAACTCGGAATGAAAACCTACTGGGAAAACATTGGTGACCCGGTGGCCAAAGGGGAGCATATGCCCCAATGGATGAAGGACATTGTCGCGGAAACGGTACAGGAAGATGCGACGTATGGCTACAGTCCTACCAAGGGCGTTCTGGCGACAAGGGAATTTATTGCAGAACAGACGAACAAAAGAGGCAAGGTCCAGATCGGCCCCAATGATATTATCTTTTTTAACGGTCTCGGTGATGCGATCAGCAAGGTTTTTGGATTTTTAAAGAGGACCGCCCGGGTTGTCGTGCCCACACCAAGCTATACAACACACTCTTCAGCAGAGGCTGCCCATGCCGGAGACCGGCCTGTTACCTATAGACTGGACCCCCATCATCATTGGTATCCGGATCTCGATGATCTTGAGAAGCGTATAAAATATAATCCCGCTGTGGCAGGCATCCTGATAATTAATCCTGATAATCCTACAGGGGCTGTATATCCTGTTGAAATTATCAAAGGGATGGTGGAACTGGCCAAGAAATATGATCTTTTTGTGGTCTGCGATGAAATATATATCAACATTATATATAACGGCTACACTACTTTGCCGGTTTCCGACCTCATCGATGATGTCCCGGCCATAGTCATGCGAGGCATTTCAAAGGAGATGCCCTGGCCCGGTTCCCGTTGTGGCTGGATAGAGGTATATAACGGTCATAAAGATCCGATGTTTGAGAAATACATTCAGTCAATTGTTAATGCCAAGATGCTGGAGGTCTGTTCGACAACGCTGCCCCAACTGGTTATGCCGAGGGTGGTGACCCATCCTCAATATCAAGACTATCTTGAGCTGAGGATAAAACGGTATGAAAAGTTTTCAAATATCGCTTATGACTGCTTAAAGAATCTGGATGGTGTCCTGGTGAACCGTACCAACGGTGCCTTTTACATGAGTGTGGTTTTTGAAGATGGCAGGCTGAATAACAAACAAATTCTTCCCATCGATAACCCGGAAGTCAAGGCTCATGTTGAATCACTGGTGAACCAGCCCGGCGTCTCACTTGACAAACGGTTTGTTTATTATCTGCTCGGTGCTACAGGTGTGTGTGTTGTGCCATTATCCTCGTTCGCCACCGAACTGCAGGGCTTTCGTTCCACCCTGCTTGAAACCGACGAGGAACTGTTCCGGAAAATTTTTAATACTATTGCAGATTCAATCAAAATTTATCTTGCCAGCTGATAAACCTGTAAATCAATCCAGTTCAGCAAAGCCCCTCCTGTTATCGAACAAGGAGGGGCTTTTTGTTTTTCCCCTGCCTTGACAAGGCTTGGGGCCATACTTATTGTTCCCCCCATCTCGATGTTTTTTTATAATTATATGGAGTTACTGCATTTAATTGTATTGGATAATTGATTCAATTAAAGGATTAGGAGATAGGAGTGACAGGAAAAAAGAAAAAGCAGGTTGAGTCTTCTGTTCATGAAGAGGCTGTGGAAGAAACTGGACATGATATCCTCTCCCATGAGGATGAACAGGATATGGCCGCAGCATTGGAAGAAGCCAGGAATAAACTGCAGGAGAGTGAGGAAAAGGTGCTGCGTCTGGCTGCTGACTTTGAAAACACCAAAAAACGATTAGAGCGGGAACGGGACACTTCCCTGAAATATGCAGAGGAAAACGTATTAAAGGAATTGCTCCCGGGCATTGACAATATTGAACGGGCCATGGATCAGGCCCAGGAAGCAAATAATATTGATAGCCTGCTCGAAGGTGTAGAACTTACAAGGGACGGCCTCCTGGCAACGCTTGAGAAATTCGGGGTTAAGGCCATAAAAAGTGTAGGAGAGCCTTTTGATCCGAATATACATGAAGCAATTGCCATGGAGGAAACCGATGAGATGGAGCCTAACTTCATTTTGCGGGAGTTTCAAAAAGGGTATCTTTATAAGGAGAGGCTTTTGCGGCCAGCCAAAGTCATTGTTTCTAAACCACTTGGAGCAGGGTCTTGACAACGAAGAGATCGTGCACATTGTAAATTATAAGCTGTAATTCAGAGAATTACCGAGTAGCACCTGATTGTTTTTTTTAATGATAAAGAAGATATAGATATAAAAGGAGAATGCAAGAATGAGTAAGATAATTGGAATTGACTTGGGTACAACAAACTCTTGTGTCGCTGTCATGGAAGGTGGTGAGCCAAAGGTTATAGCCAATGTTGAAGGCAACAGGACAACACCTTCAGTGGTAGCTTTTTCAGAGAGTAATGAGCGTCTGGTTGGCCAGGTTGCAAAGCGCCAGGCTGTAACGAATCCGTCTAATACACTTTATGCCATCAAGCGTTTGATCGGCAGGAAATTTACTGATTCTGAAGTAACCAAATCCATTCAGGTCAGTCCTTTCAAGATTGTAGAGGGCAAGAGCGGTGAAGTTTCCGTGGAAGCTGAAGGCAAGGTTTATACACCTGCGGAAATTTCCGCCATGATACTTACCAAAATGAAACAGACTGCTGAGGAGTACCTCGGAGAAACGGTTACTGATGCCGTAGTAACTGTACCCGCTTACTTCAACGACAGTCAGCGTCAGGCAACCAAGGATGCAGGGCGTATTGCCGGCTTGAATGTGCAGAGGATCATAAACGAGCCTACTGCAGCCTCACTGGCTTATGGCCTGGACAAGAAAGGTGAAGAGAAAATTGCTGTTTTTGACCTTGGTGGCGGAACGTTTGATATTTCTATTCTTGAAATCGGGGATGGCGTATTCGAAGTAAAATCGACCAATGGTGATACGTTCCTTGGCGGTGAGGATTTTGATATGCGAATCGTCAACTGGCTTGCTGATGAGTTCAAGCGTGACCAGGGCATTGATCTGCGGCAGGACAAGATGGCTTTGCAGCGTCTCAAGGAAGAGGGCGAAAAGGCCAAGATGGAACTTTCCACCACCATGGAAACCAATATAAACCTGCCGTTTATTACAGCGGATTCTTCAGGCCCCAAACATCTTAATATAAAGCTCACCAGAGCAAAACTTGAAAGCCTGGTAGAGGATTTGATTGAGCGTACTGTTGAACCCTGTAAAATAGCATTAAAAGACGCCGGTCTTTCCGCATCTGATGTCGATGAGGTCATTCTGGTTGGCGGTATGACAAGAATGCCTAAAGTCCAGGAGAAAGTTAAGGAACTTTTCGGCAAGGACCCCCATAAGGGCGTGAATCCAGATGAGGTCGTTGCAATAGGTGCCGCGATCCAGGGCGGTGTGCTTCGGGGAGACGTGAAAGATGTTCTTCTCCTTGATGTTACTCCTCTCTCTTTGGGTATTGAAACCCTGGGCGGTGTATTCACCAAGCTCATTGAAAAAAATACCACGGTGCCGACTAAAAAGAGCCAGATTTTCTCGACAGCGGCTGACAATCAGCCGGCAGTTTCGATTCACGTGCTGCAGGGCGAGAGGGAAATGGCGTCAAATAACAAGACTATAGGACGTTTTGAGTTGACAGAGATACCTCCTGCACCACGAGGTTTACCGCAGATTGAGGTAACTTTTGATTTGGATGCCAATGGTATACTGCATGTCTCTGCAAAGGATATGGGAACCGGCAAGGAACAGTCAATCAAGATCACAGCTTCCAGCGGCCTTTCAGAAGATGAAATCAAGAAAATGCAGCAGGATGCTGAACTGCATGCCGAAGAGGATAAGAAACGCAAGGAGCTGGTTGAGGCTGTAAACCAGGCTGATTCTCTTGTATATGCAACTGAGAAAAGTTTGAAGGATCTTGGTGACAAGGTGGATGCAGAAACCAAGGCCAATGTTGAAAAGGAAATAGAATCCCTGAAGAAGATCATAGAGAAAGGAGATAATCTTGATGATCTGAAAAAGGGAACCGAGTCATTGACCCAGGCTTCACATAAACTGGCCGAGATTATGTACTCACAAGCCACACAGGATCAGGCAGGACCGCAGCCGGGCGACGGCGGCCCAGAAGCAGGTGGCGGCGGCCAGGCTGGTGAAGGCAAAACAGACGAGGATGTTGTTGATGCTGATTTTGAGGAGGTAAAATAGGCTTCCATAAGTCTGTCGTAAAAAATATAAAATCATAACTTCAAGGAGGATGCGGAAAATATAGTTGCCCGTGTCCTCCTTTTTTTTTATCATCCCGCCCAACATATAAAGCTTGCCTGATGGCTATAATGCTTAGTTGAAGGACCCATGATTTTTTCTGAAAGCAACAGTTTTTTTGATTTGATTAGTCTCTATACATGGTAATTTTTTTATGCTAACTTTCTTTTTCTTTGTTTGCCCGAAAGAAAAAGAAACAAAAAGAAAGGGCAGCCGTTCACTCGCCGTGTGATCAAGTCACACTGCTGGCCCGCCTACGGCGGACTACCTGTGCTGTTCGAAATAACCGGGCGCTGCGAAACTCGTCCGCCTGAGGCGGACTCAGACAGTCGGAGTCTGCGCCAAAATGGCTCCGCTTACCTCTCGCGTATGTCCGGTTATTTCTGCACTGCTCGGCTGCGTGAAATGGCATCGGCAAAGGTCGGAAAGATGTCAGGAGAAGAAAATTTCTCGATCCTGTACAGGTTTGAAAATTTAGTAAAGCTAAGGAAATATTTATACATATTTATAAGGATAATTAAATGAAGATATTGTCAGGTATTCAGCCTTCAGGCCAACTGCATATAGGAAATTACTTCGGCATGATGCTGCCCATGATCCGTAATATGGAAAGGGCTGAACTCTATGCTTTTATTGTTAATCTGCATGCCATGACCTCAGTACATGACAAGGAAAAACTTGCTGTAGGCACCCTTGAGGCGGCAGCAGATTTTATTGCCCTGGGGTTGGACCCTGACAAGTGTATTTTCTGGGTACAGGGTGATGTGCCGGAGGTGACTGAATTGACATGGGTACTTTCAACCCTTACCTCCATGGGGCTTCTTGAGCGTTGTCATTCTTACAAGGACAAGGTAGCCAAGGGCATAGCACCAAGCCATGGCCTGTTTTCCTATCCTGTTTTGATGGCGGCAGATATTCTGCTTTACCAGGCAGAGGTCGTACCTGTGGGCAAAGATCAGAAACAGCATCTGGAGGTTGCACGGGATATCGGCATGCGATTCAACCATATTTTTGGTGAAACCTTTGTTATTCCTGAGCCGGCTATAGAAGAAAGTGTCTCCACAGTGCCAGGTACAGATGGCCAGAAAATGTCAAAATCATACGGCAATACCATTCCCATCTTTTTGGAAGGAAAACAACTCAAGAAACAGGTAATGGCAATCCAGACTGATTCCACGCCGGTTGAGGAACCCAAGGATCCGGATGCCTGCAACCTTTACAATATTTTTAAGCTGTTTGCCCCTGCTGACAGGTTGGCTGAAGTGAGGAAACTCTATGTGGAAGGGGGGGCTGCGTACGGTTATATCAAGCTGGAGCTTGTAGACCTCATAGGAGATTATTTTAAAGAAGCCCGTGAGAAGCGGGCCGAACTTCTACAGGATAAGGATTCTCTGAAAAAGATACTTGCCCAAGGGGCCCAGAAGGCAAGGGATAAAGCAGCCCCAACCCTTGACCTTGTCAGGCAAAGGGTGGGGCTGAAATACTGATGGCTTATTAAAAAATTGTCCTAATGCGTCGTAACAGATTCACGTAATGCTCGACATACCATATGTATGCACCCCAAGGGCATTCGTTTCACAGCACCTGCGCTTTCGTAAATCACCATTTATACCCCCTAGCGGGGTGCTCCTTGTATATCAACTTTTTACTTTGCCATCTTAAAACGGTATGAGGTGTAGTGTTTTACCCCGTACTGTATATCTTGCACATCGAACCTTTCTTTTAGAAGTCAAGCAATTCCACTTCAAAGACCAGGGTTGAATTTCCAGGGATGGGGCCCCGTCCTCTTGAGCCGTAAGCCAGATCCGGTGGTATGACCAGGATCCTTTTTTCTCCTTTCTTCATATCAAGCAGTGCTTCATCCCAGCCTTTGATAACCCTGCCTACACCAACCGGGAAGCGAATAGGCTCTCCTCGGTCAACAGAGCTGTCAAATTTACGGCCATCAAGAAACATGCCTGTATAATGAGCACTCACAACATCCCGGGGATTTGGTTTTTCGTCACCCCGTCCAGCTTTTTCAATCTGATACATCAGACCTGAATCTGTTTTATGAAGATTCGGCCATTTCTTTTTGATGACGGCCATCTCTTCTTCACTTTGTTTTTGCTTTTTTTCAGCTTTTCTCTTACCCGATTCGCCAAGCAGCTTATCAAATGCTTCCTGGTCAGTTTTAAAAGATTGTGCCTTGTCGCCAACCCTGATAATTTCAACACTGGTTATGGTGTCACCCTTCTTGATTGAGTTAACAACGTCCATGCCTGAGACAACATGTCCGAAGACAGAATGTTTGTTGTCAAGCCATGGTGTGGGGACATGGGTGATAAAAAACTGGCTGCCGTTAGTGCCGGGACCTGCATTTGCCATGGAGAGAATTCCCGGGCGGTCATGTTTCAAACTCGGGTCGAATTCATCCTGAAATTTGTAACCCGCATCGCCTGTTCCTGACCCGAGAGGACAGCCGCCCTGGATCATAAAGTTATCAATTACCCGGTGAAATTTAAGGCCGTCATAATAGCGGCCCTTTGACCTGCCGGCGGAATCATTAAAGTCCTTTGTACCCTCGGCAAGACCTACGAAGTTCGTAACGGTCAAAGGAGTTTTTTCGAATTCAAGTTTAAGGGTTATTTCGCCCTTCGAGGTGTTAAGTTTAGCATATAAGCCATCGTCGAGTTTTGTTTCAGCAGCCATGATTTCCCCTTTTGTGCTGTTGCAGAGTGCAATTAAAAAAATAATAAATACCAGCAGGTAACGTTTCATAATGTCTCTCCTTGTCATGCCGGCAATAAAACCTAACTAACCTGTCGATTTGCCGGTAAGAAATTATCATCAAGCCAAGTAAATTTTGTTTGGTGAAAAGCTTTGATAAAAGGTTCACGTTGATTACAAGGCCATATGTCGATTGTCAAGGCAAAAGTCATCTTTAGAGCCTATAATTATATTGACGAAAAGAGGGATTAAGAGTTAAATGACACGATTTTTCTATAGCCCATAAAATTCAATTTTCATTCAGGTAGCATATACCGTTGCTTTACGGACTTTATCAACTTTTAGGCTGGTTGACGTTTATTATAGGGGCCCCTGTTCTGCTCCTTTATAGTATATGTACAGGTCGTTATCGCGAAGGCTTGGGCCAGAGGTTCGGTTTTCTTGGAAGTAAATGGAAAAATAATGGCCGGAATTTGAGGATATGGCTGCATGGCGCTTCGGTCGGTGAGGTTAAACTCGCCGGATTATTGATTAAGGAACTTGCAGCAATTTTACCGGAGGCTGAATTTGTCCTCTCAACCATGACAGAGCAGGGCATGGAAATTGCCAGAAAACAGACAGGCAATAAGGTTCGCTGTATATATGCACCCCTTGATCTTATTGGAATTGTAGACAGAGTAATTAGAAAGATTCAGCCTACAGTGTATATTTGCCTGGAGACTGAGCTATGGCCTGCTTTACTGATGCAAGCTAAGAGGTCAGGCCATAAACTTGTTATGTTAAATGGCAGATTAGGCGAAGGGTCATTTAAGCGCTATCAGCTGGCAAAAGGGTTGATGAAAAAAATACTAGACTGTTTTTCAATGATTTCCGTAATCAGGCAGTCTGATTCTAAACGGTTTATAAGCCTGGGGGCTGAGCCGGAAAAAATAAGGGTGCTTGGTAATGCCAAGTATGATCAGGATATTACAAGCCTGGCACCTAAGAGCGAAGAACAATATCGACATTGGTTGAATTTGCATCAGGGCCAGTCTCTTTTCGTTGCAGGAAGTACTCATACCGGTGAAGAAGAGATGCTGCTCAGGGTTTTTCTGGATCTGAAAAAGGCAACTGGGATGCAGGATCTGGTCTGGGTTTTGGCTCCAAGACATTTACAGCGTTTGCCGGATGTAGAGGCAATGTTCAAGCGGAAGCAGATTCCCTTTGAACGGTTGAGCGATTTGAAAAGTACTGAGCGTAAGACTGACACTGTCCTTGTTGATTCCATGGGAGATCTTGCCGGCATCTACTCGATTGCTTCGTATGTGTTTAGTGGAGGCAGCCTGGTTGAACGTGGTGGTCATAATATTATGGAGGCAGCATTATTCGGCAAACCGGTGTTCTATGGGCCGAGCATGAAGGATTTTTCTGATGCTGCAGAGCTTCTTGAATCAGCTGGTGGAGGTTTTCCGGTTAAAGGGCCTGAAGCCCTGACGGAGTCTATTCTCTATTTCATGAACCACCCGAAAGAGTATGTCACTGCCGGACAGCGGGCTTGGGAAGTTGCATCTACACAGCAAGGGTCGGCCCGAAAACAGGCAGAATTGGTAAAAGAGGTTCTTAGTCAATGAAAAATTTGGTGTTTGCAATGTGTGGACATCGCAACTATAAAAAAATATCACACGATTACTCGGGGACTGATAAGCTTTAAAAAGCTTTCCGCCCCGGATTCAGGGATATTTAAAACAGGCAGAAGAAGGAAAGAGTATGAAGGCGCTTGTCGCTCTAGAGGATGGAACAGTTTTTGAAGGAGAATCTTTCACCGGCCCGGGGGAGGCATTTGGTGAAATTGTCTTTAATACAGCAATGACAGGTTATCAGGAGGTGCTGACAGATCCTTCCTATAAGGGACAGATTGTCACGATGACCTATCCCCTGATAGGCAACTACGGTATAAATCCGGAAGACATGGAGTCAAAGGGTATCCAACCGGAAGCCTTCCTGGTAAAAGAATATAATGCAATACCCAGTAATTTTCGTTCAACAAAAACCTTGGCAGCTTTTCTTCAGGAGTACGGGGTTTTGGGAGTTGAAAATATAGACACACGGGCCTTAACCAGACATATCCGTCAGGCCGGAGCCATGAAAGGGGTAGTGTCAACCCAGACGCTTGATCCGGGACTGCTGGTTAAAATGGCCCGGGATTCGGAGGGATTGGTGGGCCGGGACCTGGTGCAGGAAGTAACCTGCGGGCAGCCTTATGGCTGGTCGGAGACAGGCCCCGTTGATGGTGAAGGATTTTCTTCTTCCGCCAGCGGCGAATATAAGGTTGTTGCTATCGATTACGGACTTAAATACAACCAGTTGAGAATTCTGGCGGATAGAGGCTGCAGTGTTCAGGTTGTGCCAGCAGAGGCTGGCCCTGATGTAATTCTGGGTTTAGAGCCCGACGGGATTTTTCTGTCAAATGGTCCTGGAGATCCTGCAGGGGTTGCAGGGGTTGTAGAGACAGTCCGGGAACTTCTCGGAAAAAAACCGATTTTCGGTATCTGTCTTGGACACCAGATATTGGGGCTTGCCTATGGCGGCACGACATATAAGCTTAAGTTTGGTCATCGTGGCTCCAATCAGCCTGTTAAGGACCTGGAGACAGGTCACATAGAAATAACCTCGCAAAATCATGGTTTTTGTGTGGATCTGGACAGTCTTGACCCTGAAGAGGTGGAACTAACCCATGTTAACCTCAATGATGGCAGCTTAGAAGGCATGAAGCATAAAAGGTTCCCGGCATTTTCAGTGCAGTATCATCCAGAGAATGCCCCGGGACCTCATGATTCTCTCTACCTGTTTGACCGGTTTATTGAGATGATGAAATAGGAATTGAGCACCAAATTATAGTGCTTTAGGTACAGGCAATGTCAGCCGTTGCCTCATAGACATATAAAATACTACAATCAGCAAACCAATGCCAAAACGTACAGATATCAAGAAGATTCTCATTATCGGCTCTGGCCCCATAATTATCAGCCAGGCATGTGAATTCGACTATTCAGGGACCCAGGCGGTAAAAGCCTTGAAAGAGGAGGGGTATGAGGTGGTACTCATCAACTCTAATCCTGCTACCATCATGACAGATCCTGAATTGGCTGATAAGACATATATTGAACCGATTACTCCGGAAATGGTAGCCAAGGTTATAGAAAAGGAACGACCTGATGCCCTGTTACCGACTTTGGGTGGTCAGACGGGGTTAAATACTGCCATCAAAGTGGCGGAAATGGGGGTACTGGAAAAGTTTGGAGTTGAGCTGCTGGCAGCTGACATTGGGGTTATTCGCAAGGCTGAAGGGCGGGAAGAATTCCGGGCTGCCATGAAAAAAATCGGCTTGAAGGTACCTGAAAGCGTCATCGTTCATACGGTTGAAGATGCCTTGGCTGCCGTTGATACAATCGGTTTTCCCATTATTGTTCGACCGAGTTTCACCCTGGGTGGTACCGGCGGTGGTGTTGCTTATAACATGCAGGAACTCGAAGCACTTTCAACTGCAGGCTTAGATCTCAGCCTGAATGACGAAGTTATGCTTGAGCGAAGCCTTCTTGGCTGGAAGGAGTACGAACTCGAGGTTATGCGGGATAAGAATGACAATGTTGTGATCGTCTGCTCCATTGAGAACATGGATGCCATGGGGGTTCATACCGGTGATTCTATAACCGTTGCACCTGCTCAGACCCTGACGGACAGGGAATATCAGCATATGCGAAACGCCTCAATAGATATCATGCGGGAAATAGGGGTGGAAACCGGTGGTTCGAATGTGCAGTTTGCCGTCAACCCTGTAGATGGTGAGTTGATGGTTATTGAAATGAACCCCAGGGTTTCCAGGAGTTCGGCGTTGGCTTCAAAGGCTACAGGGTTTCCCATAGCCAAGATTGCTGCAAAACTTGCAGTGGGTTATACCCTGGATGAAATACCCAATGATATTACCAGGGAAACATATGCCTCCTTTGAGCCGACAATTGACTATTGTGTGGTCAAGATACCGCGCTGGACCTTTGAAAAATTCCCGGAAGCAGAGGATGTTCTTACCACGGCCATGAAATCCGTAGGTGAGACCATGGCAATTGGCCGTACTTTTAAAGAGGCCTTCCAGAAAGGGGTGCGCTCCCTCGAGATTGGGCGTATGGGTTTTGGGGATGACGGCAAAGATTCTCTTGTCTTCATGGATGAGGCAGAACTTGAAGGAAAACTTGTCACCCCGAATTCAATTAGAATTTTCTGTTTATATGAAGCCCTGCGGCGCGGCAGGAGTATCGAGGATCTCTACCGCCTGACGTATATTGACCCCTGGTTTCTCAATAACCTTAAGCAACTGGTCGAGACTGAAGCCAGTATTAAGGAGGCAGGCTTCCACGGCCTGGACAAGGATTTCTTGCTTAAGATCAAGCAACAGGGATTTTCCGATTTTCATATTGCTTACCTTACCGGCACCACGGAAGATGATATCCGCGAACTCCGTCTGAAACAGGATATGGCCCCGGTCTATAAACTGGTTGATACCTGCGCGGCAGAATTTGAGGCCTACACGCCTTATTATTACTCAACCTACGAGACCGAAGATGAATCCAGGGTGAGCAGTACCAAAAAGGTTATAATCCTCGGCGGTGGACCCAACCGTATCGGGCAGGGGATAGAATTTGACTACTGCTGTGTCCACGCTTCCTTTGCTTTGAAGGAAATGGGTATTGAATCCATAATGGTTAACAGCAACCCGGAGACAGTAAGTACAGATTATGACACCTCGGACAAGCTCTATTTTGAGCCCCTGACCCGGGAGGATGTGCTTAATATTATTGAATGTGAAAAGCCGGATGGTGTTATTGTCCAGTTCGGGGGCCAGACACCGCTGAACCTGGCTGTGCCCCTTGCCGAAAAAAAGGTGCCAATCGTCGGTACATCTCCCGATTCCATTGACAGGGCGGAAGACCGAAAGCGGTTTCAGCAGTTTCTGCAGAAACTTGACCTGCAGCAACCTGCCAATGGAACCGCCCGTACCCTGGAGGAGGCTCTCGCTATTGCAGAACGTGTTGAGTATCCTGTTGTGGTGCGGCCTTCCTATGTCCTCGGCGGCAGGGCCATGCGGATAGTCTATAACGGGAAGGGAATAAAAGAGTTCATGACTTCTGCCATTATTGTTTCTTCTGAGCACCCTGTACTTATTGACAAGTTCCTGAAAGATGCCATTGAGGTGGATGTTGACGCAATTTCTGATGGTGATACAACCATTATTGGCGGTATTATGGAGCATATCGAAGAGGCGGGAATCCATTCCGGCGATTCTGCCTGCGTCCTGCCCCCCCATTCTTTATCCAAGGAAATGATTCAGGAGATAAAGACGGCCTCAAAGGCCATGGCAGAAGAATTGAAAGTCATAGGATTGATGAATGTCCAGTTCGCAGTCAAGGATAACGAACTTTATGTTCTGGAGGTCAACCCCAGGGCTTCGCGAACTATACCTTTTGTCAGCAAGGCAACAGGAGTGCCGCTGGCAAAACTGGCAACCAAGGTGATGATGGGCATGAAACTTGTCGATCTGGGTTTGACCAGTGAGGTCGAAGTAAGCCACTGGGCAGTAAAAGAGGCGGTGTTTCCCTTTGACCGGTTCGCAAATGTAGACACATTATTGAGTCCTGAAATGAAATCAACCGGAGAGGTAATGGGAATTGACAGTTCAGTGGGAATTGCCTTTGCCAAGTCTCAGCTGGCCGCGGGCCACCAGTTGCCGGTTAAGGGTAATGTGCTTATCAGTGTGCGTGATGCCGACAAGGCTGCGGTTCTGCCGTTGGCACAGCGTCTTTTAAGTCTTGGTTTTTCCATACTGGCCACAACCGGTACTGCAGCATTCTTAAGTGAACACAACGTTGATTGTACCATGGTCAACAAGATATCCCAGGGAAGGCCGCATATTCTTGATAAGGTGCAGGACAATCAGATCCAGTGGATAATTAATACTTCATTGGGGTCCAGAACAACAGAGGATTCCTATTCCATCAGGAGGAGCGCTCTCGATTATCACCTGCCGTATACCACAACCACAAGCGGAGCTCTGTCGATGGTAAGGGCGCTGGAGACGGTAAGAGAGAAAGAAATACAGGTTAAAGCGATTCAGGAATATTTTTAGGCTGATATCTGAAGGTTAGGGTGGACTTTTTAGGTGTCAGCACTTATCTTTATTTTTGATTACTTTCTGTATGGTTGCTATATTCAAATATATTAAAATTATTTATAAAAATAATTCCGGTGATAAATGCCGGAAGTTTTTTTTACTCGTATCGGGGGCTGAATTTTGAACACATTTTATAAAAACTTGAGCATGTGGTTGGTTATCGGTTTAACCATGATCCTCTTATTTAATCTTTTTAATAAACCACAACTTCAGCATACGGATATTTCTTACAGTGATTTTGTGAATAGTGTCGAATCCGGCGCAATAGCCAAGGTTACCATTGAAGGTGATGAAATTACCGGCGCTATCAGGGGAGGCAATGATTTCAGGACGGTAACCCCTGACGATTCGGAACTTATCCCCATGCTGCGCAAAAACGGCGTAGATATTTCAGTTAAACAGAAGGAAGACACTCCCTGGTACGTGACTATCCTGGTTTCCTGGTTTCCCATGCTGCTTCTCATCGGCGTCTGGATTTTTTTCATGCGCCAGATGCAGGGGGGCGGGCGTGGTGCCATGTCTTTCGGAAAAACACGGGCGCGACTCATGGAGAAAGGTGAAACCAATGTTACTTTCAAAGACGTTGCCGGCATTGAAGAAGCCAAGGAGGAACTGTCTGAAATTATTGATTTTTTGAAGGACCCAAAGAAATTTACCCGATTGGGCGGCAGGATCCCTAAAGGCGTTCTCCTGGCGGGGGCTCCCGGTACAGGCAAGACGCTTTTAGCCAAGGCAATTGCTGGCGAGGCGGAAGTGCCGTTTTTCACTATCAGCGGCTCTGATTTTGTCGAGATGTTTGTCGGTGTGGGTGCTTCCCGAGTCCGTGATCTATTTGTGCAGGGCAAGAAAAATGCACCCTGTATTATATTTATTGATGAGATTGATGCTGTGGGCAGACACCGTGGAGCAGGGCTCGGCGGTGGGCATGATGAGCGGGAACAGACGCTGAATCAGTTGCTGGTTGAAATGGACGGCTTTGAATCAAGTGAGGGAGTCATTATTGTTGCGGCCACGAACCGGCCCGACGTTCTGGACCCGGCCTTGCTTCGTCCCGGGCGATTTGACAGGCAGGTTATTGTGCCCATACCCGATGTCAGGGGCCGCGAGAAAATATTGGAAGTGTATGGCCGTAAAACCGCAGTGGCTGATAATATCGACTGGCCGCTTATTGCCAGGGGAACCCCTGGTTTTACCGGTGCCGACCTTGAAAACATGGTTAACGAGGCAGCCCTCCTGGCAGCCCGCAGCGGTGGGGATAAAGTTACCATGGAGCATCTCGACCAGGCCAAGGACAAGGTCATGATGGGCGCTGAACGGCGGAGCATGATCATCACCCCCAAGGAGAAAGAAATTACCGCCTATCATGAAGCCGGGCATGCCCTGGTTGCCATCATGCTGCCCGATACCGACCCAATTCACAAGGTCACCATTATACCCAGGGGCAGGGCTCTTGGGCTTACCCAGCAGCTTCCACTGGAAGATAAGTATACACACTCCAAGGGGTATTTGATTAACAGGATATGCATTCTTCTTGGAGGCCGGGCTGCTGAAAGTATCGTTTTTCACGATATCACTACCGGTGCGGGCAATGATATTGAACAGGCTACCACCCTGGCCAGAAAGATGGTCTGCGAATGGGGCATGAGTGAGAATATGGGCCCCCTGACCTATGGTAAGAAAGAAGAGCAGATTTTCCTTGGCCGGGAGATTGCCCAGCACCGCGATTTCAGCGAAGCCACCGCCGTCCTTATTGACAGGGAAGTAAAAGAGTTGGTGGAATCGGCAAGTGATACAGCTCACAAAATATTGTCCGGCAATATTCAGGTCCTGCATGATATGGCCAAGACCTTGCTGGAAAAAGAGACCATTGTGCTTGAGGACATCAAGGATCTCATTGAGGCTGTCAAGTCAGGGTCTACCAGTGATAAGAAGAGTCAGCCGGAGGAAGGTAAGGATGTGCAGCCGGCTGAGGAGCAGCCCGCAGATGAGAAGACCGTAGAGGAGCAGGCTGCAGATTCAGAAGGTGCAGAAGCCGAAACAGATCAGAAACCTGAAGCCTGAATTTCTTCCCCCAAATAATATAGAACCATGCAGCTTGAAATAGGCAGCAAAGTCCTGGTTATGGGAATCCTGAATGTCACCCCGGATTCCTTTTCCGATGGCGGTCATTTTTTCAGCAAAAGCAGTATTGCGGCCCAGATTGAAAATATGCTGGAATCAGGTGCTGACATCATCGATGTTGGCGGTGAATCCACCCGTCCTTTTGCCGAGCCTGTGAGTATTGAAGATGAGCTCTCCAGGGTTCTGCCTGCTATTCGCCAGATCCGGCAACGTTCCCCAGTCCCGATATCAATTGACACGACTAAAGCGGAAGTGGCGCGCAAGGCTCTGGATGAAGGAGCAGATATTATAAATGATATCAGTGCGCTGCGATTTGATCCTGACATGATACGTCTTGTCAGGGAAACAGATGTGCCGGTTATCATCATGCACATGCAGGGGACGCCGTCTGATATGCAGGTTGATCCCCATTACGAAGATGTGGTCGTCGAGATCAGTGATTTCTTTAAGGAGAGGCTTGCCTGGGCAGCAGAAAACGGTGTTTCTGAAAAACGGTTTATTATTGACCCGGGAATCGGTTTTGGTAAAAGCGTTGGGCATAATCTCTCGATCCTGAAAAGGGTATCAGAGTTTTCCGGGTTGGGATGTCCGGTACTCATCGGACATTCACGCAAAGCATTTATCGGTAAGATTTTAAACACCGAGGTGGATGAAAGGGACGTCGCTACTGCTGCTGTCTCAGCGCTCTGTGTCATGCAGGGTGTTTCAATCCTGCGGGTTCATGATGTGAAAAAGACGGTGGAAGCCGTGCGGTTGGCAGAGGCGATCAATAGTGCTGATTGAGTGTCCATCGGCTATATCCCATTTTCTGCGTCATCGCCTGTCCGGCATGGAAAACCATAGCCGAACAGACTCTTCCTTGTACCTGGGATAGATCCGACGGCTCACGGATTCAGTAATCTTATTAGGGGTTCAAAATTTTTATTTTAAAGAATAAGAGTTTTTCT